>NZ_DAOUBI010000101.1:0-13120 GCF_034432675.1 Chloroflexus sp. | reverse complement strand
GGCAGCATGGCTGTCGCACTCCAAACGTCGCGACACGCGCATAATGAGCGGGCAAGGTAACTAATCCAGCGCATGATGGCACCGGAGATGGTTGTTAGAGCGACAGTACAGCGTTTTATGAAATAAGTTCTAATATTATAGATGTATACACTTCAGCATAAGTCACTGGCAGATCAGGCAGTGATGGCGTGTTACGAGTGACATATTCTTCACTGATAACTCAATCGTTGTAAGGAATTTGTTCGTTCGATGGGGTATAGTGATAGTGTTCTCGAAACGAGTGAGGTACCCTGCTATGAACGTTGTCAAACCGAAATCGCACCATCTTGATGATAAGACAGAGCGCATGCTCACCATCTTTGCCGAGCGTCGTTTTCAGCGCACCCGCGCCAATCAGCGTTTGCGACTGGCCTTATCGTGGTGGGTGATTCGTACCAAACTGCTCTCGCGTCTTAAACGAGTGTTGGATGTGACAGTGGCGGTGATTGCGATTATTTTGACGTCGCCGATCATGCTGATGACAGCACTGTTAATCAAACTCGAGTCACCGGGACCGGTGATCTTCAAACAGATGCGTGTCGGTAAAGATGGCGAACATTTCTACTGTTATAAATTCCGCTCGATGTACATTGATGCCGAGCAACGGCTTCGCGAATTGCAGGCCAAAAATGAAGCCGATGGCCCGGTATTCAAGATGAAGCGCGACCCGCGTGTAACCCGAGTCGGTCGGGTGATCCGGAAGCTTAGTATCGACGAATTGCCACAACTCTTTAACGTACTGAAAGGCGAGATGAGTCTGGTTGGGCCACGCCCTGCCTTACCGAGCGAAGTCGCGAAATATACCTATGAGCAGATCGGGCGCCTGCATGCCATTCCCGGCATCACCGGTTTGCAACAGGTATCAGGGCGAAGCGATCTCGACTTTAAGCGTTGGGTTGAGCTGGATTTGCAATATATTGCCGAGCAAAGCATCTGGAAGGATATTGAAATTCTGTTACGCACCATTCCGGCAGTTCTGCTGGGACGAGGTGCTTACTGACCGGGAAGAACACCATGCGCAAACTGCTCGTTATTCTGGGTGTGCCGATTGATAACTTGACCATGGCTGAGGCACTTGATCGCTGCGACGAGTTTATCGTGGAAGGTCGGGCAACCGGTCGTCTCCATCAGATTGCGACGGTCAACGCCGATTTTGTGGTCAATGCGCTGCACGATCCCGAACTACGGCGTATCCTGCAAGAGGCGGATATGGCAACTGCCGACGGGATGCCACTAGTCTGGGCATCACGGCTATTGGGTGGGCCACTGCCGGGGCGCGTCACCGGGGCCGATATGGTACCGGCGCTGGCTGAACGGGCAGCCCAGCGCGGTTATTCGATCTTCTTTCTGGGTGCGCGGGAAGGCGTAGCGGCAAAAGCAGCAGCTATCTTGCAAGAGCGGTATCCCGGACTTAAAGTCGCCGGTGTTCTGTCGCCACCCCCCCGCTCAGTCCTGGAGATGGATCGCTCGATTGTCGAGACGGTAAAGGCCGCACAACCTGATATTCTGCTGGTGGCTTTCGGTAACCCGAAACAAGAGAAGTGGATTCGCATGTACGCCCATGAGCTGCGGGTACCAATTGCCATTGGTGTTGGTGGTACGTTTGACATGATCGTTGGCGTGACCAGACGCGCTCCGCTGTGGATGCAACGCAGTGGGCTGGAATGGGTGTACCGACTCATCCAGGAACCACGCCGCTTGTGGAAGCGCTATGTTCACGATTTTGTCTACTTTGGGTATTTCTTTTTCCGGCAGTGGTGGGCAATGCAACGGGGAAGTGCCCTGAGTATGGTGCCCAACCCGGAACCGGCGCAGGTGCCGCCACCAATCGAGCCGGCAGCCCCACCAATACCGTGGCCGGTGCTGACTGTCGGACATCGCCTCGACGTTAATAACCTGGAGTCATTCAGACAGGAAGCGTACCGACTGTTGGGTGAACAGCATTATCTCATTCTCGACCTGAGCCAGACCAAATTTCTCGACAGTTCAGCACTGGGCGCCCTGGTTGCTCTGGCCAGGCAGGCGCGCGCTAAAGGCGGTGATCTGTTCCTGCTCAATGTGCAGGAACCAATTCTCCGCATTCTCGACTTGCTCAAACTGGATCGCTTCTTTGAGCGCTTTCCTGATTTGTCGGCCATCGCAGACCGGATCACTCAGGAACAACCCCCCCTGCCGGCATCGTCAACCACAACGCACGGCTGGACGATTATATCCGCACCGCGTCTGTTTGATGCGGCAACCGCAACCACCTTCCTGAACGAAGCCAGCACAAAACTTGATCAAGGCGAACGTCTGATTATCGATTGCAGTGGTACGACCTTTATGGCCAGTGCCGGCATGGCTGCGCTGGTCAAACTCGACCGCCTGGCCCGCGAGCACAACAGCGCTCTACGCCTTGCCAGTTGTTCACATGATGTCCTACGTACACTGCAACTGGTACGCCTCGATCAGGTATTACAAATCTTTCCAGATGTCACGGCGGCAACAATGGCACCTTTGCCTGATACCTCTGTAGCCACTGAAGGAGCCTGAACCAATGACTATTGCTTTCATCATTGCTACGGCAGAAGAGCGTCGGTTGCCCCCCTTGACCGACGTTGTACCTGATGTGTTATTACCGATTGTTGACCGCCCGGTGATGGCGACCACGATTGAAATTCTGGCCCGCGCCGGTATCAAACGTATTCTGATTGCGCTCCACGAACAGAGTGCTCCCATTACCGCGGTGTTCGGTAGTGGCAGACGTTGGGGTGTTGATATCGAGTACATTTCATTGAACGAAGCATGGGCGGATGGTGGTGCGCTCCGCTGGGCAGCACCCCTCATTCATGAAACCTGTCTGGTCATTCCGGGAAACGCGATTATTGATGTTGCGATAGAAGCAGCGCTTGATCATCACCAGCGGCAGGGAGCACTGCTGACGGTGATTACCCATCAACCTCACCCGCATCAGGCCACACCATATGCTGTGGTTGCGGCTGATGGTCAGATCGGTGCCGTGCTCGAAACACCAACCGGGGCTGATGTCGTTGCCCTTACCGGAGCGTATATTGTTGAGCCGGCGCTGATCGAACACATCCCGCTGCGCAGTCGTTGTGTTATCGCCACCGATCTGCTACCACGCTTGATTGCCGGGCAAACACCGGTACAGAATTTTACCTTCAGCGGTTACTGGAATCCACTCACGACACTGACCGACTATTACTCAGCTCAACAGGTCTTCCTCTACAGCGCCTATCGAGCACTTGATCCCAACGTCACCGATGGACCTGCAGACACGGTTCGCTACCCTTCGCTCAGTGGACGCAAAATTGCCCCAGGCATCTGGGTTGGACGTAACGATTCGATCCATCCGAGTGTACGAATTGCGCCCCCCCTGTACATTGGCGACAACTGCTGGATCGGGCGTGAGGCTGAACTCGGCTTGGGAACGGTCATCGGTAGCGGTTGTATGGTCGATGATGAAGCCACCGTCACGGCCAGTGTCGTGTGGAGCGACACCTACGTGGGACAACTGGTCAATCTCAATCAACGGATTGTCTATCCTGGGATGATTGTAGACCCGGATACCGGTGAGCAGACGGCAATTGTCGACGCCTTTCTCATCGGGCGGGTTTCAGCAGTGACCGCCAGCATTGGGCGATTTGCCAGTTTCCTGAATCGACTCGCTGCGCTTCTGCTCTTGATCCTGCTCAGCCCATTGTTTTTACTGACGGGTATCCTGGCTGCTCTGGGGAGTGGTGGACGACCACTGGTGGGGGTCGCACGGATTGGTGAACGAATTATCTTGCCTGATGGTCACATGACTCTGCGGCCTTTCACGCTCTGGCGCTGGCGCACGCGCCACGCAGACGGGCGCTACCGCTGGTTTGGTAGATGGCTGGAAACGTATGAATTGCATCGTTTACCAGAACTCTTAAGTGTCCTGCGTGGCGACTTGCAACTGGTCGGCGTCAAACCCTTGACACCAAATGAGGCAGCCCGGTTAAACGAGAAGTGGCAGCAGCGACGGCACGACGTGCCGCCTGGAGTGACCGGTTTGTGGTATATTCAGGCTTCATCCGATGATCTCGATACAGTGATTATTGCCGATGTATACTATAGCGCGACACGCTCGTGGCGAAGAGACCTTGACCTGTTGGTACGGACCCCGGTTGTCTGGCTACGCCGGCTAACAAAGGCGCATCAGACCGTCAGATCATCATTGACACCCGATCTGACCCTGCCACCTAACCGATAGGTCAGTTTGTCGCCGTTACTGACCAGCAGTTTGCGCTACTTAAGGAGGATTTAGGCTATGGAAATGAAGCCACGGATTGTCGGGAATGTGGCAGTGCTTGCCATTACAGGCCGACTAGATGCCAATACAGTACCACCGGTCCAACAATGGCTGGAACAGGCGACAGGAACACCTGGGGCACGGGTGCTGGTTGATCTGAGCGAAACGACGTTTGTTGACTCAACCGCGCTGGCAACCCTGGTTTCGGCATTGAAGCGTTGCCAGCAGGGGCAGGGCGAATTTGCGCTGTGCGGTCTGCGACGGCCTGTGTTAATGATATTTGAACTGACCAGACTCGACAAAGCGTTCACTATTTTTGTTGATGCCGATCATGCATTGGCTGTTTTGAATGCCTGAGAGAACCTCCATGCTCGTATCGTTGCTCAGCTCGCAGTATACACGCTTTCAGGCCATGGCCGAGGCCTGGTTAGCGCAGGGAGCACAAACGTTTGGCGTTTACGAACAGGGGCGTCCATTGGCCTACTGGCCGGCAGGTCAGCGTATGCTCCCGCCTGATCTGACAGCGGCTATCTATCGCTACGATGAAGTCATCGGTGAACTGCGACTGACCGGCTTACGCGACGAGGCAGCACGGCAGCGGTTACAGGCAGAGGCGAGGCTGATTAGCTATATTGTCCAGCTTGAGCATGAACTGCAATGCATGACCGCTGATCTGGTTACCAGTCAGGATCAGCAATTGGCGTTGTATCGATTGACGCAGGCCATGCGCGATCTGGTAACCATTCGTGAAACGCTCCAGGCCGTCGTCAATGAAGCACTTCGTATGCTCAAGGGGCGAGCCGGGTTTGCAACGTATGTTGCTGCCAATGGTGGTGAACCGATTGTCGTGCAATCTTCAGCCTGCGGCTTGAATAACGAGGTCATCTGGCGTCTGTACTGGCAACTACAGACAGAAGATCGGCCACTGCTGCTCAGAGAAGATGATGGCGATTTGCGACGACCACCCGGCGTTCACAACTTACTGCTGCTGCCAATACGGGTGCGCGGCATGATGATAGCGAGTCTGGGGATTATTGATCGTGCCGAAGGCTTTGGCACACCGGAGCTAAAATTAGGCCGCGCGATCACCGATCAGGCCAGCGCACAAATTGAGCGGATTCTCCTGTACCAGGAAATGGTTGAGCAGGCCAGATTACGCAGTGAGATGGATCTGGCCCGGCGCGTCCAGACCGATCTCTTGCCCCGCACGTTACCGGAAGTAGCCGGTCTGGATATTTACGCATATTCACGGCCTGCACTCCAGGTGGGGGGTGATTTCTTCGATTTTATCAACATCCCCAACCACCCCTTCATCTTCACGATTGGCGACGTGAGTGGTAAAGGTGTCTCTGCCGCTTTGCTCATGTCGATGACCCGCACCGCCCTGCATAGCAAAGCGCAATTCATGCCGTCGCCGACGCCGGCAGCGGTGATGCGGCAATCCAGTGAAGATCTGTACAACGATTTTACCCGGATCGGCGTCTTTGCAACCATCTTTGTTGGTCAGTATGACCAAAACAATCGTGAAATTATGTATACCAATGCCGGTCATGCACCGGTCATCTACCGGCCACGCCACGGCAAAGCAGAGTTGCTGTTAGCCGACCACACAGCAGTTGGTGTACTGCCGGTGAACAACTTTCAAAACCGTTATCTGACAATGAGGCCGGGGGATCTGCTGATTGTTGCCACCGATGGCTTTAGCGATGCCCGCAATGCCGATGATGAACTGTTTGGGATTGATCGTCTGTTAGCGGCTGTCGATGAGCTGGCCGAACAACCGGCACGGGCAATTGCCGATAGTTTATTTAGCGTGGTTGATCGGTTTAGTGCCGGTCATCCCCAGGATGATGATCAGACGATCATCGTAATCAAAGGAGCGGCGCTGTGAGCCTGCAACACAAGGAAGTGATCCGGCTCGATCTGCCGGCGCGTTATGCCTATTTGCATCTCTTGAGTGAAACAATTGCAGAGTTGCTCCGACAGGTAGATGTAGTCAATGAAAAGCTGGTATACAATATACAGCTCGCAGCCCACGAAGTCTGCACGAACATCATTAGTCATGCCTATCACAATCGGCAAAATGATGAGGATCGGGTCAGAGTCATACTTGTCTTACATCCACAGCCGGCTCGCCTGGAGATTGAGTTGCATGATACGGGCGATTCGTTTGATCCGGAGCTGGTACCACAACCTAATCTGGTCGAAGCCCAAATTCACGGCTACGGTCTCTTCTTAATCCGCCACTTGATGGATCACGTTGCATATACATCGCGTGCGGATGGTAACTACTGGCATTTGGTGAAGTATCTGGAGTCGGGGAGATAAACCTTATGACAACAATTATGATAGTTGATGATTACGTTCCCAGCCATCGGCTGATGAGTTTTGTCCTCGAACAGCACGGTTATACAGTGGTTACCGCTATCGATGGTGTCCAGGCTTTACGTCACCTGGATACGTATGCCGTCGATCTGGTCGTCACCGATTTGACGATGCCGCGGATGGATGGTATTGAGCTGGTACGTGAAATGCGCACCAATGAACGCTTTAGTAGCATACCGGTCATTATCGTTACCGGTAGTGTTGAAGAGCGGGATGCAGTAAAAGCAGCCGGCGTTGGTGTCAACGCCTTCCTCACCAAACCGGTCGACTCGGACGATCTGATTCACGAAGTAGAGCGGCAACTCCGCGGCGAGGCACTTCGGCGCACTGCATAAACACGGGCTGACCCGAATGGTGAACCAGCAAACAGATGCTTTGTAGCGCAGGTGACGGTCTCGTTAACTACGACTAGCCCTCATTTCAGCAAAGTGTTAACTTGTAGCCGTACACTGCTGCCGTCAACGGCAGTTAGATCAGGCGGGCAGCAATGTTATGAATACGACAACCGTAGATGTCGTGATCTCAACGTATGGGCGAGGGGCAGCGATTGATGCCACCATTGCCAGCTTACGGCGGAGTACCTATTCTCAATTCGTCCTGTGGGTGCTTGATCAAAGCGAAGATGATCGAACCGAACAATGCGTGCGTTCCCATGCCGAGTCTGATGAGCGTATCCGGTATGTGCGGCGACCCGTGCGTGGCATTTCGGCGACCCGTAATGCCGGCGTAGCAATGGGGAATGCGCCGTACATTCTGTTTACGAATGATGACTGCGTGCTCGATCCGAACTGGATTGGCGCCCTGGTTGCAGAGCTACACGATCCGCAGACCTGGCTGGCATTCGGGGCTGTTTTACCGGGGCCGCATCAAGAGGGTATCGATGAACTGGTGCTGGGAACGTGCAATGGTTTCCGTCATGTTTTTCAGCACAATCGCTTCAATTTAGCGTTCGGTCATGGTCATAACATGGGTGCTCGCCGTGATGCCTTTGAACGACTCGGTGGCTTTGATGAATTGATCGGCGCCGGCGCACCGCTGGGTGCCTGGGAAGAGCGCGACCTGGGGTATCGAGCATTGAAGGCCGGTGGACGAATCGTCTTCACTCCAGAGGCAATCGCCTATCATCACCACTGGCAAAGCTGGCAAGGTGCACGACGCAGCTTTCGCGCCTACGGCATGGGTGCCGGCGCAGTTGCCGGCAAATATTTGCGCTGCGGCGATACAGGTGGCATTGTGATCCTGTCCGAATGGTTGTTTAGTCAGGGATTGCGTCAGATTGCTTCGGGAATTATCAAGTGGCATCGCCGGGATAAAGTGCTGTTGGGCCTCGATCAGCTTTATTACCCCTTCGTTGGCTTACACAAAAGCCTGAACTACCAAATCAATCCTGAAACGTGTTGCTACATCGCACCAGATCGGGTGGCTGGTGCCGACCCATCACATAGGGGAGTTTTACCGTGAGTAGCCATGCAACCTCGCTGGCGCCGATCAGTGGCGCCCGGCTGGCCCGTAATGCCAGCGCAATGATGGCAGCACAATTGCTGACGTGGGCAATGGCGTTCCTGGTGGCCATTTTTCAGCCTCGTATTCTGGGACCGCTGGCAATCGGTCAGCTCTCTATTGCCCTCTCGATCTGGATGATCGTCGGTGTGTTGATCACCTTTGGCATGGACACCTACCTCACAAAGGCGGTGGCCCGTGAACCCCATCGTACCGGTACTCTGGTAACAACCAGTCTGCTAGTACGCACCGCTCTGTGGCTTCTCGGTTGTCTGGCCGTCTTTGGCTACGATCTGGCCGCCGTCTCCGCCGATCCGACCCAGACGGCACTGATCTGGATTATTGGTCTCATGACCCTCTTCTCGGTGTTGAGTGGTGGGCTGATTGCAACCCTGAACGGTCTGGAGCAGACGCATTATGTATCGCTGGTGACGGTAGCAAGCAAGGTTGTGCTGACGGTCGTCAGCCTTGGCTTACTTTTTGCTGGCTTCAATGTGATCTGGATCGGCTGGGCAAATGTACTGGCAGCCGTAGTTGCTTTCCTCGGCGACGCATTTTTCCTCTTTCGCCAGCACCGACCACAGTGGCGGGTTGATCTGCGAGCAGCAAAGCAAATGCTGCTCGACTCGAAACAATATCTGGTGACAGCACTAACGCTCATGGTGTATCAACAGATTGATCGCCTGTTTATCGCAATGTTTGCCTCAACTGAAGCGGTTGGCTGGTATGGCACTGCTGTCAATCTGTTCGGTACATTAATGTTCTTTCCGGTGGCAATTGGGACAGTGATCTTTCCAACCTTAACCCGCCGGTTTGCCGCCGGTCAAGATCATCTGGCGATGGCGGCCCGTCCAATTTTCAACATTATGCTGGCATTGAGTATGCCCATCGGCCTGGGATTGCTAGCGCTGGCCGAACCGATTGCGCTGTTACTCTACGGCGAAGCCTTTCGTCCAACCGGGGTGGTGCTGGCGGTGTTAGGCCTGGTCTTGATCTGCACCTACCTGAACACCGTCCTGAGCCAGTTGTTGATTGCTGCCGAGCGAACTGCAGCACTCAATGTAATCATGATCGCGGCGACGGTGGCGACGTTGCCGTTGGATTTTGTGCTGGTGCCCTGGACCGATCAGGGGTTTGGGAACGGCGCTTTGGGCGGCGCACTGGCCTACACGGTGACTGAATTAGGCATCTTGATTGCCGCAATAAAGCTGCTGCCGAGAGGCACGCTCAATGCCCAAAACTGGCGAGCAGGATTACTCACGAGCCTGGCCGGGATAGGGATGGTTCTCTCGATCTGGTGGCTCCGTGACTCGACCTTCTTCTTCCTCGGTGTACCATTAGGGGCAGTCGTATACGTGGGGCTGGTACTGGTACTGCGGGCATTGCCTGACGAAGATATGACGATCATCAAAGACGCACTGAGCAAAGTGATTGAACGTATCCCCTTCCTGCGCGGGAAATTACGTGTGGTGCCGCCTGAGCCGTGATCCCAAAGCTCGCCTGGATAGACTAAGAGAGCAGCGGGGCGATCATGTGAGTCGCGCATACACCAACATCCGGTATCATCTACACGATACCGGGCAATAATAATTGCCCCAGGTTGCCTCCTTTATCACCACAGAGACACGGAGGACACAGAGGATAGGTATTACCTGAGTTGCTGCCGTGAGGCGTGACGTAGCGCGTCGATAGGAACTGGATACTACCCAAATTATTCAGGCAGGTACGCCCACGGTGGTATGTGCAGCGTCGTGCTGTTCATCCTGGCAGTCAGACTGGGCCTGCTCACAGAATAGGTGGCAATTTGGGTTATTATTATCAGGCTACTTTTGATTGACCCTATGAAACTCGCAACGATTGACATCATCGCCAGTGGCCCCTTGCTAACCATTCAAGATGGTGGACGGCTCACAGCCCGACGCTACGGCGTGCCACCGGGAGGGGCCATGGATCGATTCGCCCTGGTAGCGGCGAATCGCCTGGTCGGCAACCATCCTGACGCACCACTGCTCGAATTGACCGCCGGCGGGGTGAGCATGCGCTTCAACAGTGCAATGCTGATAGCGCTGACTGGCGCCGATCTCCAGGCCCGGCTCAACGAGATACCACTTGCACCATGGCAAAGCGTGGTAGCCCCGACAGGCAGCATCCTAAATCTGGGCGGGCGCCGGGGTAGCTGGGGTGGACGTGCTTATCTAGCGATAGCTGGCGATCTCGAAGCTGAACGGGTGATTGGTGGTGCGGGCACCTGTTTAGCCGGTGGATTCGGCGGGTATCAGGGCCGCGCATTACGGGCTGGCGATCAGATCAAAGTCCGGACTCGCGCATTACATCGCGAGAATGGATACCGTTGGTGGCCGGCAGATCGGCGTCCGCTATACTGTGCCCACCCCTGCCTGCGCGTCCTCCCCGGCCCTCAACGTGATCTCCTGCCAACAGCTTGGGAATTGCTCCTTTCACAAGACTTTCAGCTCGATCAGGCTGCCAGCCGCCAGGGGTATCGCCTGAGTGGAGTGATCCTTCCAGAACATCAGCTGTCACTACCCTCATTTGGCGTGATACCAGGCGCAATCCAACTACCACCCGATGGTCGTCCCATTCTGTTGATGGCTGATGCCCAAACGACCGGTGGTTATCCGGTGATTGCGGTGGTTATCGGTGCCGACCTACCGCTGGCTGCACAACTCTTGCCGAACGACCGACTACGTTTTGCTGAAACTGACCTGGCTACGGCCCAGACAGCATGGGCCGAACAGACTGCGTGGCTCGCCGCCGGTCCCGCCGATGACGAGGATAGTCGGCTGCTTGCCCAGGCCGGAGCATTGGGGTGATTTTCTGTAGGGGGCGGGTTTGGAACCCGCCCCTACAGCTTGCCCCGACGGCCAACCGGTGACACTGGACAGGCGGCGATATGCGTGGCTCATCAGGCCTGCGCTATGCCATCATCGCAATCATCACATTACTGAGCACCAACACCAGAATGATACCAAGTGCCGATGGCGCTGCCCAGCGTCCGAGACGAGCAAAGGGGCTGCGAGCACCAATCAGCAGATGGGCAACGACGGCAGTAGCAAAACCAAGTAGTGGGTGAAGGATGAAGGGAAAGCTGAGAAAATAGTTTATGCCGGCAAAAATACCAACCAACCAGTAGATCAGGCCCAGTGTCACCTGAATATCGATCAACACTGGGAAGATGCGTGCCACTGGACTACGAGGTGCGTTCGGGCGATAGGTAAAGGCAAGGTAGATAGCTGCAGCAACAATCAGAACCGACAACACCTCGCGACCGAAGATCGCGTGAATGGAACGAATGGTGGCGAAGATTGGGTCCATAACATTATGCTCCTTAGACGAAGGAAATCAGACACCGTCTACTCTTCGACAGTGCTGATACATTCAGCAAATTCATCGTACAAACTATCACAAAGGTTGTCAAATTGGCTCGTTTTGCCGGATACGATGATAGAGGGTTTCCGTTTCGGGGAGAGGCTCTATCCCTAATTCCTCGTGCAACGCCTGCACACAGCGTGTATAAGAACGTATTGCTTGCGAACGACTTCCAGCTCGTGCATGTGCTCGCATCAGCAGTTGATATGCCTCTTCATAACCCCGGTCACGACGGAGCACCTGTTCGGCGATTTGAATGGCTTCGTCATGCCGTCCCTCGGCACTCAATTGTTCGCCATACGCGACCGCAGTTGCCAGATACCGTGCCAACAGCCGTTCGCGCTCTTCAATGGTCCAGGGATCGTACAATGCTTCGGCAAGATAGTCACCGCGATAGAGTTGTAATGCGGCCTGTGCACTGCGACGAGCAAAATCCGGATCGCTACTCGTCAATGCCCCACCGGCCCGTAGCTCAAATTCATCCACATCGATCCATGCCCCGAATGAAGGGGCAAAGCTGTACGCCAACCCCTGCCGACGGATGAAGAATGGGGGAACACGGGACGGGCGATGAGGTTCAAGTGCAGCATTCAATGTATTCAGCGTCACTTTGAACTGACGTTCAGCAGCTTCCAGCTCGGCGTCAGGCCAGAGCCAGGCGCAAATCTGTTCGCGCTGCACCCAATTGCCGCGCATGGTTAACAGAAGTTGAAAGAGCTGCTTCGCTTTCTCACGTTGCCACTCACGGGCCTGAATCTCCTGATTCCCGCGCCAGACCCGGAAAGCCCCCAGCATCTGTACCCTCAATGTGAAGCCTGGATGATAGTCATTGACCGTATCATCAGCAGCAATCGAAGGAAATCCCTGGCGGAGTAGGTGCATGGCAGTATCTCGATGCGCCGGTATCGAGCGCGCCCGTAAGAGCAATGGTACCAACGCAGCAATATCGCGTGGGCCAAAGAGGCTAGGGCCAATCAAGACACTTTCGTAACCGTGTTCGACGGCCTCGCGCATCACTTGATCAACGAGCTGATCAACCTCTGTTGTCCGTCCGGCCCGCAACGCAGCCAGCGTGCGCCAGAGATGAACGAGAAACAGGCCAAACGTATCACGACCGATCTGAAAACGTTTCTCGGCCTGATCAAGCCATTCGTAGCCGCGCTGATCATCGGCCATCAGAGTCACACTTCCCAGCGCGAGCAAAATGAGCGCAGCGACCCATTCATCACCGGCAGAGACAGCTAGAAGCAAGCCTTCTCGTGCATCAGCTTCAGCACGCGCCAGATCACCGGCGTGGCCGTGCAACAACGTCAATCCCAGGTAACCCTCAGCCCGGGTCCGTGGAACACTCACCTGTTGTAGCAGGCGCAAGCCCCGGCTGTAATGCTGACGTGCGATCTGCTCGTCGCTACGGGCAATCACCTGATAGGCGTGGCCGAGGCGTAATTCAGCAATCGCTTCGGTCACCGGATTATGACTCTGTTGAGCTTCACTAAGCATACGGTGTGCAAAGGCCAGGGCCTGGGGGCC
>NZ_DAOUBI010000100.1:0-3687 GCF_034432675.1 Chloroflexus sp. | reverse complement strand
GCGACGCGTCAATCAATGGCGCGGCATGGTGGGGCAACCGGTTTGGCAACGGAATGATTACGAACACATTATCCGCGATGAAAAATCCCTGTAACGTATCCGGGAATATATCGCCGCCAACCCGAACCAATGGGCCGCGGATCACGAAAACCGTAGGGGCGGGTTCCGAACCCGCCCCTACCGAACCCGCCCCTACCGAACCTCCCATCCGTGTCTTTCAGATAATCCCCTCGGATTGTTGCAGAGGAGATAGATAGTCACGGTTCACCGCATATCTGATGATAGGTAGCGATTCCATCGCATCACTCAAGATTTGATGTGATACACACTTTTTTGATTCTCTGATCTCCTGTGCATTCATGCCGGCACCTTCGGGGATGGACCGCATACGCGAGTGTATGTAGGAGGTAGAGTTTAGAGATACGCTGAACGCCCGCACCACCGGTCCCTCTCCCGCAGCGCGGCAGAGGAGAGAGATGAAGTAGATGCTGTGTTAGCTCGCATATCTGGTTCGTCTCTGAAGCATAGTCGGAAACTGCAAGCCTGCACCAGGGCATCCTGATACGCTAGATGGTGGGCTGGCTTATCTATGCTGTCCGTTCCTGAACGTGTGTGGGAGAGGGACGCTCAGAGGCATTCGCTGCGCCATCCTGATACAAGAGATGGTGTGTTAGCTTATCTATAATTGTCCACTCTTGAAGTTGTCATCGCAGGGCAGTGAATTGTCACTTCCTACCGGGAAGTATAACATCGTGATCTTCCTGATCTCTGCACTCATTCCAACCACTACCCATCCACGTCTACACCTTGCCAATCCGCGCTCTGTTACTGATACGGTCCTTACCTGTGCAGCGTAGGTACAGAATACCGATGGGTAGCAGCCCAGCAAGAGCGATGATCATCGATGGTACGTTCGTGACCGTTTTCCATTAGATCGGTGCCCATTCATGTTCGGTGAACGAGATCAAACTATTCAGCCTTCTCCGCGCTGGTTATCTGTTGTAATTTGTGCAAAATATACAAATCAAAACTCTTGAAATTGTGCATATTGTACGATATGATGAAAGCGCAATCGGCAATGAAGTCGTCGCGACGAAGATAGTCTTGATAGATTAAAGGAGTACAACTATGCGCAACGGAACATTTGAGCAACTCACCGTCGAAGAAGTCTTGCAGACATTTGGCCCTGAAGCTCGCGCCTTTTTGCGTGAGAATCGGATTGATCGCAGCAACCTGCGCTTTGCCGATGCCTGTGCCGCTGCCAGCGTCACTCCTGACGAGTTCTTCGCGCAGCTCGATGCCGGTATGCGTCGGCGTGCCGCTCGCACCGCCCGGCACAGTGTTGAGGAGTATGCCTGACACCGGTTCTTACCAATACACCTGATCTGACCGACGCCACCAGCGTCGGTTTTTTTATTATGTTCGGAATACGAATGTTGTCTCACCAACAGATAAAACAGATAAAAGATGACAGTCACCTTGTTACTTGCCGGTTACTGTTGCTCTGCTTCCAGAGGTGATGTGTAATATGCTCCCGCTCTAGCCTGTCCCGTTGGGTTGGGAAGCAGAGCATGCAAGCTTGCGGGAGATAGCGTTTGCTGATGCCTTGAGCGTCTTCACCTATGGCCCTCTCCCGCTGCATGCTTTGCATGACCCATACCTGTATTGTTACCCTCTGCGCTCATTATTGGGTACTATCCTATCTTGTGCGCTCCCCTCCATCAGCCCGGTAATCGTAAGTATCACGGACGGGGTGCGGAGTCTACAGCGACGCCTTAGAACCTATCCGAAACATCGCTTCTGAGCACTTTTCAGCTTGTACCGCAGGCTTTAGCCTGTAATGCACCGCCTGAAGGCGGCGGTACAAACTGTGTCGCAGGCTTTAGCCTGTAATACCCCACTTTTCGGATAGGCTCTTAGACAGCAGTGATACGTCGTTAACGATGCGAATCATACGGAGGACGTCTGACCGCGTTGCTGGCGGAAGGGGCGCCGTGGCAGGGTATGGGGCAGGCAGGAAGCCTGCTCACTATTGCCCACGCCCGTCACCTGATGGTGGCAGAGGGGATGCCCGTACGCGAGCTAGAAGCCGCTACCCTAATCGTAACCTGCCAACGGCGTAAGCGGCAGACGGATGCTCACGCCACAAGAAGTCCGTCCCGTAGGGTACAGCATCGATGTTGCGCTGAAAAGGCAGCAGAGCACCGAGGAATGAATAACCGAAGGAACCCGATAGCGATGCACCGTATCTATCACGATGTGCTATGATGCATCATAGCGATAACCATGCGACGTATAAGTAATAAAAAGCGCCAGGGAGCGAGTCGCTGAAGGTGTCAGCAGTGCGTGTTGTTTCAGATGGTGGGTGAGCCGGATGCGCACTCCCATGGTTATGGTTATGGTTATGGTTGGACAGTTGGCTATGCTGGCGCTAATTCCAGATGTGGTGTTACGCATACAATGTCACCCAATTTGACGTTACAATATGATCGTTGCCTTGCTGGAGACATAGGCGCCGAAAGGATTATCAACAACCGTATGACTCTCGACATTGCCATCATCCCCGCCGCCGATTGGCCAGCTCTCGTTGAACTCTTCGAGCGTTGCAATCGCGCTGATAACATTGAATTGCCGGTATACCTTGATGGCGATTGGACGCCGACAATGGCTGCGGCCCGGATCGGCGAGACGCTGGTGGGTGGCGTGGTGATGTATGGCTATTTCGCTATCGAAGCAGTGATCGCCGTCGATCCTGCCTGGCGCCGACGCGGGTTTGGTCGTCAATTGATCGAACAGATTGAGCGCTGGGCCTATGCGCGTGGTGGCAACTGGATTGCATTGGCTGATGAAGCAGGGTCCTGTGTGGCTCCATTTGTGGCTGCACTCGATCTCCATCGGCTGAATGTCGAAGTCGAATTGCAGCTCGATCCGGCACAACTGCCGCCACTACCCGAAGCGCCTGATGACTGGCAGGTGCGTCTGGCTGAAAAAGACGATGTTGCTACGCTGACCTCGATCATTGTCGGTGCGTTCGGTGATCCGGTCGAACAGGTGTCAGCCTTTGTGTCTGATCGGATTACTCATCCCCGCCATCGCTTCGTTATCGCTGAAATGGCCGGGCAACCGGTGGCGGCATTGCGACTGTTGCGGGCCGAACAGACGATCATCATTACAACCTTTGGTGTGCGTCGTGATTTACAGGGGCGTGGATATGGCAAATTGCTGCTCCTGACGACTCTCCATCGCTTGCAGGCAGCCGGTTATCAAGACATCCGCATCGAAGTCGAAGAGCAGAATACTGCTGCCTATCATCTCTACCGTTCGTCCGGCTTTGTGCCCCGTCGTCGTCTCGGCCAGTATGGCAGACCCCGGTAGCCGGATAGGTTCCAGATAGGTGCCCACCGGGAATACCACGGATATTCGCAGATGAAGCGGATATTCGCGGATTACCCCACCCTGCGGAAAACCAGTGCTTCCAATCGATCCGTGCGCATCCGCCCAACCCGCACGCATCCGCGTCCCACCGGCAATCCCCACCCTGCGGAAAACCAGTGCTTCCAATCGATCCGCGCACATCCGCCCAACCCGCGTCCATCCGTGTCCCACCGGCAATCCCCACCCTGCGGAAAACCAGTGCTTCCAATCGATCCGTGCGCATCCGCCCAACCCGCACGCATCCGCGTCCCA
>NZ_DAOUBI010000099.1:0-4152 GCF_034432675.1 Chloroflexus sp. | reverse complement strand
TTGCACGCGCCAGATTGTGAGCACGGCTGGCGCGGCAGCATGGCTGCCGCACTCCAAACGACGCCACACGCGGATGATGAGCGAGCAAGGCAACCAATCCAGTGCGTGATGGCACCGGAGATGGTTATGAGAGCGCGACAGTACAACTTTTTATGAAATAAGTTCTAATTGTCATCCCCATGGAGCACGAACTTCAGCCTGTGTACGTAATTTCCCTTCTGGTTCAACGTACAACCTGACCACCTGAACAAATACGTGGTATCAGTTCAAGGTACGGTCTCTGTCTCAGCACCACCCTGCAGAACCACACCACGATCACGACCATCACAGCATGATGTAGAGACGAGATCTACGTTATGTCAATAAACACCAAATTGACGCCATACATAATCAGGAGGGACAGGCATGCAGCCTGCCCCTCCCGGTATCGGGCTATACAGCCCTGCGTGCCTATCTTAGAGACACGTTACGGCGCAACAAAGCGCCCCTGCCACGTCTTAATCTGGGCAATGGTATCTTGCGCCCGCAAATACGACAGCCGCGGACTCCAGTCGGGATTGAGAATGGCGAATGCCGCCTGTTCGTGGTTCGGGTTCCCCTGCTCACCCCAGAGCACGGCAAAATTGATGTTCCAGAGGAACATATTGCCAACGAACGGATAATTATCGTAAACCCGCAGCATCGCCGAGCGAATGTATTCCGCTTGCTGCTCTGGAGTCACGTAATTACCAAACTCGTACCCCGGCGTGTTGTTTGGCGTTGCCCAGCCGTACTCGGTAATCCAGATCTCCTTATCGCCCATCCCGTACTGTTCCATCCACTTCCGCACATTCTCGACATGCCGGAAATAGTGCGTCTCGTGGTCGTTCCAGCAGCGATCAGGCGCCGGTTGACAACCAGGAATATAGCTTGGATTGTCGGGCCAGAGGGTATCAGGTGGATTAGCCGCGCCACCCGGATGGACCGCCTGAATATCGAAGTAATTGCGTACTTCACCGTTGTTGTAGGTATACATCAGGCGGTAGAATTCCTGGTCAGAAAGCGCAATTGCCGGGTTGGTCACACCACTTGACGAAGAGGCGGCTGCCAGCACGATTGCATCTGGATTGAGCGACTTAATGCGCGTGTAGGCTGCTTTCAGAATCTCAACATAGTGCCCGACATCTTCCGGCACAATCTCGCCACCATTCTCAACCGCCAGGTTCGGTTCATTCCAAATCTCATAGGCATGAATTTTATCACCGTAGCGGCGTACCATCTGCTCCAGGAAATTGGCCAGTGTCTCAGGATCATCGGGCAAACCATTGGTCGCATTATACGCGGTCGGTGAACGTACCACATTCACCAATAACTTGATCCCAGATCGATCAACCGCCTCAACGATGCGATCCAGTTCATCCCAACCGTAGATGCCCTTTACCGGGTCTTCGATATCCATCCAGACCACTTGCTGGCGGAACCAATCAAAACCGGCATTATTCGCCAGTTGTAAGACACGGTCGCGGTCGGTGTAGTAGAGGTGACCAACGATACCGAACTCCAGATAATCAGGGTTAATCGGTACAGGGGTCGGCTCAGCCGGTACCGGTGTTGGCTCAGGCGGTACCGCAGTTGGCTCAACCGGTGCAGTCGTCGGTACTGCTGTAGGTGGCGTCGAAGTATCAGGAGTAGCCACTACTGCTGCCGTTGGTACATTGCTTACCGGTGGTGTCGTTGGTTCACCACCACACGCGGCCAACAGCGCTGCCAAAATCATCAAACACAGGATTAGAGCCGGCCAGCGCCGGATACGATGCATCTTCCATCTCCGAGTCATACGAGTTTTTCCTTCTCACACGTTGGTCAGCGGTACAACCCGGCGGGTTAACCACTGACCGCCTGCTCTTCGCTAATCTTTTGGCATTGCCTGGATGGCAAACCACGCCGGACGGGGACTCCAGTCACCATTAATCACCCCAAACGATGCCTGTTCGTGCAACTCATTACCCTGCGCACGCCACGGCACGGCAAAGTTCAGGTTCCAGAGGAACATGGCCCCCACCCACGGTGCATACTCGCGGCGCCCAATCTGGAACGCACGCACAATCCACTCGGCCTGCTGCTCAAAGGTGATCGAATTACCGTACTCATAGCCAGGAGTGTTATTGCGGGTTGCCCAGCCGAATTCGGTAATCCAGATTTGCTTGTCGCCCAGGCCATTTTCGACCAGCACATTACGAATGTCTTCGATCCGGCGGAAATAGAATTCGCGACTTGTACGCCACTGCGGGCCAGGGCCAGGACGGTTAGGCCAGAGGGTGTCAGGCGGATTGTATTGACCACCGGGATGCACACCGATAGCATCGACATTGGCCCGGAACTTGGGGTTAGAGGCCATCGAGCGCATATACGATGTATCGCTCAGTGCGATATTAGGATCATTCGTCTCGGTGCTGGTCGGCGCACCACTCACCACGATGGTCATCGGGTCGTTGGCTTTGATTGCCTTGTACGCAACCTCAAGCAGATCAACATAGTAGCTCGCATCGGCCACCCGGCCACCTACGCCACCATCGCGGGCACAATCACCGCCATTTTCGCACGCCCGATTCTGCTCGTTCCAGATCTGATACGCCTGAACTCGCCCTTTGTAACGCTTTGCCATTTCGCCGACGAAGTAGGCGAAATCCTTGAAGTTTTCGCGCCTGGGCATACCGTTACTACCGTTTGTCGTCGCCCAACTGGGTGCAGCGACAATGCTCAGTAACAGATTCACCCCCTGACGATTCGCATCGGCCACAATGTCGTCAAGTTCGGCCCAATAGATGGCACCTGAGCGGTCGTGCAGATCCATCCAGCGCACCTGTTGCCGAATCCAGTAGACACCTGCATCACGGCTCATTTGCAAGACGCGGTTGCGATCCTGCCAGGCTGTCCCCTGTCCGTAGAGGTGTGCATTGAAGCCATAAATGAATTGTCGTGGCAATGATTGATCGGGTGGCCGGTAGTTAAATGCCGGATTTGTGCGGTGTCGTAAATCGCGATACTCATTGCCCAGCAAGCCGAGCAGAATACGGTAGCGTGGATCCGGTTCATCGGGATGCCACTCCATGCGCTGCCGCTCGAAGTACTGTACCCAGTAGATTTCACCGGTGGCCTGATTTCGCTCCTGGAACTGCTCGGAGAGCGGATAACCAAAGACCTCAAGGCCACCGTTGTTGAGCCAGAACGTGCGGAACGGTGCCGGGCTATCGCGTAAGGTGTGACCGGTCTCGGCAAACCACGTACCATCACCGGGATCGGCAACCCGTTGGAACGGCGGTTCATTCTCACGGCCTTCAACTAACCGCCGACCAAGCAGGCGACCCAGAACATAGTACCGATTATTTTGCTGACCGAAGTTTTCAGGATGCTCTTCGAGAATAGCCCGCTCGAAATACTGCACCCGATAAAACTTACCCGGCTCGGTAAAGCTCTCCTCGATAAACGGTTCCGAAATAGGATACCCCAGCACAAACAGCGCATTTGGCGTATTTTTCCAGGTCTCCAGGAACCAGTTCACCGCGCTATGGCCGGTCTCGGGAAAATAGCGCGCCTGATACGGCGGATACGTATCGGGCACACCGCCCTGCGCTGCACCGGGTCGTGGCCAGGCCAGCAATGAAACGGATAGCACCAGTAAGCCCAGTACAGCAAAGATCCGTCGTGTCATGCAACAACTCCCTCACTCACTGCGTTCACCATCGAATCACTACTACATGTCATAACCGCTACCGTAGCGAGACTTACATAGCGAATGGCTGATGAATGGCTGATATGTGGCTTAAAAGCGAGTTAACAACTGATACGATCACTCAAGCAACCCGGCAGATTATACCTGTCGCTGTGAGTGGGAGTCAAATGAGGCGACACAATGCTACGAAAACGGGCCGGTAAGCCAGCAGGTTGAAAGCCCGCCTTACAGCACTGAAGCTCTGGTAGGGTTGACCCGGCGAACGAACCATCATCATAATACAGTGTATCATTACCGAGACCATATAATCTTACAGGAGTTACGCAGTTGAGAGCTGGGTAGAGCGTGGATGGGCCAAGGAGGCCCGTATCGCCTCACGGACAATGGCGGCTTTGGCCGCACCCCACGACGTGCCTGTTCGCAACCGGTGACATGCCAGG
>NZ_DAOUBI010000098.1:0-5592 GCF_034432675.1 Chloroflexus sp. | reverse complement strand
TACCCCGCAGCGCTGCGCCCAGTGGGATCACGTTTCAGGGTCGATACCGTTGCCGACCACCATTACCCGTGGCGCGATGTTTGGCGTGCGGCAGCCATGCTGCCGCGCCAGCCGCGCTCACGATCCGGCGCGTGGCCCACCGTTACCCATCCTGGTCACGGGGATGCTGAATGTGCTCGTGCCGATCAGCGAGTCGGTCAGACATGCATGCGATCCCTGCCCGTAGACGGTTATGTTGCACAAGATTCGTGCCTGCGCACCAGCGGCCACGGTCAGCATCTGCCGGCGGAGGCGAGGATGCTTCCATGCAGGCTGGAAGCCTGCGCCACGGGGAGCGCTTGCAGCCCGGCTTAACGCAGCGTGACATGTGGGTAATGCATAGGCTTGTACAACGAGGGGTGTTGTTCAGAGACATCCCTTTGCTGAAACAGCATCTGACAGGCTACTTGTGCGGCAGGGGTTCAACCTGTCCGGGTTGACTAAGCACGACGCACAATCAGGCTCTGCCCGGTCATATCGGGTGACGGTTCTAACCCCAACAGTTCGAGCAGTGTTGGCGCCACGTCGGCCAATCGGCCACCGTGCCGCAGTTCGATGGTATCTTTGCCATAGCCGGCACCACCGATCAGGAAACAAGGTGCCGGATTGGTCGTGTGCGCCGTGTGTGGCCCCCCGGTTTCCGGGTCAATCATCTGCTCGGCATTCCCGTGATCGGCGATGATGAGAGCCACGCCGCCCCGCTCCAGAATGGCCGGCACCACCTGCGCCAACCCGGCATCAACGGCTTCGCAGGCTTTGATCACCGCCGGGATACTCCCGGTGTGACCAACCATATCAGGGTTGGCGTAATTGACCACGATGAAATCGTATTGATCGCTATCAATTGCGGCCAGCAGAGCCTCGGTGACTTCCGGGGCACTCATTTCCGGTTTCAGATCGTAAGTGGCGACTTTGGGTGATGGAATGAGCTGACGATCTTCACCAGGAAACGGCTCTTCGCGCCCACCATTGAGGAAGAAGGTGACGTGCGGGTATTTCTCGGTCTCGGCAATATGAAACTGGCGCAGCCCGGCCTGGCTGATTACAGCGGCCAGCGGATTGGTGACGTAACGGGGCGGGAAGGCAACCAGTACCGGCAAGCCCTCTTCGTATTGGGTCATGGTCACGAAACAGAGATCGCGCAACTGACGCTCACGCTGCCAGATCGTGGCAGGCAACGGCTGGCCTTCAGCCTTTTGCCGTTCATAATGCTGGCGAATACGTTCGTTGAGGTCGGGATCAACAAAAGCGCGGGTCAACTGTCGACCGCGGTCGGGGCGGAAGTTGGTAAAGATCACGGCATCACCATCGCGCACGGTTGCGGTTGGTTCGCCGCTGGCGGTGACGATCACCGTGGGTAAAACAAATTCATCACTGACATCACGGGCATACGATGCCTCAATCGCTGCCCGCGCTGAAGGTGCCTTCTCACCCACTCCATCAACCAGGGCCGCATACGCCCATCCCGTGCGTTCCCAGCGCTTATCACGATCCATCGCATAGTAACGACCGGAAACGGTAGCAACCGTGCCGACGCCAAGCCGGGCGATCACCCCTTCGAGAGTGTCGAGAAAGCCCAGGGCACTGCGCGGCAACACATCGCGCCCGTCGAGGAAGAGGTGGAGATAGACACGCTGGAGATGATGGCGGTGGGCCAGCTCCAGCAGCGCGTACAGGTGATCTTCATGGGCATGGACACCTCCAGGCCCAAACAACCCCATCAAATGTAAGGCCGAATTGCGCTGTTTGACGTGTTCGATAGCCTGGAGCAAGACCGGGTTGGTAAAAAAATCACCATCGGCAATTGCTTTGCTGATTCGCGTCAGTTCTTGATAGACCACAAAACCGGCCCCGATATTGAGATGGCCTACCTCGGAGTTCCCAATCTGACCTTCAGGCAGGCCAACATCAAGCCCTGAAGCTCCCAATGTTGTAAAGGGGCAATTCGCCATCCATGCATCAACATGGGGCGTATCGGCCAGATCAGCCGCATTACCCGGCCCTGGCGGCGCAATAC
The DNA here is from genome assembly GCF_034432675.1 of Chloroflexus sp. Classification (GTDB taxonomy): domain Bacteria; phylum Chloroflexota; class Chloroflexia; order Chloroflexales; family Chloroflexaceae; genus Chloroflexus. Next base: position 3,536 of record NZ_DAOUBI010000098.1, on the reverse strand, counting down.
CCCAGCCATCCATAATTATCAAGACCACCGGACGTGGACGTGTCATTGGACGTTCTCCTTATCCCAAACCAAGAGCTACCTGGACGATGCGCCACGCTGCCAGTAGCCCAAGCAGCGCGGCTCCGAGTAGAGGAACAACGGTCAGCAACAGGCTCCAGATGCGTTCACCCATTGCAGGATTGGTACTCACGAACCCACGCAGTAATTCGCGACGGATTGCCTGCCAGCCACCCCATAACGTTGCCAGTGCCAGTGCGGCAAAGACCAGTGCGGCACCGAGCGCGATAAGTGAACCGAGTAGCGCCATACGACATCTCCTGACTTCGTGAATATCATCGCTCTTATTCAATCAGCCAGCGCCCTGGATTGAGAATGCCTGCCGGGTCCCAGCGTTGGCGCAAGGCACGCATCAGATCGATGGTTGGTGGGGGCGGCCCCCAGCGCTCAATCCTGACAGGACTATATTCAACTACGGCGTACCCACCTGCGCCGGCCAGTTCCTGGCGCAACACGGACAAGTACGTGGCAGCAGCCTGCGGACAACAGGCAATGATCAGCCCCAGACCGGGAAAGACGGTTACTGATTCAGGTGTGACCGTCGCCAGAGCAGCCATCGCCACCGGCAGCGCACTGTCAGGCACACCGATCCGAAGGATCAGACTGGTGGCAGATGCGGGTGGATAGGCGGTATGGGGCAGGGCACGATAGTTGTGTTCGACCGTCAGATCGGTCACAGTAGAACAGGCAGCGGTAGCCAGCGCTAGCTGGCGTTCCACCGCGGCTGCCATCCCGGCGAGTTGGGCTTGTAGCATGATAGTATCTGAGATGGTAATAACCAGCCCGACCGGCTGTAATGGCGGTCTGCGCAGCGCCTCGGCCACCTGCCAGGCCTCGTCAACGGTAGAGCATGTAACGCGCAGTAAAACAAACGTTTCCGGGAGTGGCGCGACTTTGAACGTGGCCGTTGCTATCACCCCAAGCGTACCATACGCGCCGAGGTGTAGCTTGTGCGTATCGTAACCGGCCACATTTTTGACCACCCGCCCACCACTCTGTACCACTCGCCCATCACCAAGCACGACCTGCATACCGAGGAGCCACTCCCGTGGCCCACCGTAACCCAACCGCAACGGCCCCCATGCCGCTGACGCCAGTAATCCCCCGATAGTCGCACCATCTGATGCAGGTGGATCCCAGGGCAGCCACTGTCCCCGTTCGCGCAACAGTGCCTGTACCGACCCTAGCGACGCACCGGCTTCAACCGTTATCACCAGATCGGCAGGCTGGTATTCAATCACCCGGTTCAGTTGACGCAGATCAAGGGCAACATCGTAACGCTGCGGCGGATCGAGCAGAAACTGGTGTGTACCGTCCCCCCACGGCACCACTGCGGTGTTGGTACGGGTTGCTGCGGTGAGCAATTCGCTCACATCAGCGACGGATGTCGGCTGCACAACCTGCTGCGGTTGTCGATCAGCCAATGCATATGTTGTCGGCGATGGCCTGGTTGAAAAAGGCAACACATTCATACCCGTCTAAATCCACGCCCCCCGGTCAAGCGCACGCAGAGCACCGCGAGCAAACCGAATGTCGGCACAACTACTGCCCCCCGGCAGCAGTTTACAGGGGTTCATCACCCCATTCGCATCGAAGATGGTGCGCAGGTCGGCGAAGGCGGCCAGATCGGCCGGGCCAAAAATCCAGCCCAGATAATTACGCTTCTCAATCCCGATCCCGTGTTCACCACTGATCGTACCGCCGGCGGCAACACACGCCTGCAAAATCTCTTCACTGGCGGCAACTGCCCGCTCAAGCGCACCGGCGTGACGGAGATCGAACAGCAATAGCGGGTGGAGATTACCATCACCGGCGTGAAAAATATTGACAATCGTGATCTGGTGACGGGCCGCCACCTCCTCGGTCAGGCGCAACAGTTCCGGCAGACGCGACCGTGGAACGACACCGTCCTGAATGTGATAGTGCGGGGCAATCCGTGCGCAGGCCGCCAAAGCACCTTTACGACCGGCCCACAACTTCTCGCGCTGATGGGCATCTTGCGCCGCCCGCAACTCGCGTACCCTATACTGGTGGCAGATCTGTTCAATCGCTTGCGCCTGGGCAATAACCTCTTCACGCAACCCATCCAGCTCGATCAACAATACCGCTCGCGCATCAGACGGATACCCCGCCTTGACTGCGGCTTCGACAGCGGCGATGCCCTGCCCAACCAGCATCTCAAGCGCAGCGGGAATGATGCCATGGGCAATAATCGCGGATACCGTCTCGCTGGCCGCATCGAGATCGTCGTAGATGGCCAGAAAGGTGTAGATCGACTCGGGATTTGGCGTTAATTTGACCACTGCTTCGGTGACGATGCCGAGGGTTCCTTCACTGCCCACCACAACCCCCAGCAGATCGTAGCCTGGCGCATCCAGGGCAGCGCGACTCACCTCGATCACCCGCCCATCACCCAAGACTAGCGTTACCGCCAGGACATGGTTGGTGGTGACGCCATACTTCAGACAGTGCGGACCACCGGCGTTGGTGGCAATATTGCCGCCGATGGTACTGGCGCGCTGGCTACTGGGATCGGGGGCAAAATGGAGGCCGTAGGGTGCTGCGGCCAGACTAAGATCGGTGTTGACTACGCCGGGTTGCACGCGGGCAGTACGCGCCACCGGGTCGATGGCTAAAATCCGATTGAGACGGGTTAGGGAAATGACCAGCCCACCCTGTTCGGGTACCGAGCCGCCGGCCAGACCGGTACCCGCACCACGGGCAACGATTGGCACGCCAAGCTGAGCTGCCACCTGCACACAGGCCGAAACTTCGGCAGTAGTGCGCGGCACAACGACCACCTCCGGCATACCCTGATCAAGGGCTGAGCCATCGTACTCGTAGAGCATCAGCTCTTCTGGCCGGCGCAGCACAATTGCCGGATCAACGGCGCTCAGGAGAGCAGTTACCAGGTCATCACGCATCGTCATTTTGTCCGTACACGGCGCTTCAGATCAAAAACCGGTCGGCGAAACGTCAGTATATCGAGCGTACCGCGAGGATACGAACGCAAGACCAATGCCAGACCACGTGGATGGCGGCGCCAGATACCGGCCAGGGCCAGCCCAATCAGCAGCGGAGTCATTACCCAAACCAGTACCGGCGTTCCATTGTTCAGAATGATCGAACCAAGCCCGACACCGACCAGCAACCATTGTCCAACCGGCAGCAGCAACATCCGCTCGCGTAGATGGAAGAAAGCAACGGTATAGGCTATCACATACCAGGCCGACAACAATACCATGACGATCAACAACCAGGAAAGCAGTGTTGCCATAGATAACCCCGTGATGCGTGCCAATGCTATCTGTATGATAGCACACCAGCAGTCATTAATATCAATATCAATTCGTCCTACCAGCCTTTCCCCCAGGCGCATGAACGATTACCGATCACCTAAGCCTTGCCTATCCTGCTCCCAGCCTGTCGGCTTAGCTGCGAGGAAGGATGACGACTATCTCCGGTGCCATCACGCACTG
>NZ_DAOUBI010000097.1:0-4436 GCF_034432675.1 Chloroflexus sp. | reverse complement strand
CGTGTTCCACCCCTCCCCCCGTCGCGCTCAACGCCCCGCACCGCTGTGGTGACGTAAGGTAGCAACTTGGATTATCATATTTTCGCCCCCTAGACAAACCCCCACGTCTTCGTGTAGACTAGAAGCAGGAGGCTGTATGCACGTCCAACAAGAACCAATTCTGGTTATCGCTGCACATGCTGATGATATTGAGTTTGCTGCTGCCGGTACTATCGCTAATTGGACAGCAGCCGGGCATCCTGTTACGTATTGCATCGTAACTGATGGTTCGGCTGGCTCAAATGAACCAGGTGCCAATCTGGCAACCCTGGTCGCTCGCCGTCAAGAAGAGCAGCGTGCTGCCGCAGCAGTCCTTGGTGTGCACGATGTCCGTTTCCTTGGCTACCGCGACGGTATCTTGCAGCCAACCCTCGATCTGAGGCGAGAGCTAACTCGCCTGATCCGTGAAGTACGACCATTCCGGGTTCTCTGCCAGGACCCAACGCTCGTCTTTGCCGGCAATACCTACATTAATCATCCCGATCATCGTGCAGCCGGTGAAGTGGCACTCTACGCCGTTTTCCCCAGCGCTGAAACGCGCCCCATCTTCCCGGAACTCCTTGCCGAAGGCTACGAACCGCACAAAGTGCGTGAACTCTATCTGATGTTTCCCAGTGCCCCTGATCTCTACCTCGATATAAGTGATCGGATTGAGCAGAAGATTGAGAGTCTGCTCTGCCACCGCTCGCAGCTTGGCCCTGAGGTGGCTGATTGGGTGCGTACATGGGACGCAGAGAACGGCACGAAGATCGGCGTTGCCTACGCCGAGACGTTCCGGGTCATTCGCCTGGTCGATAATTAACCCGCGACACCAACCCTCTGGAACGGGCAGCGTTTATGCTGTTCCCGGACGGTTTGGTGTACGCGTCGGTTTTTGGTTATTAGTGTCGGGATAACCGGCTAGAAAGGAACGACATTGGCAGATTGATATGCGTGAGCTGCGCATGTGTCAGGGCCGTGCGCATCTCGGTTACACCGGATACTTCATCCGGAGTGTTGCCCTGCTCTTCGTGTCCGCGCCAGGGTCGGGGCATGGGCCTACGATGTGGTCTCTCTCTTACCTGCTGCGGGGTTGCAGTCGCGCATTTGGCGCGTTAGAGGCCACGGTTGCGGACGTAGTCAGGAGTCTATATGAGTACTATTACGAACAATCGACGTCAGGCCCTCAGTGATAATGTTTGGTTACATTTCTTCCAAATGGGCCACTTCTCCAGTACCGACGCGCGGCCCACAATACTGGTACGAGGTGAAGGGTCGCGCGTATGGGATCAAGACGGTAACGAGTACATCGATGGTCTGTCCGGTCTGTTTACAGTCAATGTCGGTTATGGTCGCCGTGAAATCATCGAGGCGATCAGTGCGCAACTGAGCGAGATTGCTTACGTCAGTCCCTTCAGCTTCCCCAGTCTACCTTTAATTGACGTGTCGGCGCGCCTGGCTTCAATCAGTCCCACCGGCCCCCGCTCACGAGTATTTCTGACCACCGGGGGGTCAGATGCAGTGGAGACTGCGTTAAAGCTGGCCAAAGCGTACCAGCGGCGTCGCGGGTTTGCCGACCGCACCAAGATTATTGCTCGTCGCGTGAGCTATCACGGTACCTCGATGGGTGCGCTGTCGGTTAACGGTGTCACCTCCATCCGTAACGGTTTTGGCCCGCTGGTCCCGGGAGCACGCCATGCGCCTCTCCCCTATCGTTTTCGCTGCGACTATTGCGCCACTCACAGTGGCTGCCGTGGTGTCTGTGTCGATGAAGTCGAGCGTCTGATCGAGTTTGAAGGCCCCGAAACAATTGCCGCCATTATTATGGAACCGGTGCAAAATAGTGGCGGTGCAATTGTCTCACCACCTGGCTATCTACAACGCATCCGTCAGATCTGCGATCACTACGGGATCGTCATGATTGTTGATGAAGTGATCTGCGGTTTTGGTCGGGTTGGCGATTGGTTTGGTTCAACAGCGATGGGGGTCAGGCCCGACATCATCACCTGCGCCAAAGGCATCACCAGCGGTTACGCTCCGCTCGGTGCGGCCATTGTCTGTGACACGCTCGCCGATGTCTTCGTTTCCGATAATGAAGCAGATAAGTTTATGCACGGTATCACCTTTGGTGGGCACGCTGCCAGTTGTGCGGCAGCACTCGCCAACCTGGACATTATCGAACGGGAACATCTGCTGGAGCGGTCGCGCGAAATGGGGGCTTACCTGATGCAGGAGCTAACTGCTGCCGTTGGCAATCACCCCAACGTGGGCGAGGTGCGTGGGATGGGTATGTTTATGGCTGTCGAGCTGGTACGTGACCAGGTTACCCGCGAGTCGCTGGCCGAGGAGCGGCTGATGATCTGGCTGAGTGATCAATTGAAGCAGCGTGGTCTGATCTGCCGGGCCGATGATCGGCTCGAACCGGTGATCCAACTGGCGCCGCCGTTGATCCTCACCCGCGAAGAAGCTGATCGCTGCGTCAGCATCGTCGCCGAATCCGTCCATGCCCTTGGTCGTCGACTGGGAAGCGTCCCAACCGTCATCTCGCTCAACGTCACAACACCGGTAGAACCACCGACGGCGGTGGCAGCTGATTAAAATAGAATAAGAAAGGTGCGATGCCTCGTCGCATGCATCGCACCTTCTTTCATCCGGCAACCGCTGTCTGCCGGATGCCAACCTCTCGCGTTAATAGTCCGACCTGCTGCAACAATACCGGCGTATCCACAAACCCCAAATTGATGTGGCGTACCACACCACGGGCATCAAGCACCACAGTCGCCGGCGCAGTGAGAATACCCAGTTGCGTCACGAGCTGGGGATAGTCCGCAGCCTGCAAGGTACAGATAGTGACCTGATCATTTACAGCACCAGCCAGCCTCGCCAGCGCCGGCGATTGTCGGAAATGACACTCGCGACAACCGGGTGTGGTGAAAGCAACCACTGCCGGCTTTCCTACGGGTACCAGTCCGGTGAAAGGGGTCTTCTGAGCGAGGGATCGTACCGTGCGTGCCTGCCAGTAACGTATCCCTCCCCATACCAGCAGTACCGCGAGCGTCACACCCCCAATGATCAACAGCCGTTCAACCAGCACTCAAATACCTCACCGGTCATCTACTTCAGAACACCCAATCGCCGCAACTGAAAGAAGATAAAGCATCCGGCGCAGAAACCGAAGATCAGATTCACCGCCGCCAGCACAACGACCAGTAGCGCCAGGCTCCAGCCGATAACCTCTGCCCCTAACCACAGGCTCAACGTAGCCAGCAGCAGCACACCAGCCCCAACACCTTGCGCAAAGCGGTGAGGTGCTGCATCTTCCTCGTGCAGGTCAGGACGTAACCAGCCCAGGGGGCGCAGGATGTCGCGGTATAGACGCTGGAACAGTGCCAGCGCAGGATGGATCACACCAAGAGCAAGGACAACCGCAACGAACGCAATCAACCAGTGTTGATTGGTAACGAAGGCCGTCAGCACAAGCACGATGAGCGCCGCCTGGTTAAAACGCAGGGCAGTGCGGTCGAAGAGAGCAGGTGATGAAGAAAATGCTTTCGTAGACATTGTTGACTTCCTTGCGCAAATTTTTTAAGATACCTGTCATTAATCTTATATAAAACGATAGATTTTGTCAAGATTATTGATGGCAGAACATATCTCTGATTGAGTCAGGAATAGAACCTATTTCAAAAAACGTCTACCAGAAGGCTCTCATTCCTGACCGACTCGATGATCGTAACGAGCACATCCAGCATCCCCGCGACCAAGAGAGTCAACGGCGTGCCACGCGCCGGATCGTGAGCACGGCTGTTGCGGCAGCCATGCTGCCGCACTCCAAATCCTGCGATACGTGCATAACGAGCGGGAAAGGCAACCCATCCAGCGCGTGATGGCGTGACTAGAGCTGCGATCTGCCAATGGGCCAGGAGCCGGGTAGGCTGTCGTTGGTGCTTGGCAAGCGTGCATGCGCTTGTGCGACAGTCTGGGAGCACGAGAGCATAGCTTTTATGAAATGAGTTCTGAAGAGGTCGGCTTCCAGACCAACCCCTATTGCGTTGCCCAGCACGGTGACGGTATGCACGTTGCATCTTGGAAAGACGATACGACCACATGTAGCGACCACCAGGTAGTCTTGAACAGTATGGGCAAGAACGGACTACCCGGTCATGACAGGAATCGCACAGGAACGACTGAGGGGTTGCCTGCACCATCCTGCACGGTGGATGCGGACGCTTGTGTACGCACGGATATGTGTACTTTAAGGGGAGAGCACCTGTGATCGGCTTTGAAAAAATCGGCCCTCAATATATAATAAAGCGACAGAACCTACGAGTTCTGTCGCTTCTCTGGTAGCGGCGGCAGGATTCGAACCTGCGACCTTCGGGTTATGAGCCCGACGAGCTGCCACTGCTCCACGCCGC
>NZ_DAOUBI010000096.1:0-27087 GCF_034432675.1 Chloroflexus sp. | reverse complement strand
GTCGCTAGCAGTACAGGTGACGGTCGTCGTGCCTATCGCGAAGGTGCTGCCGCTGGACGGCGTACAGCTCACCGGCACCGCCCCGGCTACCGCATCGCTGGCAGTAGCAGTGAATGTCACTACTGAACCGGCAGATGTCTCTGCTTCTACGGTGACCTCTTCCGGCAAAACGAGCGTCGGCGGGGTTGTATCGATGGTAAATGTGAGCGATACATCTTCACCCAGGGCAATACCACCGACACTGCTCAACGTGGCACAGGCAATCAGCGTATATTGACCATCCGGCAGAGGCTGAATGGTAGGAACAATGGTCGTTGTCGCATCGTTGACCGATACACTGGCGATCAGATTGCTGCCGGTGCTGCTGCATGAGGGAAGATCGCCTGACCACAACCGATAGTTTGCCTGATCGGTACCGTTGCGCAAACGTTCGGCGAAGACGAGGCCGAGTTCGGTGATAGTAGCATTAACGACATCACCATCTTGCAATGGCGCCGTGCTCGTGCCATCACTACGCACACCCGCTGACACGGTCGGTGGCACGAAGCTCAGGCGGCGTCCGAAGACCTCAAACTGTCGATCAGCCGCAACACCGTTCAGATAGCCGGCCCAGACGGTCATAAAGCGTCCACTACCGGTTGCTGCAAGTCTTGGCGCAACGCGATGCCAGTTCACCGGATTCAACGTGGTCGAGCTGGCGAGCTCTGCTTCGCCACCGGGTAATGGACGAGCTAAGCCGCTCGAACTTGCCTGAAACGCGGTTGGTGCCAGTGCCGGCGTCGTCCCGATCTGAAAATTCGCGCCAATCGTCGCCAGCGGTGCACTCCCGTCAGAGTCAGCATCGAGACGCTGACCGTAAATCTCGAAGCGATCATTCACGCTGGGATCGCCGCGCCAGACCACCAGCCACTCCTGATTGAACGGATCGTAGGCAACATCAACATCAAGTCCCTTGAAACGGTTGTCAGTACCATTAGAGCTAAAACTGACCTGCTGCCCACTGACACTCGTCCCGAAGCCGGTGGGCTGGCGCAAACTAACATACACCTCGTCAAAACCGTTGACGTTATCACCAAACCACGCGACCAGATACTGATTACGGTCAGGATTGTAGGCTACAGCAGGTCGATAGGCATCACAACTGGCATTATCACATCCGGTAGCTTCCCCGATCTGGCTAATCCGATGATCGTCGCGATAGTTTGCACCAATGCCGGGTAACAAATGAGCCTGCGTGCCGTCGGCAGCCAATACCTGGCCGTAAATCTCAAACTCGCCATCTTCTACCCCGCTGGCATTGTTATCGGCTGACCAGACCACAAACCATTGATTGTCTACGCTGTTGTAGGCAATCGCCGGCGTCACTGCATCGTAGTCGGGTCGCACATAACCGGTAGCCGAGGTTGTAAAACCAGCCCGGCTGATGAGGAAATCGTTTGGCCCAATCTGACCGACAAAGCGCCGGGTGGGATGGGGGTCGAGCGAAAAACGCTGACAGCGAATTTCAAACTCACCACCCTGCTCGGCGAACGGTTGCGAAAGAAACCCATTCGCCCGGTCATCAGACCAGCAGATCAGAAATTCGCCATTCTGGCTATTGTAGGCAACCGCTGGCGAGAATGCGTCCCAATCAGGGTTACGGTTTTCAAAATTGTTTCGGTAAAACAACACATTGATCTCGCTGATCCGGTCATCCTGGGGATTCCCACACTCATCGCGGATCAGGAGATCGCCATCGGCAGCCACAACCTGGACATAGATCTCAAAGGCACCACCGGCTCGATAACCGGCCCGACCGGCATTAGGGTCGTTGCAGTCAATCAAAGGATTGGTATTGTCGGCTGTCCAGGCTACCAGAAACACGTTGTCACGTGCGCTATAACTTACGACGGGGCTATAGGCATCGAAGGGGTCGGTCGAGCGATCATTGCCGTTACGACTGATCCGAAAAGCAGTACCACTGACTTCAGCCCCGGATGCCGTAGGTGCGATCAACGCGCCGGTTGCCGCGTCAATAAACTGACCATAAATCTCGAACTCATTCGAGCCACCCCCCTCACGAGGACGCGCATAGACAACCAGATATTGATTGGTCACCGGATTATAGGCAATGTCCGGTTCAAACGCATCCCGTGTCGGGGCAACATCGCCAATCCGCTCGTCATTCTCGCCAATCACACTGTTCAGCGAGGAACGGGCACTGATACCCGCTGATGTATCAAGCGTCGGTGTTGATGACATGTGCGCTGTACTGACAGCCGGTATCGTCGCCAATAGCAGCCAGATAGCACCCAGAGCAAGCGCGATCCATCGTGGTCGCATAGATTCTCCTTCGTTAGTTGAGGAAATAATGAAACGTGTGTTAAGCGGGAAATGATGTAAGCAATGTAGCCCGGTATAAACATACCGGGCTAACGTGTGGTGGCGATGAACAGGTAGCGATGAGCGATTACAAAATTATTAATTCGCGTTACGAATAATTATCGGTACGGCCAGGAATGGGATCAGAACGGCCTGGAAGAGCGGCTGATGTTGCTCTCTTCCAGGCCGTTCTCGCAAAACGACGGCGATACTACATGTGAAACTGATCCAGAATCGTCTGCACCTGGCTGCGATACTGTGGCCACGCTCGTCGGCCAATCAAACCCTCGATGAGATGTTCCAGGCACATACGATTACTAAACGACGCCTCCAGGCCATCGGTTGGGCGCAGGATATGACCACTCCACTTACGAGCATCATCAAAGACGATATGCAGCGTTTGATTGGCGACAAATAACCGGTATTCCACAGGATGTTCACTTTCACGTTGATATGTTACAGCAACTTGCTTATTGCAAGCGTGCGGTGTGTAGTCTATGCACAAAAACATCATTCCCCTCCACCCGACATATCTGGTTGTACGCACAAGACGCCAAAAGACACCTGGCGATGTGCTAATGCTGACGGCAACAGGTGTTTGGTGTGGCATCGGAGGTCAGCTCGATGCAGAGATATCGTACCACGATGCATCTAATACGCATACCCACCCAGGGTGGATCGGCGGGTTGATAGCAGACTCCAGGGTTGGATCAGCGTATTCCAACCTGTTTGAGATGGACGAATGCATGAGCGTGGCGAGATCACACAGCATCCCCGCGACCGGCAGGGTGAACGGCGTGACCCACGCCTGATCGTGAGCACGGCTGCTGCGGCAGCGTGGCTGCCGCACGCCAAACAAGGCGACATGCGCATGACGAGCGGGCAAGGCAGCCAATCCAGTGGGTGATTTGCCCCGTGATGGCCGCCGGCGCTGCTCGCTTCCATACCGGCGGGCTGCCATCCTTCTGCGAGCGGACAGATGCGACGAGTGGATATCCAGGACGTAGGAGCGGATGTGCGCCCCTACCGGCCAGGGTACGGAAGCCGGACTTCCCTGGGTACCGGTGTGTGTCCGACTTACCTACCGGCATATCACATGAGACGTGCGTGGTATAATGCGCCGCGACAGAAAAGGAGGTTGCTTGAAGTACCAACTGACACTCCATCCGGTTGCAGGAGCCTGGCATAGCGAACGCTTGACGCTGACGATTGAGGGTGAATACATTGTTGATGTTGAGTATCGCCCTTCGGTCGGTGATGGGGCGTATGCCCGGCGTCTTACGCAAGGGGGAATAACAGGCGCATTGCAAGCTGCACGCCAGGTTTGCCCACATTGTCAGGTAGCCCACACCCTGGCATTCAGCCTGGCTATCGAGCAACTCGCCGGCGTCACCGCACCGCTCCGTGCGCAGGCGGTGCGCGTTGTACTGGCTGAACTGGAACGCGCAGCCTCTCACATCAATACGCTGGCGGCACTGGCAACTGCGCTCGGCCTGACCGATGCGGCCCGGCTCAGTCGGTTAACGACCCGTTTGGGCTTGATCGCGCTGAAACTCTCTGGCAATGACGAGGCCGCACTGATTCGGCCAGGCGGCCTGCTGGCTGATCCCAGTGAATCGGCGCTAGCCGAAACGGCTCAGGCCATCAACGATTTATTGCCGAGGATGATAGCGGTTGCCGAGCAGAGCATTCCACGCCGCTCAATTCTGGCACGCACGGTAGATGTTGGCGTATTGCAGCCAACCGCTGCCAGGCAGTTTGGTCTGGCCGGCCCACTAGCCCGAGCGAGTGGTATTGCCACCGATGTCCGTATTCAGGAACCTTCTTATGCTGCTTACAACATCCTGGCCCCAGCACTGGTAACCGAGGAGGGTGGCGATGTTCACGCCAGGGCGGTGGTTCTGTTGCTCGAAGCAATAGAATCGTTGCGGCTGGTTGTTCGCTGGTTGCAGAATCTCCCAGTTGGCAACGTGTATGAAGAGGTTCCATTGGTGGCCGGTGAAGCAACGGTAACAGTTGAAGCGCCACGTGGCTCATTGCGCTATACTGTGCGTAGCGATGGTCAACGTCTGACCGAGGTGGAGATTGGCATTGCGCCGCAGCTTGATCGATTGCTGGCTCGTTCGCTGTTGCAGCAGGCAGTGGTTGATGATGTGATGCTGATCGCCATTTCGACCGATCCCTGTACGGCTTGCTGGCAGTCGGCAACCTACCTGATCGGACGTAGTTAGTGTCCAAAACCCTGATGCCGCATTGCAGAGCCGTGTCTATGTAGTGTATCACCCGGTGGAGTACCGGGTTGTTTATATCGAGGATGCATGGGTCTTATCGCTAGCTTTATCAGCCTGATCACAGGTGCCGTGTTCTGTTTCGGCCTGGCCCAGATTGGTATTACCCGCCGTCTGGCATTGCTGGCAGCGCTGGCGACCGGCCTGGCAGCTATCGGTGTCATCGCCAATCCGCTCGAAACGACCCCGGCAGAACCGCTGTCGAGTATCGGTGCATTATCGCTCGTTCTGCCGGCAGCGCCCGAACTGAGTGAACGAGCAATTACGGTCATGTTCCTGGTTGGGGGCACCCTTGGCTTACTGGCCCTGGCCGTGGTTGTACCGCCAGAGGTAGAGGGATTTGGTGCGTTGTTCGGCTGGCTCTTGCTGGCCCTGACTGCCGCCCTGCTCAGCTTAACCATTCCACCACTCAGCTTTCTGACCCCGTTGAGCTGGGCACTGGCGGTGATTGCCGCTCATGGTGCGCTGATTGCCGCAGGCGTTGATCCAGCACCTGATCAATTACCGCCCCACTTGATTGCCGGCGGGCTGGCCGTGGTCGCTGTGACAGGTCTGACTGCAGCAAGTGCCGCCTTACCTCCAGACACCCTGCCACCAACTACGCTGGTCGGACTGGCGCTGTTCGGTGCGCTGGCTTTGGCCGGAGCACCTCCCTTTGGCGGTGTGCGCAGCGCTTTTACCACGGCACCGGCCCTGGTGGCTGCGCTCATAAGCGGACTGACCCTGCCCACTATTGGGCTTGGCTTTATCGTTCGTCTCCTACCACAGATACCTCCTTTGCCGGCATCAACCGGTTTCATCATGGCTGCTGTTGGCGCATTCGGCGCACTAGGGGTGGCATTCACCGCCCTCAATGCGCAGTCCGGTCGCGATCTGGTCGCTCGCCACGGCGCGTTGCAGGCAGGAGTGGTCGTATGCGCGGCTGCCCTTAATGAACCGTTAGCTGGTCTGGCAGCACCGGCCCTGTTGTTGTCGCTCCAGCTCCACGCCGTTGCCGGTGGATTGGTTTGCGCTGCGATTGAACGACTGCAAGGTTCCGACCTGCTCGATGGCAAGCAACCGACATCACAACTACCGTTCATCGGCCTGATCTGGCTTGTGACAACGGCAACCGCAACCGGTCTACCGCTGACCTGGAGCTTTTGGGGATGGCGCTGGCTGATAGAGGCCGCCACCAGTCATCACGTGTGGATTATTGGCCCCTTGATGACTGCGGCAGTTATCGGTTTTGCTGCCGGATTGCCACTGCTCATTCGTTGCTGGCAGGGGAAAACACCAGTTTATACACATTGGCCAGAGGGTATGCTAAGCCTGCCAATCCTGATCCCCTTGATCCTGGCCGGGTTTGTGCCCTGGCTGGCCTGGCCACTCTGGCTGAGCTGGTCACCGTTCGCCCCACCGGTCATGCCTGCCGAACCACTTGCCTGGCCTTTCATCGGCACGGCCATCGCGACCGGCGTCGTAAGCTGGTTCCTATTACGCAAGGCCAATCCCTACCAGACAGAGCGTGTGCCTGAAGACCCGGCAGTCAGTCCAACCTGGCAAGGCATGGGAGAACTCTTGCAGGGCATGAGCGAGCTGGCCGATGCCCGTCGGCTATTCAGCATGCTCGGTCGTGGGATCGACAGCGTAAGCAGCTCGCTCCATACCATCATGATCATCTTTGAGCAACGGTATTATCTATTTGGCGTTATGATTGGCTTGCTGGCGATCTTGTTCTTAATGGCGCAATAAACAACCTGATACCAGAACACTGCCCGGACAGACAAAGAGTATACTTCACTACTTATCAAAGAGAACCTATTGCACCCTGTTCGGATAGACTCGCAAGCGCAGGTTGGTCGAGGACAACATAGTATGACAATAGATCCCTGGATTATCGTGATCGGTATCTCAGCCGGTGGTATCTTACTGTTACGCGACTGGCGCCTGACCGTTGGGCTGCTATTACTCAACTATTTCGGCCTGGCCGGCCTGCTCAACGAACAGCCGTTCATCGCGCCCGATTTCACCCAATTCAACGTTAGCTCACTGGCATTGATCAAGCTAGTGACAGGGGTTTGTGCTGCGCTGATTCTTGCCGTCACAGCATTGACCTTTTCGCACGACTACGGTCTGGAAAACCTCGATGAATTTGGGCAGGCCGAATTACGACGTGCGTTACGAGCCGCGACACGGCAGCGTTCAACCGAATCGACCCGCTTGAATGAATATCTCCTGCCGTTTTTATCGGGAGTCGCCGGACTGACTGCCAGCCTGATGCTGCCCATCATCTATCCGATTGCCCCCAGCCCCAGTCTCGATTTTGCCTGGTACTGGCTGGTTCTCAGTGGCGTGCTGGCAATGGCAACTGCAAACGATGTATTGAAGATCGGGCTGGGGATGCTCCTCTGCACGAGTGGTATCGATCTGTTGTACAGTGCGGTTATCAGTGCCCCAACCGCGAGCGGACTAAAGATCATGCCACTCTTGCTCCTCAGCATTGTGCAGATATTGCTGGCGTTGGCCATCGCATACCTGGCCGGATTAGTCTACGGGCGGTTGAAGACGCTTACGATCAGTGAGCTATACCGCGGATAACTATGCTATACCTGCTGCTCATCTTCTTTCCAATTAGTATGGCGTTTAGCACCTTTCTGCTACGCCGCATGCCACGCATTGCCGTTGGTTTGGGCATTGGCACGCTGATTGTTGAACTGTTGCTTGCTGTACAGGTGCGAGTAGATGATCCGGTACGAATTTTCGGCGTTACCATGCTACTCAGCCCGCTGCACCAAATTTTTCTGTTCCTTTTTCTAGGCATAGGGATTGTGGTGCTGATCGCGGCGTGGGTATTTCCCCACGGCGAGAACTTCAGTGCAACCGGCCTGCTCATCATCGCCCAAATCGTTGCCATTCTGCTCATGCAAGACTCGTTTGTGACGGCTTTGATGCTGGTAGCAATCGCGCTCACCGCGGTGCTGGCAATTGTCGATCTGCCGGTTGGTGCAGGTGTTCTGGTAAGCAGACAAATATTGGCAACCGCGTTGAAGTATCTGGTGTTGATGGTAGTCGCCGGCATCCTGCTCTACGCTGCCTACGTGCTCACCGATCTATTCCGACCGGGCGAACTCCCGGGTCGAATTTCACCGGCTCGCTTTATCCTGGCGTTGCTTGCAGCCGGTTTTGCCCTCCGTATGGCGCTCGTGCCCTTCCACGCCTGGCTGGTCGATCTCATTACCTATGCCGGTTCGCTGGCGTCAGTGTTGATCATTGCTTTGCCGGTACCGGCTAGTTTGCTCGTCTTCCTGCTCACGCTGCAAAGCTACCCCACGTTGCTCTTTGAAGGCGGGCAGGCCCTGACTGTGCTACGCATTGGAGCCGCGTTCAGTGCCTTCCTGAGCAGTGCGCTGGCGCTTACCGCTGCCTCATTGCGCCAACGGCTGGCCTATCTGATTACCGGCCATTGTGGTGTTATCTTCTACAGTTTTGCATCTCTGTCACTCATCGGGTTGAGCGGAGCCGTTTTCGGTGCAATCAATATCGCGCTGGCAATCACAACAGTGCTTATCAGTCTGACTCTGCTTGAACATGCTATTGGCAGGGGCACTATCGAGCCGTACAACGACCTGATCTGGCAGCGACCGGTCGCCGGTGCAGGGTTACTGGCAGGCGGTCTGGCATTAACGGGATGGTTGCCATCACCAGGCGGAAGCGCCTACCTGCTGGCGCTTCAGGCTGCGGCTGACGCCGGTCTGGTCGAGGTATTCATTCTGGTAGCGGCAATGAGCCTGGCGACACTGACCCTGATCCAACTGACCGTCCAGTACCTGATCGGATCACGTAGTAAGGTTGCCGAAGTCGAGCCGCGACTGTTGGGCGAAACTGAGGTCGACCGGCCCGCTCCGGTTCGGCTCTCACCAGAGCCGTGGACTGCCAGGTGGCTGATCATCGGGTTGATAGCAGCCATGCTGGTGATTGGGGCGATCCCGCAAACATTACTGGCCACGATTGAAGCCGCCGTGCGCAGCCTGGCAGCACTGAGTTCGGGATAACCGGTGGTCATGGGAGGCAAAATTGACGACTGACGTAGTTATAGCCGGATTGGTTGCACTTTTGCTCTATCCGGGTATATTATTTGCAATAGGGTTAAGTATCGGTTATCGAATCCTATCCGGTCGGCCACTGCCATTTCCCGGTAAAATGATCGTCAGTCCTGATCTCACCGACGGTCTGGGGTTGACATCGCTGGCGTTGATCGGTGGAGGACTGGCCGGTTTGACCTGGCCAGGGCATCAGTGGTCATTACCGTTCGGTTGGATCGGTAGCTGGGCATTGTTTGAACTGGCTGCATGGTCACTGCTGTTGCCGGCTCTGATGGCAGGTGCACCTCGTACAGTCCGTTCTGCGCTACGGGAAGCGCAAATCGGCATGCTGGCAAGGGCGATACTGTGGGGAAGTATTGCCACCGGCCTGGCAGCCGCCGACAACCTCAATGGCTGGTCACTGAGCGGACACGGCTTCGTCCTGGTGAGTGCTCTCCTGAGCCTGCCGGCAGCTATCAACTGGGGACCCTTCGGCCCTGAACCATCACTTGGCCCGCAGGGGATTACGGAAGGTCTTTCCACCCGGGCGGCAACAACGCTGACGTTCGCTCGCGATACCCTGGCTGCGGCACTCATTGCCACCATCTGGCTAGCCGGTTTCCCGATAGCAGTGCTGCCGGTGTGGCTGGGTCTGTTGGTGATTGGCATTGGGAGTATCATCACCACACTGGGATTACGGTGGCTCAACGGACGATTTCCGCGCTTTAGCGTGCCGGCTGCGCTGCGGTTCACCCTCATCGGGGCAGGTAGCCTGGCCGGACTGGCCCTGGTAGCCATATCTGTGGGGCAGATGTAGTTACGGCAGACACCACTCAGGAGATCAATCCCATGACCGATGTCATCGTTGTTGAAGGCCTTACCAAAAGCTACGGTCATGTATCGGTCTTGCGCGGTGTTCATCTGCGGGTTGCGGCAGGTGAAGTGTACGGCTTGCTAGGGCCGAATGGTGCCGGTAAATCAACGCTTCTCCATCTGTTACTTGGTTTTTTACACCCCGATAGCGGGCGGATTCGCGTGCTGGGCAGTGCTGATCTCGAGGCGCAGCGGCGGCAGATCGGCTACATCCCCGAACGGCAGCGTTATCACAACTACTACACACCACGCGAATACCTTACCTTCCTCGGTCGTTTCGATGGCATGTCGGAGACAATCCTACGCCAGCGGATCGACGAGTTACTCGAGCTAACCGGCTTAACTGCTGTTGCCAACCGCTACCTGCGCACCCTCTCGAAAGGCATGATTCAACGTTTGGGCATCGCCCAGGCCCTGCTTACCGATCCCGATCTTTTGCTGATCGATGAGCCAACCAGCGGCCTGGATCTCGACGGCCAGCAAGAACTGCTCGTCTTGTTGAACGATGTTCGCCAGCGCGGGCACACCGTCTTGCTCTGCACCCACCGCCTCGCTGAAGTTGAATACCTCTGCGACCGGGTCGGTATTTTAACCAACGGTAAGGTTGCGCTTGAGGTGAATGTCGCCGATGTACGACACCTGACCGGCAGTATGGTCGTCCAAACCGAGCCACTCGACCTGCCATTACGCCAGCGATTAGAGATGATCGGACGCGAGATCCGCTGCGACGAACAGGCAGTTGTGATCAGTCCGCATTCACCTGAATTACAGGCAAAAGTTCTCCAGGCCTTGATCGAAGCGAATGTGACAATCCGGGCGCTAGAGCCACAGTTGAGTCGCCTGGCGCAGATCTATATGCGCACAGTACGCGGCGAACCGGTGGATAACCTGCTGGTTACCGACCAGGAGCCGCTACGTGTTATCCTGAACGAAGCCATCAATCCGGCCCCAACCGATAACATTGATCCGCTCTTGAAACGATTACTGCAACGAAGAGGGGGCGACTCCAGACAAAAGGATGGCAAGCAATGATCCGAACCGGTAAACAAGCTATACTCCTGACCGGCTTCACCTTACTTGAGTATTTGCGCTCTGGCCGGTTCTTTTTCGAATTGACCATCATGATTGCCAGTTATGTTGTATTCCTGCGCCCTACTGGCACCCCAATGAATGCCGGCTATCTGTTTACTGTGGCAGGCATCTTTGGGCCAGTTCTGGCCATTCTGAGTACCGGTTTTATGATCGGCTTAGGTGATCGACCCCAGGGCTACATTGTTCTGTCGCACAACGTCAGTCGTGGTGCGTATCTGATCGGGCTGTTTTACGCTGCCTGTCTTGTTGTGCTGGTTATGTACGGAATACTCTGCCTGCTGGTAGCCCTGACAAATCGAGTGGTTGATCTCGATCTCATTGGCTGGTTCCTGGCCAGCTTACCGCTTATGCTCAATATCGGGTTGTTCTCCGCCCTGACGATCTTACTTTCGCCTCTGGTGTTGGGTACTGGCTGGCGTTTGTTCGTGCTTGCCTTGATTGCATTGGCACTATCGAGTAACGTGATCAGCGGCCCAATCATCAATCAACTCGAAGAGATCAATCCCTTGTTGGTTACGATCTTACACGCCGTGCAAACCGTGTTGAGCGGGCCGCTGGTTCCAATCTTTTACGGCTACCAGATTAGCATCAGCGGTAGTTTCAGTGAGGTCTCGGTCTGGGCTAACCTGGTCGCGCAGAGTTCACTCTTACTGGCATTTCTAGGACTGGCCCGCTATGCGTTTAACCAGCGTGACCTGATCTTCAGCGTATCGTAGCATCAGTCACCGGCACGAACGCCACCGCGTCAGCCCAGATACCACGTCGGCGATCACCGGCAATGGTACCGGTCGCTACCAGCGGTGAGGATGCCGGGTCAAAGGTATAGACTCCCAAATCTGCCCACCAGTTGCGTTCGGCTTCCAGATCAACGGTCACCACTGTCTCACCGTCTTGATGACGAATGAGAAAGCGGGCTTCACGCGAGTCGTCATAGCCGTTAAGGGCAAACGGTACGTATGCCAGCACCCGGTATTGCCCGCCGGTCGGAAGCACTGGTTGCCAGACGGCCACCAGGGGGGCTGCGAAATCGCTAAAACGCCAGGGACGAGCAATGCTGGGGGTTAAGGTTGATGGCGCAAAGCGGGCACCACCGGCGTAGCCTATATCAATGACCTGCCAGTCACCACTCAGCAAAAAGCCGGGATCGCGATCATCAACCACGACCACACCCGGCGGCGGTGGCGCACAAGGTGATGGCATATCGACCCACAGCCAGACACTGATCTGACCAACCGGATTCAGCGCCCATGGATCGGGGTCGGTACCACACCAGCCATACGGATCGACATCACGCCCCAGGTACTGCACCTGCAAATGGAGATGCGCACCACGGGCACAGCCGGTATCGCCGGCAATCCCGATCACTGCCCCCCGCTCCACCATCGTTCCAACCGTCACACTCACCCGAGCCAGATGCCAGTAGAGCGTACGATAGCCGTTGCCGTGTTCGATAATCACTGCCCCGGCCGGTGTTGCACAGCCATCATCAGAATAGCCGGCAAACACGACCTGACCGGGTGCCGCAGCCAATACCCGATCCGGAGGCCCCATTGCATAATCCCAACCGGTATGGCCATCATAGGCGAACGCCCGGTCAGTTTCAGCGCGTCCCCAAAAGGTATGCAGAGAGCCATTCGTGCGGAGAAAAGGGGCATCGTGATCGAAAAAGGAGGTGACCGGGAAGTTTCGTTCGGTCGGACGAGTAAGAAACGGTTCAGCGGGTGGCGGCCAATCGGTTGGCTCCAGCCGTGGATCGAGGTCGAACAGGCGCAGGTAAGTTGGCGCAACGGCTACGAGCAGTGCTTCAAGACGGTTGGAAGTAGTTGTCGGTGCCAATGCTCGACTAAGGACATAGCGACTCAGATCAGTTCCGGGCGGGAGCGCCAGGGTGCTCCCATCGGCAAACGTAAGCGGAGGTAAAGCCATCGGCCCCAGCAATGCATAGTCGCGCAAGGCAGCCCGTAGTTCGCGGGTCAGCCAGCGTAACTGCGCAAACAGACCGCGTCGACTCCCATTCTCGCCCCGAAACCCGGCAGCCCAGGCCATCTGATCACTACTGGGGTTAGGTGTGCTGAGGAGACCACTCTGCACATCCATGAGACTCAACAGTAATCGCGGGCTGACACTGTAGAGATTACTCAGCGACACCAGAACATCGGTAAACGAATGGCTGCGACCGCCAATAGTGATACGCATCGTTGCCAGCGGACTCTGGTGCGCTTCCAGAAATGCCTGAATCTCCGGTCCGCTGAAATTGTGGTCGTAGCTGAGCCGTTGTGGATCGAAGAGGGGATGCACGGCAGGTTGCGGTGTGGCCGTCGGTGCCGGCGTGGGTGTTGCCAGCGGTGTAGCAGTTGGGACCGGGGTGAATGAGGTAGCAGTCGGCACCTGACTCACAACAGTCGGCGTGATCACCGACAGCGGTGTATTTGTCGGTGGTAGCGGCAGCGGAGCCGCACATGCAGTTAGCACGATAGCGAGGGTAAGTAACAGGTAACGCATAGCAGCATTATAGCAAGAGTTTGGGGAGACGTTGGAAAGAGAGGCGAGTCACAATCCCTGCTGTCCCGGTGGGGAGGGGAGGTGCACCACAGAGACACGGAGGACACAGAGGGCAGTGGGAAAGGCACCACAGAGGCACGGAGGATACAGAAGGTGTAGGAGAGGCACCACAGAGACTTGAGCCGCTGGGGCGTGTTGGTGAGGGGATAGACGATATGGGCTAACACAGCGTCGCTCGTCAGAACGCCCTAGTGAGGCATCGGGTCTCTCCGCTCAGGCGTGGCGAGAGAGGCGGTAAGGATGAGGGCATTCATAGCATTTCAAAGATCTATCTCTCATAAACGCTCGCATATCTTGTCTGCCCCTGAAGTACTTCTGTAGTGAGATGAGCATCGCATCTGCTCAAGACTCAAGCCCGTTACCCTATTGACGATTACCCCTGATAGATGTATAATGCGCACTCGGTCGAGCCAATCGACCATGTCATTCGCGCCCCCCGTTACGTTCGGGTTACGGGTTTCGCGTTTCGGGAAGGCACCCGACACACGTAACACGCAACACCGAACGCCGAGCGGAAATCGTCGTCACGGTACGCTGGTGCCCCATGGAGAAGACGACGTCGGGCGGGCTTGTGTGAGGCAGTATGGACGGCGCATACAATTTACGCGCGATTCAGCGCTCCCCAAACTGCACACCTGCACGCCGTGCGTCGGTAGGTTTTATCTACTAGACGTGCGCGAGTGACGCTGCGCGTTCTCGCTTCTCCGGCCACTGCATCAGGTGCAGGGCCTTTTTTCATCCCCTGACGCTGAATCGCTATGGTCACGGCAATCTAGTGCCTGTCACGGCCATTGCCGGTGTTCGCTCGTGATCTTGCCCGCTTCTGGTGGGAAGGGTCTTGTTTTGCCTTGGTTTCGTTGTGCGGGTTGTTTCCACTGTATGAATGGAGGAATGTGGTACAGTTGAAGACGCTAACCTTTGCCGACTTGATTGCACAGCAGACCGGCTTTGCCGGTGAGGGCCACCTGACCGATTTCGTGAGCCGTTACGACGGCGACCTCTACTTTGGTGATCGTCTCAACTTGAACCGACTGGTACGCCAACACGGTGCACCGCTGGAAGTCGTATACACACCGCAAATTACTGCACAAATTCACCGCATGATCGGCTGGGCCGCGCAGGCTCGTGCCGCTACCGAATACGCAGCTCCCTTTCATTACGCCTATGCGACCAAGGCTAACTTTGCTGCCGAGGCGGTGCAAACAGCGTTGGCGGCTGGTGCTCATTATGAAACCTCGGCAACTGCCGACCTGATCATCGCCCATGGTCTCTGGCGTCAGGGCATCCTGCCACCTGATCGACTGATCTGTTGCAACGGCTCAAAGGAGCCGGCCTACCGCAACGCGATCCGGCAATTGCGTCTCGACGGTTGCGAGACGGTGATACCCGTCCTCGATGATCTCAGTGAATTGCACGATCTGATCACAACGCCGGCACCCTTACAATTTGGCGTGCGTGAACGTGCTGCCGGAAATCGGGATGGTCGACACCCCGGCAATGATCGTTTTGGTCTGACAATGGCCGAGATCGAACAGGCTGCCGATCTGATTGCAACAACTGAACACCGGCTTGTGCTGTACCACGCCATGATCGGCAGCCAGATCGAAGACGAAGGGCACTTCCTGACCACCCTGCGGGCTTCGATTGAGAACTATTGTCGTCTACGCCGCCGTGTACCAACCCTGCGCTACTTCAATTTTGGTGGTGGCGTACCAACTGCCGGGTATCAGTTGACCTTCAACTTCGACTACCAGCGTTTTCTTGCCCGGCTGATGGCAACGGTGCGCGATCTGTGTGCCGAATACGATGTACCGGTGCCGGAGTTAATCGGTGAATTTGGCCGTTACACCGTCGCCACCCACAGCGCCTATCTGGTTGAGGTGGGCGCCGTGAAAGCGGGACAACCCGATCAACCGGACTGGTATTTGATCAATGGCTCACTGATGGTGATGTTACCGGACACCCTTTTCGTCAGTGGGCAGGAGTTTGTCATCCTGCCGCTCAGCGACTGGCATCGGCCAGTGCGTCCAGTACGGCTTGCCGGTCGGCGCACATGCGACAGCGATGACATCTATCCGCGACCGGAACAGCCGCCATTGTGGTTGCCGGAGACCGATGGCGGTTTGGTCCTGGCCATTTTCGGCATTGGTGCGTACCAGCAGATGATTTCTGGCCGTGGTGGAGCCCACCACTGTCTGACGCCCGAAGCGGCTCGCTTCATCGTCGAAGAGCGTGATGGGCGTCTCAGTTCACGGCTGGTGCCACAGCAGGATCAGGCGACTATTATGCGCTTGCTCGGTTATCGTCCGCAGCCGACAGCACTGCCGTTGCCATTCCGCCAGCCAGCCCGCTCGGCAGTACTTGCTGCTCGCCGGCGTACCCGGGAGCGAATGGTATCGATTTGAGGTAAGGTGATACGATGATGAGAGGTGGCCTCTGCGGGCCACCTGTTGGTTTTTGAGAGCAGTATCACTTCGGTTGACAAACCTGTCATCCTTAAATTTAGAAATTTTGTCAGTAAAATAACAAATCCAATCAGGTAGACATCAACTCCAGTTACGGGAAAACATCAGAATCCAGCCTTCAGACATTCTTAGAACAGCGATGTGCGAGAGCAGGGTACAACGAACGAATGGCAACTGATGCAATACCTGCTAACAAAGAACTGGCCATTCAGCAAAATCTCAATAAGACTGGACGTGATTTTGGTTTGAAATATTGCACCGGCAGTATTGGCACAACTATTTTGCCACCATCTTGCCCTGACACGAGGTGTCGATCCGATGCATCCCCGCGGGCTACGGAAAATAACACGTACTCACTGATATGATAAGACTTTCGCCAGTTATTGAGCCTGAATAGGCACCTGCCTGATTGCAACTTATTCATCGTCAGCTCATGATGAAACTGCAGAAAGAACGAAAGCGTCTATCATGCGCAGCAGCTTATCAGCTATGCTGCCAGCATTTCAGGCATGAAAGGTCATTTCAGCCATGATTGTCTCGCATCTCGCCGATCTTCAGCGTTCGTATCACCATATTGTGCTTTCCCCCCATCTCGATGATGCTGCCCTTTCCTGTGGCGGTTCGCTGGCCGCCGCGGTGGCTGCTGGCGAACCGGTGTTGGTGGTGACGATCTGTACCGCAACGCCACCCACTGATATGCAGTTTAGTACGCTGGCCCAACAATTTCATGCTGATTGGGGGTTGTCACCGACGATGGTGATGCAAACCCGCTGCCGCGAAGAGGAGACAGCGCTGTCGATATTGGGGGCCGATGGGTTGTGGGTCGGTGCGCTTGATGCCATCTACCGGATGCCAGCGGTGTACAACAGTCGTGCAGCACTCTTCGGAGAGCCGGCTGCTGGTGATCCGCTGTTCACCACTCTTCACGATCTGTATCACCAGCTTCGCCACCGGTTTCCCCACGCTACCGTCTACGCCCCCTTGGGTGTGGGGAATCACGTCGATCACCAATTGACCTGTCTGGCTGCGGCGACGATAGAGGGTCCGGTGATGTGGTACGAGGATTTTCCCTACGTGGTGCGCCCCGGTGCACTTGAACAACGACTATACATCCTCGATTGGTCATTGCGCCCGCTGGTTCGGACTATTGACGAACGAATGACGACACGTCTGGCTGCCATTACAGCGTATGCCAGTCAACTGGCCGAACTGAGCTGCAGTCAGTTAGGCCATCCGATCGCGAATGGTGAGGCGGTTGATGTGATGGCCGATGCTGTGCGCACGTATGCCCGGCAGGTTGCACCGCCGGGTACGCTCTACGGTGAACGCTTTTGGATGCGTAGTGGAGACTGTCGGTATACATAGCAAGATGTGCTAACATGGGTGAGAGCGAACAAACATTCACCTGCTACGTAAGGAGACTCCCATGCGCGCCGTCTATTATGAAGCGTTTGGTCAGATGCCATGGATCGCCACGCTGCCCGATCCAGCCCCAACGCCAGATGGTGTCGTGCTCGCAGTACGCGCTACCGGCCTGTGTCGCAGCGACTGGCATGGCTGGATGGGGCATGATCCCGATATTAAGCTGCCGCATGTGCCAGGCCACGAACTGGCCGGCGAGATTGTTGCCGTCGGATCACAGGTTCGGCGCTGGCGAATCGGTGATCGGGTCACCGTTCCCTTTGTGTGTGCCTGTGGTTTTTGCCCTCAGTGTCAGGCCGGCCAGCAACAGGTGTGCGACAACCAGTTTCAACCGGGATTCACGCATTGGGGATCGTTTGCTGAATACGTTGCCATTGATCGTGCCGATCTGAATCTGGTGCGCTTGCCTGCCGATATGAGCTTCACGACTGCCGCCAGTCTGGGATGTCGCTTTGCAACTGCCTTTCGCGCCGTCGTTGATTTGGGCCAGGTACGTGCAGGCGAGTGGGTGGCGGTTTACGGGTGTGGTGGCGTTGGTCTCTCGGCGATTATGTTAGCCTCTGCCCTCGGTGGACAGGTGATCGGAATCGATATTAACCCGGAACGGCTGGCACTGGCCCAGGCGGTAGGTGCAACGGCGGTGATTGATGCCACTACTGAACCGGATGTGGTAAGCGTGGTTCGCGATCTCAGCCGCGGTGGGGTACACCTCGCGATTGATGCGTTGGGTAGTCCTATGACCTGCGCCAATGCCATTGCCAGTCTGCGGAAGCGCGGGCGCCATGTGCAGGTTGGTCTGCTGCTGGCCGACCAACGGATGCCTCCGTTGCCGATGGATATCGTGGTCGCGCGTGAGTTGACGATTATGGGAAGTCATGGGATGCAGGCTTACCGCTATGATGCGATGCTCGACCTCATCCAGTCTGGCAAAGTACAACCGCAACGCCTGATTGGCCGCACGATTAGCCTGAGTGAAGCACCGGCGGCCCTGGTCGATCTCGATAGTTTCCGTGGTTCTGGAGTGACGGTGATTACAGGGTTTCAGGGTTAGAGCCGACCAGGCGACTGCAACACTTCGCGCACTCCCCGCAGGCGAAAACCGAGCTGACGCGCCCGGCTGATGTCGAGCGCACAGTTGCGTGGTCGTGGTGTTGGACTCTCGACACTCCAGGCACCACGTATGAGACCTGGATCGAGACCGTAAGCCTGCGCCAGCAAGCAGCCCCACTCATAGCGGCTGAGTATCTCGGCGCCGGCAAGGTTGATCACACCACGGTAATCCCGTTGCGCCAGATCGATCAGGGCTACGGCCAGATCATCGACAAAGATCGGACAACGGAACTCATCACGAAACAACCGTTCCGGGCGCTCTCCGCGTACCACGGCCAGGGCAAAAGCCGTATGGCGATCCATCGGCTCAAAACCGTAAATGAGTGACGTGCGCACAATGGCTGCCGCCGGATACGCTGCATGCACCAACGCTTCAGCCCGCGCTTTTGCGCGACCATAATCGGTGATTGGATTGGGCGGATCATCTTCTGTGTATAGCCCGCCCTTTTCTCCGTCAAAAATGACATCGCTCGACATATGGATCAGGCGGGCGCCAATCTGGGCAGCAGCCACGGCCACATGGCCGGCACCCTCCCCGGTTACCGCCATCAAGTCGGGATCGTATTGGCGGAATGCGGTATGGACAATAACGGTCGGCTGCACCTCGCGGATCAATGCCATAACCGCCGCTGCGTCGCGGAGATCGAGGGGATGCCAGGCAACCTCTATCAGCGATGGCGGAGTCTGCGAGTGAAAGGTAGCAGCAATCTGCACACCCAGACGACGGGCGTGACGGATCAACGCCTGCCCCAGATACCCTGTACCACCGGTGATCAGATACCGTTCGCCATTCATCGTGGTATGCTTCAGTTGCGCTCATCCTGAGCGTCTATGGCCGTTGCAGTGAAGTCGTGCTCCAAGGCCTTCAACGCTTTACGTGCGGCCGCACGCTTGGCCTCTTTCTTGCTCGAACCAGAGCCGGTAAATTTGCGACCCGCTACAGTGACCGCCATCACGTACTCACGCTGGTGTTCCGGGCCTCGCGCCTCTTCCATTGAATAGTCGGGGAGTTGCTTGAAGCGAGCCTGCATCAATTCCTGTAAGCGCGTTGTTGGATCGAGATCGATGTGAATAATCTGCTCGATCCGGGCTTGCCAGAATGGCACAATGAACGCCCGTGCTTTCTCAAGCCCTTGATCCAGGTAGATGGCCCCTACTAGCGCTTCAAACAGATCGGCCAGCAGCTTCTGGCGGCTACGACCGCCAGGGTTGTCTTCGCCTCGCGATAGATAGGCATACTGGCCTAGATTGAACTGAGCAGCACATTCGGCCAATCCCTTCGTGCTCACCAACGCGGCCCGCCAGTTGGTCAGGGTAGCCTCATCCTGGTCGGGAAAGGTCTCGAACAACCAGGTTGTGGTTACAAAATGGAGTACCGAGTCGCCGAGAAACTCTAACCGTTCATTGTCGGTCAGGTGATTCAGCAGATGCGGCTGTTCGTTGAACAGCGAACGGTGCATAAATGCCGTCTGCAACAGCGCTCGATCACGAAAAGTGATCCCGATTACCCGCTCTAGTTCGGTCAGTTGATCATTCATAGCGTCTATCCGTGGTATTTACGAAAGGCAAGGCACACATTGTGTCCGCCAAAGCCAAACGAGTTGCTTAGGGCTACCTCAATCCGAGCCGGGCGCGGCTGACCGGGCACAAAATCGAGATCACAGGCCGGGTCTGGTTGCTGAAGATTGATGGTTGCCGGCAGGAGATTGTTCTGCATCGCCAGGATAGTCACGACTGCTTCGATAGCACCGGCTGCACCGAGCAGATGACCGAACTGCGACTTGCTGGCACTCACCGGCGGTGATTTCTCACGTCCGCCGAAGACCTGCTTGATGGCAGTTGTCTCAACCGGGTCACCGGCCGGGGTTGAGGTGGCGTGCGCATTGATATAATCCACATCCTCTGGGGCCAGAGCACCCCGCTGCAGGGCCAGCCGAATCGCCCGTGCGACACCTTCGCCATCCTCGGCCAGATTCGAGATATGGTAGGCATCAGATGTTGCACCATACCCCACCACCTCGGCTAAAATACGCGCACCACGGGCACGAGCGAATTCAAGGTCTTCGAGGATGAGTACCGCTGCACCTTCACCCATCACAAACCCATCACGCTCGGCGTCAAATGGTCGTGAGGCATGGGCATAATCTTCGTTGCGCGTCGAGAGGGCGCGCATCGCATTGAAGCCGGCGACGCCAATAGGGGTAATGCTGGCTTCACTGCCACCAACAATGATCGCCTTTGCCCATCCACGGCGAATAGTCTCTGCTGCCTCGCCAATGGCGTGGGCTGAACTCGCACAGGCCGATGTCACACAGTAGCTCGGCCCACGGGCACCGGTGACAATGGAAACCTGACCGGCGGCCAGATTGGTGATCATCGCCGGAATGAGGAAGGGACTGATCCGCCCCGGCCCGCGACTGCGCAGAACGTCTAACTGCTCCGAGAGGGTGCCAATGCCACCGATCCCACTGGCAATAAAGACCCCGATTTCATCACGATTGGCGGGCGTGATCTCAAGTTCGGCATCGCGTAACGCTTCTCTGGTCGCAGCCACTGCAAACTGCACGAAGCGGTCGGTGCGTCGTGCCTCTTTGCGATCCATATAATTCGTGGGATCGAAACCCTTCACCTCAGCGGCAAACCGGGTATCAAAACCGGTTGGATCGAACAATGTGATCGGACCGACGCCGCTCCGCGCTGCGACGATCCCCTGCCAGAGTTCGGCTACGCTGAGACCAAGTGGGCTGATTGCCCCCATTCCGGTCACCACCACCCGTCGATCCATGCTTACTCCTTAAGTGTTGTATGTAACTACTAACATCGGCGCGCATTATATCACGTTGCTCACTATCTGACGACAATTGCCTGATGTACCGAGTACGAGGGCGTGGCAGACGAATGCACAGAGCGCTTTTTCTGTGCATTCGTCTACCATGTATTATGGAATAAGGGCAAACCAGTCTACTCACTCACGACATTCTTCAGCACCCCAATCCCATCAATCTCGGCCTCCATCACATCCCCTACCTTCAACCAGCGTTGCGGCGTCATCCCCATACCGACCCCTGAAGGCGTACCGGTCGCAATAATATCGCCCGGTTCGAGAGTCACGCCACGGCTGAAGGTGGCAATACAGGTGGGAATGTCAAAGATCATATCACCCGTTACCGAATTCTGCACCAGCTCGCCATTGAGGCGCAGCCGGATGCCGAGCGCGTGTGGCTCGGGAATTTCATCAGCGGTGACAATCCACGGTCCCAGCGGGGCACTACCGTCGAGGCTCTTGCTGTAAAAAAACTGTTGATGGCGCGTCTGAAGATCGCGTGCGCTCACATCATTCATAATGGTATAGCCGAAGACGTAATCGAGCGCAGCACTTGCCGGAATATTCCGCCCACGCCGCCCGATAATCACCGCCAGCTCAACCTCCCAGTCGCGCTGCGCCGAGACATCAGCCATCAACGATACCGGTGCATTGGGATGATTGACTGCCGTCGGCATCTTACTGAAGAAGACGGGGTATTCGGGCAGCTTTTCCGGCAACCCTTTCGCCCGCAACGACTCAATCGCATGAGCAGCATAATTCATCCCCAGACAGATGATGTTCTTGCGCGGTCGCGGAATTGGCGCACGCAACTCAACCGCAGCCAGCGCCACCCCTCCTTCCGCTGTAGCGACGATCTGCTGTGCCGCAGCCAGCAACTCTGGCCCACCATCGATCAGATCGAGCATGGACGCTGCCACCGCCGACAGATCGATCACCTCATCGCCCCGCAGAGCACCAATCCGTTCAACCCCACCATAGCGATAGGTTAAGAGTTTCATGTACCCTCCATCATCACCTGCATTTACGGCGTCATAGCCGTAATCGGAACCGGTGTGAAGACCAGAATAAACGTCAAGAGGCCAAGATACGCCAGCCAGCGCCATGGCCCCTCAAGTGGTGAAATCTCATTGCGCAACGGACTACGCTGCTGACCAACCAGCGCGACCATAACCGCCCAGATGAACCAGCCCGACCAGAGAAACCCCAGCCCCAGCAAAGCAACTGCAACAATCATACTCATAATCCGTGCCGCTCGTGCACCAAACAGAGCGAAAAAGACATGACCCCCATCAAGCTGACCGGCCGGCAGCAGATTGAGGCCGGTCACCAGCAAACCGGCCCAACCGGCCAGAGCCATTGGATGGAGATAGACATCTTCGCCACCTGAGGGCAAAAAGCGCCCGAAAATAAGGATCTTCATCGCCGCATACAGCAATGAATTGCCTTCGGTAAAACTTCCAGGGAGTGGCACCACCTGCTTCACTTCCGAGATGCTCAGCCCGATTCCCAGAACCGGAATAGCGACGACCAAGCCGGCCAGCGGCCCGGCAATACCGATTGCCAGCAATGCCCGTCGATTCGGAACGAGGTCTTTAATCGCGATGAACGCACCCATTGTGCCGAGTAAAAAGAGCGGCATCGGGATAAAAAAAGGATAACTGACTGCCACGCCCTCACGCCGGGCCACAATGAAGTGGCCGAGTTCATGGGCAAGCAGAATCGCCAGCAATGAGCCACTAAAACTCAATGCGTAGCCCCAGTTGAAGACGATCTGGCCGGTGCTTTCGATATATTCCTGCCCACCAACCAGCATCGTCGAGGCAATTGTCAGTACAAAGAGCAAAACCGCCAGCCAGAGCCGCGAAGGTGGCGCCTTCGGCGGTGTCGGAATAAACAAGATCGCGGCACCGATAGGATCGTGCTGAAAGAGTGGCGTATACCCAAACGCCTGGGCACGGGCAACGATAGCATCGTGGGCTGCCTGCGCCTCCAGAAGTAACTGCCCTCGACAACGCACCGCCCGCAGATCACCGTTTGCCAGTTCTTCACTGGAATGCACCAGCATAACTTCGGCGGCCAATATGCGGAGTGCAGACGTAGGATCAAAGTCAAACATAGCGATGAGTCCTTTGCTGCGATGATGTCACTATTCATCTTACCACAGACGCGCCTCAGCGCTGTTTGCCAGTTCGATGTAGAAGCCATTTTATTTGACAAGTCAGATGATCACAACGATCCCGCACGTTGCCCCTACGACCGGTATGGTGACTGATGCAACGCTGGTGCCAAGATGCGGGCAGCACTGGCATAGCGGTGGGCACAGCATGGGGCGCAGGTGATTATCGTCTGAACTGCACGCTGCTGGCATAGTAGGGCGAGGAGCATACCGGGTCATGGTACATTCCTGACCAACAGGGATGCCTCTGCAGATGACGCAAAGTTGAATGCGCTGCGGCGCTGGGATGAACAGTGGCTCGCCAGTTGTACTTTAGCACAGGGAGGATGCAGGTGCCTGTCGTTGAGCAAGAGTTGGTATACATGCAGGCAACACTGGCGTGAAACACGATACTGCAACCTGGCATATTCCGGTGATGAAACAAAAAACCGCTCTACCCATATCCGGGCAGAGCGGCGGATTGAGACCGGATGCGAGGTGAGTTACGAGTCAGAGTGATTGACCACCGGAGGTTGCGAACGGTGCGACGGATGAGGTCGCACCCCCCACAATGACTGGAGATGCTGACGCGCACCACCAGTGCGTCGATCCAGCAACATAATAAACCGACTTGCATTCGCCAGACCCAGACGCTCAACCAATGCTGCCCATCCTTCCTCGATCAACCGAGTCTCAGCTTGATTCATCGCATCTGCTCCTTAACTAACTGTAGATCAGCCTCAACCATCATCTGCACCAGTTCAGGGAACGTAGTGCGTGGTTGCCAGCCCAGTTTTTGGCGAGCCTTGCTGGCATCACCGATCAGCAAATCAACTTCAGCCGGACGCATGAAGCGCTGATCGATCACCACATAATCGCGATAGTCAAGACCAACATAACCAAATGCCAGTTCACAAAACTCACGAACCGAATGGGTCTCACCGGTAGCGATCACGTAATCTTCTGGCTGATCCTGCTGCAACATCAGCCACATTGCCTCCACGTAATCGCCGGCAAACCCCCAATCCCGCCGCGCTTCAAGATTACCCAGGCGTAGTTCTTCATCAAGACCGAGTTTAATTCGCGCCACGCCATGAGAAATCTTGCGCGTCACAAATTCAAGACCACGACGCGGACTCTCGTGATTGAACAGAATGCCCGACGTAGCGTGCATGCCGTAGCTCTCACGATAGTTGACCGTGATCCAGTGACCGTATACCTTCGCAACCCCGTAGGGGCTGCGAGGGTAAAAGGGTGTCGTCTCCTTCTGGGGCACCTCCACCACTTTGCCGAACATCTCACTGCTCGACGCCTGATAAAAGCGAATTTCGGGATCAACAATCCGTACCGCATCAAGTAAGCGGGTTACACCCAGAGCTGTCGTTTCGCCGGTGAACACAGGTTGGGGCCACGATGTCTGCACGAACGACTGTGCGGCCAGATTGTACACCTCATGTGGGTGATGCTCGCGCAGGATATGGATCAGCGATACTTCATCGAGCAGATCGCCACTTACCAGCGTGATTTTGTCCTGAATATGCCTGATACGCTCGAAATTGACGGTGCTCGAGCGACGCACCATGCCGATTACCTCATACCCCCTGGCAAGGAGGAACTCGGCAAGGTAACTGCCATCTTGACCAGTAATACCGGTGATCAACGCACGCTTTGAAGCCATACTTTGTTATCCTCTCACGTTAGCAGCACAAAACCAGCACAAGCAAACGTTCTCGCGCTTCAACAAACGGTGCTACTATACAATGAAACGAGTTGTGTGTCTGCTAAGTGAGTTACCATGTGCCTGTATGAACGAACCAATAGGACAACGGATTGCCTGCCTCCGCAATGAGTTGGGCTGGACTCAGCAAGAGCTTGCCGAACGGCTCGCCATTTCGCGAGTAGCAGTATCGCATATCGAGTTGGGGCTATCAGTGCCTGGAGAGCGTACCATTACGCTATTAGCCGGTTTATTTAAGCGCGAGCCGTTGAAGCTTGTTGCCGGTACCGATTACCCACCGGCACGTGCCGAGCGCTTACCGTTTGTAACCTGTCGCTATACTGAAGTCGAACTACAGCTTGCGTTGTTGGCCCGTGATTGTGAGTGGATTGCGGCAGTCGGGCCAATTGCGACCGGGCGAGCAACGGCCATCCTTGACGAATGGCGTATCCGGCTCGAACGCCTTACGCAGGAGACAACCGACCGGCGTGAGCTGGACTTGCTTGCCGCTGCTCGCCGCGATCTTGACCGCTACTTATAACTCACCGCGAGCGGCTGCTACTGCCTTCTGCGCACCCTCAGCCAGGGTTGCCGCAGGGATCAACTTCGACTCGGCCAGCAGTGCCCGTCCGGCTTCTTCATTTGTCCCCACCAGCCGGGCCACCATCGGTACATCGGTTGGCACCTCTTCGAGCGCAGCAATAATCCCGCGTGCCACTTCGTCGACCCGCGTGATCCCGCCAAAGATATTAAACAACACCGCCTTAACGTTTGGATCAGAGAGAATGATCTGTAAAGCGGCTTTGACCTTCTCTTTGCCGGCACCACCACCAATATCAAGGAAATTGGCCGGCTCGCCACCTGAGAGCTTAATCACATCCATGGTGGCCATCGCCAGACCGGCACCATTGACCATGCAGCCAATGTTGCCATCGAGCTTAATATAGGTGATACCCGCTTCGCGGGCACGCCGCTCAGCTTCCGGCTCGGCAGAGGGGTCATGCAGGGCAGCCAGATCGGGATGGCGGAATAGCGCACTCTCATCGAGGAGAATTTTCGAGTCGAGGGCGAGCAGACTGCCGTCGGCCTTGACAACCAACGGATTGATCTCCACCAGTGAGGCATCACACTCCACAAAAGCTCGATACAGAGCACTGGCAATTTGCGCGAACTGACGCGCTTGCTTGCCATCGGTTAAGCCAATACGAAACGCCAGCTCCCGGGCCTGAAAATCGAGCAGACCCATCGTTGGATGGGCCGGAATCTTGATGATGGCGTCGGGGTTCGTTTTCGCTACTTCTTCAATTTCAACCCCACCTTCAGCCGAGGCAATCATCATCACGCGCTTGCTGCCGCGATCAAGGATGGCCGAGAGATACAGCTCGCGCTTGTAGCTGACCGCTTCGGCAACCAATACCTTCTCAACCGTCAACCCCTTGATGTTCATACCAAGAATCTGTCTGGCAACCTGCTCGGCCTCAGTTGGGGTTTGCGCCAGCTTTACACCACCAGCCTTACCACGTCCACCAACATGTACCTGGGCTTTCACCACGACCGGGCCGCCGATCTCTGCGGCGATGGTTCGTGCTTCCACCGGTGTAACCGCTACCCCGCCACCTGTCACCGGAATACCAAAACGGGCTAACAGGTCGCGAGCCTGATATTCATGCAACTTCATGCCAAATCTCCACTGCCCGCATCACGATCTTTTGGTAGAAGAGAACGCCTATACTCACGGGATACCTACCATATAACTGCCGGAATAGTATCACAGGGATCGGCGAGATGTCAAACATTTTGACTGTGCAAACTATGTGCATGAGATTGATCTTTGCTCGATCTCATGATTGTTGAGATGTCGAAAGATGCAATAAAAATTTTGACACTTCAATGGTTTGTGAGTGTCGTAATCCGATACTCTTTCAGCGGTGCTAATCCGCTTTTTTCAGAATACGCCAGCTATCCTGATGTGAGTCTGGTTTCCTGTTAGCATGATTACACTGCAGCGTTACCAACAGTGCGAAACGTTTTTTCTTTGCTTTGTTGCACACATTGATGAGATGTGGTAACAATAGTTTCTGAACACGCGAGCAAGCCGTTCTGGCAACGTTGCGCGTATCGCCTATCACCTGACCCAAACGGCGCTGCCAC
>NZ_DAOUBI010000095.1:0-14943 GCF_034432675.1 Chloroflexus sp. | reverse complement strand
CGCACGGTTGGTGACACGCTCCGTTCGCGCAAGCGCAGTCTGCCGCAGCGTGAGCCGATCAGCAACGGATTGGTCTCCAATATCCATCGGTACGTGCGTCTCGATTGATCCGATCGTTGCAACAGAGCAACGACAACCTCTCCCCCAGCCGCTATGTAGCCACCAACGGCGCCGAGGAGGTCTTGCCCCTGGAGGAGGTCATGGTGCTGCTCCGTGAAGCCGAAGAGGAGTGCGCCGAGGCCGACCAAGAACTGGAACGTATTCTGAGGACGCTTGGACTGGGAGGCTTCCGTGACGAGGCTTGACCTTCACGAAGGAGAAGAAATCGAGTTCAAGCGCCAGTGGAATTTCTGCACTCAATCCAACGTCTTATGGTATCAAAATGGTATACGATGCGTGCTACACTTTGTATGAGATGTTGTTTCTACAGGATGTGTCTTCTTTCAGGGAGTGGATATGTTAATACCACGATTGTTTTGGTTTGTGGTGGTTCTTTCAGCACTCATCATCTCACCTTTCCAGGGCGCCCCAATAGTTGCTGCACAATCCGCAACAATCGACCGACCCGCTTCAGCGCGTGTCAACGATACGTCCGTAACTGAGCCTGCTGCCACACCAGCGCCAATCACCGTCACTCAGAGTGGTGTGAGTGTTTCAATCCTTGCCTCACCGGCCCGATTGCGGGGTGGTCAGGATTTGATCTATACCGTTTCCTACAGCAACAACAGTGGGATAACCCTCAGCAATGCCCGGATCAAGATTACATGGAATTTCTGGATTACTTCCCGGCCAAATACCCTGAACGCCGATAAATATCAACAGTATTGTCGTGACCAGGGGGTCAATGCCTGTGCCCCCCTTGAGGTCAGTGGGCCGGCTGTTACCCGCAGTGCTACCTCTCATTACAACTCGACGACCGCGGTTGGTGGATATACCTACGAAATCGGCAATCTCACCAACGGCACCGGTGGCAGCTTCATGATAGCCCTGCGTGTACCGGAAAATGTCTATCCTGTATATGGCAAAGACCCACGCCGTCCGTCGGCTTCCGCCGAATTCTTTGTCGGCAGTGAAAGCACCGCACGGGCCATCGCCAACGCCTCAGCACTGGTCGAAGGGCCGCTCTTCGAGCTGCGGAAGGAACGCACGGCCAGCGGTCTTAACCCGCGCATCTTTCCGACCCAAACCGGCGAGTATCGTTTGCGCCTGACCAACATTGACCGCGAAGACTCGATCACGGCAACCAACGTGAAGCTGACCGATATTGTGCCAGAAGGTGCCGAATTCGTCAGCAGTGTGCGCGGCGCGGAACGCACCAATTTTCCCCCTACGCAGACGATCATTGATGGTCGTCCGGCATTAGTCTGGACAATAGATCGGCTTGAGCGTGGACAAACGGTTGACATCTTCGTCACCTTCCGCAAGCTCGATCTCAGTCCGTGCGATCGTATGAAAAACGAAAAAGCGGGCTATTATGTTACCAGTGACGAGATACCGTTCCAACCTGAAAGCACTACTGACCGCTATCGGGTTCCACCTCAGACTGGCGACGTGACTTACAATGTGCGGCCACCGGTAGATGTTGTATTTGGTTCGACCCAGACCGTGATCTTTGGTGAGCGTGGAAGCTTTAGTTTCAAAGTGCGTAACTATTGGCCAGCGGCCCTGAATGGCTTACAGGTTCGGATCGTTCTTCAGCCGAATGTACGCTACGTCAACGGAACCGCATCACCAGTTGGTACATTTACCGCACTGCCCCCCTCGTCAGGCGATGGTGGCACGTTAATCTGGACATTCAACATGGCGGCGGGGAATATCAATACCCCGGTCGAGCAGAGTTTCTCTTTTGAGGTGACCGCTCGCTATTCAACTGTGGGTAATGGGAGTGGATCGGGGACAACTTATGCCAGTGTTGTTGTGCCCAGTGGTGTACCATCCAATTGTAACGATGGTGACATGGGCGGTTTCAAGGTTGTGCCTCGATTAGAAGTAGCCAAGTATTCAGAGGCTGATCGCAGCGGAACGAACTACATTGCCCGCAACAATCAGCCGTTCCAGTACATTATCTCACTCACCAACTATGGCTCCAGCCAGATGACCGACATTAAAGTCTACGATCTATTACCCACCGGAAATCAGGCTGATTTCACCTACGTAGCCAACAGTGCCACGATTGACAACGGAAATATTGATGATGGTATCCCCTTTGAGCCGACAGTTAGCTCAACCAGTACCAATTCTGGTGTGCGTACAACCCTGATCTGGTTAGATATTACGCTGGCACCGGGAGAGACGCGCTACATTCGCTACAATGTGATAACGCGCGGTGAGTTCAACCGCACCTACTGTAATGACCTTGACCAGCAACGCATGGAAGAGGCGCTGATTAACCCTGACACGAATCAGCCTGGGGAAGATATTACTTTCAAAAGTGCTCGTGCCTGTGTCAGAATGATCCCCAACATTCAAGTCAGCAAGGTGTTCAGTGATCAGAACGGCGCCAATCTCGGTACAACCCGTGTCATTACCGGTCCGGTACCAGCCGGAGGACAAACGATCTACTTCACCCTGACGATTACCAACGCCGAAACCACCAATACCTACACGGCTGGCCTGGTCGATTTTGCCCCGCAAGAGCTAGCCTTCCAGGCAGTTGAGTTCAGCAACCTACCGACTGATAAGCGTCTGCCGGACATCAGCGGTAGCAACCCCTGGACATGGCCAACGTTGTCAATTGCACCCGGCCAGAGTTACACGGTACGGATACGCACCCTGTTCAATCCGCCATGTGTGACTGATGAATACAGCAATCGGGTAGGCTACTCCTTCTTTGATCCCTCAACCGGACGTACCACCGTGGTGTCGCCGCGTCCGCCGATTGAAGCGGTTATTGACTATCGCTGCGGCAGTAACCTGCTTGATTTCGATATTAAAGCCGAGCGCACAACTTTAGGCTTGCGTGATCGCGGTCTCTTCACGCTCACGGTACGCAATCTCAATCCCACCGGATCGCTGGATGGTGTCAGTGCTTATGCGATTTTGCCACCCCGCTATCTCTACAGTGAAACGATAAGTAGTACACTCTACGCATTTGCCGGTCAGCGCCCATTGGCTGATGGTCGTACTGAATTGCGTTGGAATGTTAGTTCAATCCCCGCCAATGGCCAGGTTGAGATTCTCTTCCGCGCCGCTGCTGCCGACATTATCGGCACTAACGAGATTTATGCGCATGCGACGGCCAATAATCTGTTATCAGCGAGTTGCCGTACCTCGTCACGTTGTACGACCTATGTTATCGATATCCAAACCTTCACGGTTGCTTGGGAACGGGTAACCACACAGCCGCTGCATACCTATACGCCGCGGATTGAGGGTCTCAGCCAGTGTATATCGGCTGGTGACGAGCGTGTCTACACGCTCACCCTGCTCAATACGAATGTGATACCCTACCGCAATACCGTGGTCACGCTGACCTTACCCATCGGCTTGCAATACATACGTCCCGATACCGGTTCGCCGGCACCGAATAGTATCATTCCGATTACAAGTGGTTCGCTGGCCGGCTCTACCCAACTGGTCTGGCGCGATCTAACCGTACCAGCCAAACCATCTGGTAGCAACGTCAGCGAGTTGTCGCTGGCAATCTGGCTGCGGGTTGGTCAGGTCTGGAGCGATCAGGGGACCAGTGCTGAAGTGACCAGTCCTGATGGGATTATCCCGATCACCGACGGTGAAGTGAACCCAACGGTACGGATTTGTGTCGATGGGCCGGCAGTAGCCAAAACGGCGAGTATTACCACGCTACCGCCATACAATCCAGGTGATCCAAGTCCGACCTTCTTCTACCAGATCGAGGTCGTCAATCCAACTACCAGTGCGTTTACCATCACGTTGCGCGATGTCTTACCTGCCGGTCTGACCTTCAATGCAATGGTTAGCGGAACAGCACCGCAGATCAGCACCAGCAATGGCCGCACTGTGCTAACATGGAACAATCTCAGCGTACCTGCCCAAAGCGGCGACACACCTGGGCGGCGCACACTGCTCTTCCGGGTAACGGCGAATCCGAGCCAGATCAGTGGCAGTCTCACCAACACTGTTGAGATTGTGAACAGTTCTGTCCCGATTGGATCACAACTCCTGGAAGCCCCGGTTTCGCTGAGTGTACCGCGTCTGTGGGTACCGCTGGTTGCCCGCTAACCGATATGGGGGTGCGCTTTCTGGAGTGTACCCCTTTGCTCAACGGAGCTATCCATGAACTGCTGGCACTGTAACCGTCCGGCCCATGGCACGTGTATCTTCTGCGGTCGTGCGATTTGTCGCGATCACGCTCAGGAAATGCCGCATATCGTTGCCCTCTTCGCCGACCGCAAAGGTGGGCACAAAGCAATCGTCACCGCGCGTGCCCTCTTCTGTGGTCTGTGCGAACCTCGTGAAGACCCGATAGAATTACCTGAATTGCGTTAGGTGCTGCTTAAGAATCAGCATCGGCAATTCATCACGAAGATTTGCGTAAAGTTATCGTGAAGATAAGTAAACCGTTATCCCATGGCCATGATCAGCGTGGTATAATGCGGGTGGGCCATGTCCGCCCCAATCCTTTCCCTGACGTCATGAGGTGAACCTATGCCAATGTACGAATATGGCTGCCTGGACTGTGCGCACCAGTTTGAACGGCTCCTGCCAATAAATGCGACCGATCAGCAGATTGTTTGTCCATTTTGCCAGAGCACCCATGTCCGGCGTCGCCTCTCTATGTTCGCGACGCAGAGCCGCAGTGATGCAGCCGTTGCGGCGACGACAACGACAACCAGTGGTGGGTGCGGTTGCAGTGGTTGTAGTTGTGGCTCTAGGAGCTAAAGTATGCGCGTTATGATCCTGACAGCCGGCCTCGGTACTCGCCTGCGCCCACATACCTTTGTGCGTCCCAAGCCATTGGTGAGTGTTGCCGGAAAGACGGTGTTGGCTCACATTATCGATTATCTCTCCCCCCTTCAGATCGACGAACTAATCTGTGTGGTTGGTTATCTGGGCAACCAGATTGAAGAGTTTATGCGGGCCAACTACACCTATCCAATGCGCTTCCTTGAACAGAAGATGATGCGCGGGCAGGCAGATGCTATTGCTCTCGCCCACGAGCTGACCGGGCCGCTGCTGGTAGTTTTCGGCGACGGGTTGCTGGAGTTTGATATTGAACAGCTCAATCAGCATCCCAATTACGGCATTATCTACTGCAAGGAAGTTGACGATCCGCGCCGTTTTGGTGTTGTGGTGGTCGAACAAGGCCGCATCGTGCGACTGGTGGAGAAGCCGAGTGAGCCGATTTCCAAGCTGGCTGTGGCCGGTATCTACTATGTACCAGAGGCTGCCCGGTTGATGTCAGCGATCGACTACATTATGCAGAACAACATTCAAACCAAGGGTGAGTTCTATCTGGCAG
Organism: Chloroflexus sp.; assembly: GCF_034432675.1. Taxonomy (GTDB): domain Bacteria; phylum Chloroflexota; class Chloroflexia; order Chloroflexales; family Chloroflexaceae; genus Chloroflexus. Next base: position 9,503 of record NZ_DAOUBI010000095.1, on the reverse strand, counting down.
ACGCTCTTCAGGTAATGATCGACCGCGGTGAGGAATTACGTGCTGAAACGGTGCGAACCTGGTACGATTGCGGTACGATAGAGGCATTACTCGATACCAATCGTTATCTACTCGATCACGGGCACAATCAGGCTGCTGAGTATCCCAATGCTGTGATTGTACCGCCGGTGAATATTGCACCGACAGCCGTCATCGAACATGCGGTCATCGGCCCGTATGTCTCAATTGCTGATGGTGCAGTCGTGCGGCATGCAATTGTCCGCGACTCGATTATTAACGCAGGTGCACAAATTCAGTCGGTTATTCTCAATCGCAGCCTGATCGGTGACCGTGCTTCCGTTAATGGTGTCAGTCAGGAGTTAAACGTCGGCGATTTATCTGATATTCGTTTCAGGTGAACAACTATGATTGCTTACAACTTCCATGCTGCAAGCAATGGCGCTCGCGGCGAGGCCGAGGATGGCCGTTGGGAGTTGGCTTCGCCTGGTAACAGGCATATGCCAGCAATAGCCACTATTGACGCTCCATCCTTAAGTGCTGAACAAGAGATCATTCGTCGTCTTACGGTTGCTGCCAGTCCTGCAGAAACACGCCTCTTAACCGCAGTCTACGTCTCACTCAAGACCTATCCGTGCGCGGTGCTCAGTGGCAGGGCTGGAGCTGGTAAGGCAGTGTTGGTTCAGCATCTGGCCGCGGCCATTATTGGTCAAATCCCCGGCCAGTTGATCCGTATCGGTTCGTCACACTGGGCCAACCACAGTGGTCAGCGTGAATACTACCGCGATCTGCACACCCGCTTTGGTGATAGTCAGTTGAATGAAGTGCTCAGCGAAGCCCAATCACCGCAGGGCGCGGGGAAGCTGTACCTCGTTTTATTTGATGGCCTGGCCCCTGATGAACTCTTCCACTATCTGCACAAACGTCTGCAACTCTTACCGGTGTCCACGCCCCCGGTAGCGCCGACCGCTCCGCCACCGACCAATGTCTGGTTCATTGCAACCTTCCACCAGTCGCATCGGCTGTCGGTTCGTGATACGCAAGTGTTGGCTCACGCGCATCAGATCAACGTTACTGCCTATCGCCGCTCGCTACCATCACTGCCCCCGCCGCCGGTTGGCTTACAGCGCGCCGTGATCCGTGACTCCTTGCACGATGTCGTCGCCGCCCGTGATCGCTTGCGTACCGTGTTTGGCAGCACGCAGTTGCCTCAGCTCAGTCCTTCCGCGCACATTGCCGGTTTTCTGCGTTGGTATGGGCTGACGCCCGATACTACTCTCGATAGCGATATGTGGCTGTTCCTGGCTAACAGTTTCGACCGCCACGGCCATGGCTTGTTTGATACCGATGTGTATCGCAATCTTCAAATTGCTTATGATCTGCGGATGGTGCAACGCATTATGGCCCAGCTCGACCCGGCGAACGCAGCACTGCGGCCTGAGCTGGCCCGGGCGGTTGGATGTTAGGCAGAGTGACTAACGACGGATGAGGTTGCTTGATGCAGCTTATGGCTCAGCTCGACCCAGCGAACGCAGCACTGCGGCCTGAACTAGCCCGAGCGGTTGGATGTCAGGCAGAGTGATTAACGACGGATGAGGTTGCTTGATGCAGGTGAGGGGCGTATGACCGTGCGCCCCTCCTTCATGCACTGCCGGGGAATGCTGATAGCATACCACATCGTGTATAACACCTGCCGCAACGTCGGCAGTGCGGCGTTAGCACGGCACACCGGCGGCAAGATGCAGGATCACGTTTGCCATCTGAACAGTGTATCATGACGCCATCTGTGACAGAACACATCTGCTGACAGAGCCAGCCTGAACCTCTACCCCTCACCGCACCAGCGCCGCCAGTGTTGCATCATACTGCGCAACCAGGTTTTCCCAGCGGTAAGGGCGGGCCACCGCCGACCAATCGTAGCACGTCAGCCGTGGCAGGTCGCCGATCAATCGCGCAAGGGCGTTCGGCAAATCGGGATCGTCTGCGTAAAGACAATCGGCGTGCCATTCCGGCGGAATCAGATCAGGGTAGTTGAGCCGTGCCGGCAAAAGTGGCACACAACCACAGGCGATTGCTTCAAGGATCGCAATCCCGAAATATTCCTGAATCGCTGCCGACACAACAATATCGGCCTGACGTAATAATGCGAGGTATGTCTGGCGATCTCCGGCATAGCCCCAGTGAATGGTGTGATCTGCCCAGCGCTGGCGGGCAGCTATCAGATCAGGGGCATTCGGATCGATATGCTCACCGGTCACAATCAGGCGAAATCTTACCCCACGCTCTGCCAGATATTCCAGAGCAGCCATTACGACGTGCGGCTGTTTATCATATTCCCAACGGGCATTCCAAAGGATAACCGGTGGTGCGGTCGGGTCACGCGGTTGCCGTGGCGGTAGCGATGGTAGATCAAGTCCGGGTGGTAACACCTGCGCTTTTGCCGCAATCTGCTCTACAGTCTGTAGTTCGTGGTAATCGTGATAGCGGCGGAGCATTCCCGACAGTGCCGCCAGCCAGTCTCGCCGATGAAAAGCGGAATTGAACAACACGGCATCGGCTACCAGAGCACTGGTGAAATTGATCCAGGCAAATGTGTAGTCGCGCTTGCGCTCTGGCGGGATGGGATACGTGAGCTGGTTTTCGTGAAAATAGAGTGCTACCGGAATGTTCCCCAATTGGCGATAGGTCAACGCCCGAAAGGTCGCCAGATCGAGCATATCAGTGGCAACGATGACATCAGGCCGTTCAGACAAATCGGCTACCAGGCGAGCCAGGGTCACCGCCCCGCCGCGCATTCGCCAGCGCCATCCGCCGGCCTGACTGAGGGTGATAAGTCTGACGCGGTGGGTGCTATGGGCAGCATAGCCGCTTGCTACTGCTGCGTGTGACCCACCATGAAATGGATCAAGCCACCAGATCAACATGTCCCGGTATCTCAGTGAGTCCTGGCGAAGGTTGTCACTCAATATCCACCCGCATCATATAGCGATTCACGCCTTCGCTACCTAATTGCGCCTCAAGCTGAAGGAGATAGCGCAGCGGTTCGTGATACGGGTGATTTTCATCGAGCATCCGTGCTGCCGCTTTGTGGCTGCCAAGCTGCAAGAGGTGCTGATAGGCCACCCATTCGGCATGCCCTTCCCGCAAGAACTCGTTGCGCAGCAGGGGGCAATGCTCGGCTTGCCAGGCATGGGCATATTCATGAGCTGCTGTAATGCGGAAGATGAGTGTCGGCAGGCCATACAGCAGATAAATCACTCGCACATGATTCTGGCGGCGGTATAAGCCGAGGGTGTCTTGTCCAGATGGAGTTAGACCGCGCAGACGAGCCATTGTCGGTGCATCAACCAGCCGGAACGCCACCCCCACATGAAGCCGTAATCCCATGCCTTTAGCCAGCATGCCTGCAGTTTGTTGAAACAAGTGTTGAGCCTGTACCGGATCGTAAATCGCGACCGCGTGGCAGGTATCGCATTGCTGGCGGCCATCGTGTAGTTTCCAGAAGTGGTTCCCCAGCGGTGCGCCACAAGTGCTGCATCGTGGCCGCGTCGCAATACATTGAGGGCAAAACCGTTCTGGCCGGTTGATCAAGACATAATAACTACCAGTAAGCGGCTGTCCACAACTGGCACAATGCGTATGATCAGCAGCCATAGCTCACCTGCCTACGCGAGATCGTGAGGTGGTGGGGCATCGAGCTGTTCGGCCAACCAGTGCTGCATCAGGCTCAAGCCATTTGGATGCAGACTGTGTCCTACCGGGTCTTCATGATAGCGATGGCGTGGTGCGTATTGGGCCAGCACATCACGGGTCGCTCGTGCCTGTTCAATCGGAATGACTTCATCGTAGGTGCCGTGCAATTGCAAGATCGGCAGACGGGCAATGCCGGCAGCGGGTGGTTGTATAGTTAGGGCCGGATCAAGGTAGCCGTTCGCTGCAATCACGCCGGCCAGGTGTTCGGGAATGCGCCAGGCCAGCGCCATACTGAGAATCGCCCCCTGGCTGAAGCCGAACAGGTAGGTTCGCCGCGGATCAGTTCCGATCCGGCCAGGCAATTCACTGACGAACTTGATCAACAACTCGATGGCCTGCGCCCGACCCACTGGATCGGGAACGAGCCGACCGGGTGTACCACTTAGCTCATACCAGGCAAAGCCGCCCCATGGCAACGCAATCGGTGCCCGGGCACTCACGATATGCATCCGGTCGTCAATCAGATCGGCAAGCTCGAAGAGATCACGTTCGTGACTCCCGAAACCGTGCAACATCACTAACAACGGTGCCGGTCCGCTCTCGATAATTGGCCTGCGTTCAATAGTACGAATTGTTGTCATGGAATCACCAGTTCCTGTCCAACTTGCAGGTTATCCCCCTGGGCTGGAGTGAGATTATTGGCTTGCAAAAGTGCCTCAATTGTAACCCCAAATTGCTCTGCAATCGTCCGCAATGTGTCACCGGCCTGTACCGTGTACCGTCGTGGGCCACTTTCCGTTGGGGCGAGGGTAGGTGTCGGTTCCGGTGTTGGTTCAACGGTTGGCGTTGGTTCAGACGTTGGAGATGGTTCTGGTGTTGCGGTTGCCGTTATCGTGACCGTTGGCCGTGGTGTCAGGGTTGGTAACACCGGCAATGTTGGCATTACCGGTAATGGCTCTTCACTTATCGTATCAACGACCGGTGGCACCCACGCCGGGAGGATCGTTAGATCGCCGATCCGTAGTGGTGGTAACGGGTTGCGGGCGATAGTCAACAGGGCAACGGCTGCCATTACAAGGATGGTCGCCATCCCGGCGGCGATGCCGATGCTACCAATCAAGTGCTGCACCATTCGCAACACGATGGCACCAACCGGTGGTGCCAGCAAGATAAAGAGGAGTAAGAGCCAGAGTGTCGTTTCAGTCAGCATACAATATGCTCAATCCCAGGTCATTGCTTGACAAGAACGTACTGTTATGGTGCCATTGCCCAGGCTGGATCGTAATCCTGTCCGATCAACAACACAATATCCGCTCCCAATGGTTGCGGGGGCGCATCGTCTGGTGGTGTGGCAAAGACCTGGCTGGCCGGTAAACCAAGATGCCCGGCAAGACGGGCCAGTGTCGCTGGTTTACCGGTATAGTCGATCAGAATGGTTGTTTCTCGCCGATCCGTGTTAGCCGCCGGAAGGGTCTGAAAATTGGCGTTAGCAAGTGCCCGACTAATCCGGGCTGCCAATCCATTCACCGGCGTGCCATTCAACACCTGTATTCGCGCCTGTTCAGCATCGATCCGTGGCCCGGCCCGCAATCGTTCGACCATCGCTGCTACATCCCGGCGGTTCCAGTAAATGTCTGAACCAATTTCAGCGACAATCGCCACTTCGCGCGGGTTGATACTGAAGGTAGCGATACGCTGACTGTCAATCGTCTGGGCCAGTGTCATCAGTTCACGCAGGGCCGCTGGATCATCGATAGGCAGCGTCGTCTTCACACTACGTCGGGCTTCGTCAATCAATGCTGTTAACAAGCTGGCCTGTTCAAACACTCCACGTGCGCGGACGGTTTCCAGCACGGCGCGCAACAGCATCTGCTGCCGTCGGGCGCGCTCGAAGTCGCTCGATCCATGGCGTGACCGTGCATACTTCAGCGCTGTCTCACCATTGATCACCTGTAAACCGGCAGGAATGAAGATCCGTTCGTAGCCGTAATCTGCGGTTGGAAAACTACTATCGAGCACCGGGTACGGAACATCAATTGCTACCCCACCGAGTTTATCAATGAAGCGCTCGAAACCGGTAAAATCAATCTGAGCAACATAATCAACCGGGATGTTCAGGAACTGAGCCACCGTTTCGGCGGTCAGCGCTGCCCCGGCGGCTGCCGGATCGGCACCTGCGCCGTAGAGTTCGGTCGCGTGCTGATAACCATAACTATACGCGACGTTGATCTTCTGCTCACCCAGGCCGGAAATTGTGGCAACCGTATCGCGTGGGATCGAGAGCAAACTGGCCCAACGTTCTGTCGGATGTACGTAAGCCAGGATCAGGGTATCGCTGCGAACGCCTTCGCTGCCATCAGGGCGACGATCAACTCCCAGCAATAATACGGTAAACGGCTGACGAAACACTGCGTTCGTCGTCACCACTGTTCCGGCAGGTCGTAGATCGGGTTGCCGCATTCCGGCAACGGTTTGCCATAGCCAGCCGGCACCGGCCAGCGCCGGCAAGAGCAACAGCACGATACCACCTGTTACCCACCACCAGCGCCACCGTCGTCGGCGCTGGGCACGCAGCAAGGCAACCCGCTCGCGTGCACTGCCCTTGGGCAATGTGCGTCGCTGTTTTTGCTCAGTGCGCCGTGGTCGCTCAATCCCCATCTAACCTGCACCTACTCATCAACCATTTCCGGTTCATCGGGAGGTTCGTATTGACCGGTCGCAATAATCGGTGCACTGACCGTCATTCGTCGTAATCCAGGAACGCCACTGACCGGCAGAATGCCGAGCACCACAATGCTCATATCATCAACCGGCTGACCGTCGTCCAATTCAAGCGCCTGATTCATAATGCTATCAACCAGCGTTTGCGGATCGCGCCCCTCGTGCGCCGGCCAGGCTGCCAGATAGTTCGGGAGACCAAGGTCTTCGCCGCGTCGTTCACCTGCACGTAGTAAGCCGTCGGTAAACAGAACAACATAGGTATAGGCGGCAATTGGTATCTCGCTGATCTGCGGTCGTATCAGTGGATGTAAGCCAATCGGGGTTGACGGCGTATTGAAGCTGCGCAGCTCTTGTGGCGTAATAACAAAGAATGGCGCTGGATTATTGCGCGTCACCAGAATCTTGGAGCTGGCGAAATCAACCGAAAGGATATTCAGCGTTGCTGATGCCTGGCCCATCCGATAGGTATAGAGATAATCGTGGACAGCTCGCGCTACTGCTCCATCATGAGTGCCATCTTTCAAGAGGGTAATTGCCCGCGTTGCAACCAGATGCGATAACGTCTTGGCACTTCGGCCATGCCCCTGCCCATCAACCAGCACAAACGAGAAGCCACCACCCGGACGCTCTATCGTCTCGAGCGTATCACCACTCTCCCGATCTCCATAGCGGGGAACTTTGGCAACTGCAACACGCATTTCCAGATCGGCCATCACGCTCATCCCCTTTAGCTTGCACCTTATCCGTAACAGCATACCATAATTTGCCTCATGCTATAATCACCCTAAGAGCCTATCGATAGCGGTACCGCGGTAGATGGTGGTGGTTTTGCCCATCCATATATTGATATTGAACAGGCTCTCACTGGAGTTCAGGTAGTTATTGTATGGTCGAAGGAGGACAAGGGTGTCCACACCACGTGTATTTCACAATTTGATCGGTGGCGAATTCGTGCCTGCGCAGAGCGGAAAGACCTTTGAACGTCGTAATCCGGCGGATACCCGCGACGTGGTAGGCATCTTTGCCGACAGCGATGAGCGCGATGTGCACGCGGCTGTTGAAGCAGCCAAAGCGGCATTTCCCCAATGGAGCAAGGTACCGGCGCCTAAGCGCGGCGAGATTCTGCTCCGGGCAGCCGAACTCTTACAGGCGCGCAAAGAGCAGTACAGTCGCGATCTGACACGCGAAATGGGGAAACCGCTGTTTGAAGCCGGCGGCGATATTGTTGAAGCCATCGGGATGGCCCAATACGCCGGTAGTGAGGGGCGTCGGATGCATGGTGTGACGACCCCTTCCGAATTACCCAACAAGTTTCAGATGAGTATCCGGCAGCCGATTGGGGTAGTTGGCCTGATCACACCGTGGAACTTCCCGATGGCAATTGCATCCTGGAAGATGCTGCCGGCGATTGTCTGTGGCAACACAGTGGTCATTAAACCTGGCGAAGACGCCTCGGTCAGCACCTACAATCTGGTGCAATGTCTGATGGAAGCCGGCCTGCCCCCTGGCGTGGTCAATATCGTCACCGGATACGGGCCACGAGCCGGGCAACCACTGGTTGAACATCCCGATGTGCCGGTGATCTCGTTTACGGGTAGCACCGAAACCGGCCGGCTGGTGTACGAATTAGGAGCGCGGCGGATCAAACGGGTAAGCCTGGAGATGGGTGGGAAGAATCCGTTGATCGTGATGCCTGATGCCGACCTCGATCTGGCCCTCGATGGTGTGCTGTGGGCCGCTTTTGGCACGACCGGCCAGCGCTGTACGGCAACCAGTCGGTTGATCGTCCATCGTGCTGTAGCTAAAGAGCTGGTCGAGCGGATTGTAGCCCGTGCGCAATCCTTGCGGGTAGGTAACGGACTTGATCCAGCAACCGAAATGGGTCCGCTGGTCAACGAGAAGCAGTTGCAGCGTGTGCTGAACTACATTGACATCGGCAAGCAAGAGGGTGCTACGCTGTTGTGCGGCGGCTATCGCCTGACCAGTGGTGACTACGATTATGGCTACTTTATCGCGCCAACCGTATTTACCAACGTCACCCCCCAGATGCGAATTGCCCGCGAAGAGATCTTCGGGCCGGTACTGAGCGTGATCGAAGTTGATAGTCTCGATGAAGCCGTTGCCATTGCCAACGATGTTGCCTACGGTCTCAGTTCGGCGATCTACACCCGCGACATTAATGCTGCGTTCCGGGCAATGCAGGCGTTGCAGGCTGGAATTGTTTACATTAACGCACCGACGATTGGGGCCGAGATCCATCTGCCTTTTGGTGGAGTGAAGGCCACCGGCAATGGACACCGCGAAGCCGGCCCGACCATGCTCGATGTCTTCTCCGAATGGAAGAGTGTGTACATCGACTACAGCGGTGCCTTACAACGGGCGCAGATTGACAATGCCGATTAACGGTTATTTCGGCGCCTGAACGACGGGGTTTATGCAAACCGTCAAAAATAATACTACGTATACGAAACATTTCCGCGGCGACGCATGCGTCGCCGCCATTTTTACTGCTTAGTAAGAATTTTGTATACAAACTTTTGGTATATAAATGGTTTATTTCACCTTTCCAGAAAGTATTAAAGCGTGCGGCTTTATGGATAACATGGTGATTTATATGGTTTTTAACAATTTTCACGACTGCTAAAACACAACTAGGGGCGGATGATGTCACCATAACAGGATCAGTGTACCGTAGAATGAATAATTTTACAAAAACAATTTTCGCGATAATACCTGTCAATGGTAACACGATGGTAATGCCAGGACGGTATATATCGAATGTATATGCAGTCGTCACGTGGGGAAAGTTCATACCGCTATGCGAATACTGTTTATCATTGCGAGCCTGTTGCTCGCGGCGTGCTCGCCTGGGGCTATCACCAACCCGGTCTCAACTCCTCCCAAACTGACGGTGACCGGTTGGGTTGGGTATATGCCTCAAGTGATTATCAATGCATTCAGTCCTGAGACTGGCATGCGCATCGAATAGATTGGATATGACACCCCCGAAGAAGCATTGATAGGCTTAGAACAGGGTGCTGACTACGATTTGATGATCATAGTCAATTCCTTCTTGCCCGATCTGATTGCTG
>NZ_DAOUBI010000094.1:0-13674 GCF_034432675.1 Chloroflexus sp. | reverse complement strand
GGCAATCCGCTGCAATCCCCACCGGATCGTGAGCACGGCTGGCGCGGCAGCATGGCTGCCGCACGCCAAACCCTGCGCCACGGGTATCGCCGCCGGACAACCGTATCCACTCCGGCGAGTGCCGCGGAAATGTTGTTCGCCGGGTCTGTGATCACGACCGGCGTGATCGGGTGATGTCTCTCGTTCACTGCATCCCTTGGATGGTCAGGTGAATGGCACAGGCACCGTCTGTAGGGGCGGGTTCTCAACCCGCCCCTACGGAATCTACCCTTACCACCAGCACGCTGTGAGGTAGACTGCCGGCCCGCGTTCGGCCATGTAACACCTGTACCACCGCTTTTCAACGATGCACAAGACAACGCCTTACAAAACTATCATCCCCAAACCCCTACACCCTTCCCTCCTCTGCTATAATGGGAGCGATGCATGTCTCCAACAACAATGTATGAAGCATCAGTTACTCCTGCACAACAGTACCGGCTCATGGTGTAAGACTGCAATCTCATCATTCAGCGTACAGGAACGATCAGCCAATGTCTGAATATAGTGCTTACCAGATTGATCAGCAGCGCATTGCACGCTATCTTGGCAACGAGCAGGCTAACGCGCTCTGGTTTGATCGTCTACGGCCGCACGAACTCTATCAACTATGCGCCCTTCTCGCCAGTGCTCAGTATACGCTCTCGACATACCTGCCGCGTCGTCTGGTGAACCATCGCCTGCATACCACCGACAATCAACCATGGGTGGAATGGGTTGACGGCTCGTTACTCTTTGCCGACATTAGCGGCTCGACGGCGCTGGCTGAACGCTTGAGCAGTATTGGCCGGGAAGGCATCGAGATCGTCACCGATACGTTGAACACGTACTTCGGTGCGCTCATTCGCCGCATCCAGGAAGCCGGCGGTGATCTGATCACTTTTGGCGGCGATGCCCTGCTGGTCCTGTTTACCGATCCCGATCACGCCTACACTGCCACGGTGGTTGCACATGACCTGCTACAACGTCAGGCCAATTTTGTGCGTGAAGTACCGGGGATCGGTTCGTTTCCGTTGACTATGCACATCGGCGTTGAAAGCGGACGCATCGCTATGGTCAGCGCCGGAGGCTCCGAGTCGTTGCGCTACAGCGCTATGGGCTCCTGCGTCACGCGGGTAGCACGAGCAGAGGAGCTGGGAGGACGTGGTGAGATTGTGCTGGGGCCATACGCATGGTCTGCCTTGGCCGGGCGTGTCCAGGGTGAACCACTAACCGACGGTTATGTAAAGTTACAAAAGATAGCAGGCCAGGCACTCACGACAAATCCGGTTGCTCCGTTCAAGACACCACCACCCGGTCGCGACACCGCATTTCATCTGATCTGGACGCTGGAACGGCTCAGCCCCTACCTGCCGGCAACGCTGGTAGACCGGATCATGAGTGACCCACAACGTCCACACCTGGAAGCCGACCTGCGACCGGTATCAGTCCTGTTTGCTCAAATTGAAGGACTGGCATCGCTGGTCGAGGATTTGCACCCCGAACGTGCAGCCCAGATCATCGATGCCGTATGGCGTGTCTGTTTTACCGCAATTGAGCATTACGGCGGGTATGTCAATAAAATCGATCTCGCGGCAGAGGGAAGTAAAATCCTGGCAATCTTTGGCGCCCCTATCGCGCAAGAGGATCACGCCGAGCGGGCTGCTCGCGCAGCGCTCGATCTTCAACGTGCGTTTCATTCGCTCATCACGTCCCAACCGGCCGGAATCAGCCTTGCCCAACTGCGGCTCCGCATCGGGCTAAACAGTGGCAATGTCTTTGCCGGCAATGTCGGTGATACCGAACGCAAAGAGTACACCGTTATGGGAGACGCTGTCAATGTGGCGGCGCGGGTCATGAGCCACAGCGATTGGGGCGAGATTCGGGCAATCACGACCTTTGCGGTTTCCGTTGGTACGACCATTGCCTTCACCGACTCGCGTACCGTTACTGCTCGCGGGAAACGTGAGCCACTCGAACTGCTGCGGGTGGTAGGGTTGCGGGAAGCATCGTCACCGGTTGCCCAACACGCGATTGTGGGGCGCCGGTACGAGCTAGGCTGGCTGCAAGAACGGCTGGCCATTGCGTTGAGTGGGTATGGGCGTGTTGTCCGCATGAATGGTGAAGCCGGGATTGGCAAGACCCGTCTGGCTGCCGAGTTATTGATTACCTCTGTTCCCCGTCAGACCCGGATCGTGAGTGTTCGTTGCCTCGCGTACCAGCAAAGCACCCCCTATGCCCCCTGGAGCGATGCCTTGCAGGCGCTGTGTGGTATGTCGAGTCATGACGATCACGCAACCCGGGCTGCCAGATTACGCCAGATGCTGGATGCGGCGGCGATCAGTGACGACTGGGCACCAATTATCGCCGATCTGGTGAAGCTCGATCTCGACGATAACCCCGTCACCCGTGTACTTGATCCACAGCAACGCCAGGAACGCCGCTTCGAGATAATCCGTGCTCTTATCCATACTGCCGCCCTCGGCCACGGCCTGGTCATGATTTTCGATAATCTGCAATGGGCCGATCACATTTCACTCGATCTCTGGCGCTACATTGCCGGATCGATTGCCAATAAGCCAATCTTTCTGCTTGGCCTGCACCGAAACGTGCTGGCCTGGAACGGTGATCCACTCGGCGATGGTGCTGAATTGCTGACGCTAACCGAATTGCCGGCAAGCGACAGTGCCGATCTGATTGCTGCCATCCCTGCCGAATCACGACTTTCGCCGGAGGTGAAAGCGCAGATTATTGAACGCGCAGCGGGCAATCCCCTCTTCATCGAGGAACTGGTGCGGGTCGTCCAGGCGGGTAACACATCGCTCGATGAACTGCCGGAAAGCCTGAGTGGACTCCTTTTGACGCGACTCGATCAGCTTGATGAGCGTTCGCGGGCCATATTACGAGTGGCAGCAGTAGTTGGGCAGCGTTTTCCCGTCCCTGTGTTGCAGGCGGTATACGGCGAAGATACGTCTTGCCTTATACAGACTATCGCTCAGCTCGACCATCAAGAGTTGACGTTACTCGAACGGGAAATGCCAGAACGGGTTCATACCTTCCGCCACGCCTTACTGCATGAAGTTGTCTACCAAAGTACCCTCTTTGCCCGCCGACGCGAACTGCATCGACGGATCGGCGAATATCTCGAACAACGCTACGCCAGCGAGCTTGTCCGTCTCCGCCGGGAATACACGGCTGCACGCCAGCACCAAATCGTGCAAATCGGTCGTAACGGCCCCCTGACTACCCATGCCGTGCGAGTACTTGCCACCCCCATCTTCCTGCTGGCCCATCACTATCGCCTGAGTGATGCTCCAGAGCGTGCTATCCAGTATTTACTGCTGGCCGGTCATCTGGCCCGTGATGAGTATGCCAATCAGCAAGCAATCACCTATTACCGTTGGGCGATTGACATCATCGGCGAGCACGGCAACGATCCGCGGCTGTGGGAAGCGATGGAGGCGTTGGGCGAAACTCTGGCCGCCATCGGCCAGTACGATGAGGCGCAGGCAACCTACCAGCGAATGCTTGCCCTGGGTGGAAGCAACCTGCCACCGGTCGTACAGGCGGAGGTGCTGCGCTCGTGGGGAGCCGCGCTCGAAAAGCAAGGGCGCTATCAGGCAGCGCTGACCCAACTTCGCCAGGCCGAAGCAATCGCCACCACGGATATGTATCACACGCCCCCATTGTTGCTGGCCGCAATTGCCGCCGACCTTGCCCAAACCCTTACCCGCCTTGGCGCCTTCGATGAAGCACTGGCAATGTGTGAGGCGGGATTGGCCCGCATTCGCAATGATCAGCGTAGCATTGAAGATGAACGGATCGCGGCTGAACTTCAGCAGCAATTGGGGATGATTTACGGCATGCGCGGCCACTATGATCGTGCACGCTATCACTTCCTGAATGCCTTGAGTGCTCAGGAAGCGATTGATGATCTCTACGGTCAGGCTCGCACCCACAACAATCTTGGTTATCTGGCCCAATTGCAGAGTGATTATGCTGCTGCGGTTGAACACTACACTCAGGCCGAAACATTAGCCCGTAAAGTCAGTGCAAAATATGCGCTATCGAGCGTTTTACTCAATGCAGCGTATGCTCATTACCGACTGGCGCATTACGACGAGGCCGAAGTGGCCTGTCGTGATGCCCTGGCCTTGTGCGAAGAGATGGGAGATCGCCTTGGTGTAGCGCAGGCCGACGATATGCTAGGGATCATCGCCTATGCCCGTGGCGCATACCAGCAAGCGTTGCAAGCCTATCAGCAGGCATTGCCAATTTACACCGAACAGGCCAACAGATACCAGTATGGCAATACGCTGGCGCTGATGGCGTTAGCGACCACAGCGGATGGTGATCCCACAACTGCACTCGCCTACGCCGAAGAAGCCCGCCAGATCGGCGAGCAGCTTCAGGTGCCGCAATTGACGGTCGAAGCTTTGTGGGCGGCAGCCGAGGCACTCCTTGCCCAAAGTACGCAATTGACCGACATAACACAACGTTCTTCATTACTCGAAGCCGCAGCGACACACGCCAGGCAGGCAGCCGATCTGGCCGAACATATAGGGAGCCAGTTTGATCGGGCCATGGCGCTACGACTGGCCGGTGAGATCGCCGCCGAGCGCGGTGAGCCGTTTGCCGAGTACTTTACGCAGGCTATCACCATCTTCAACAAGATCAATTGTCGGTTTGAACACGCATGTACCGCAGCTCGTTTTGGACGAGCGTTGTATCGGTGTAACCTTCCCGAAGCTACAACGTATGTAGAATATGCCAGGCAGGAACTGGCTGCTATTGGTGCACAGGGTGAGTTGTCTCGATTGACGACAGCTATGAAGGAGGGGTAACATGTCACAGTCAGCCGTCGAACAGGTTATTGGTCGTGCCGTTATTGATGCGGAGTTCCGTGAAAAGCTGATCGCTGATGCTCGCGCCGCCTGCGCCGGCTACGATCTGACCGATGAAGAGCTGGAGGCCCTTGAGCGTTTAGATGCCGAGAGTCTGCAATCCTTCGCCGGCAAGCTCGATCCTCGCCTGACGAAGAGTGCCGGACGCGGCTTCTTCTAAACCAGAATCACACAGTAATCCGGCACTCATCTTGAAGAATAGTAGTCTATCGTGATGCATCTATCGGTAGTTGGGAAACGAATATGAGTGAACGGAGCGCCAAACGCCCTGAATTTCATTTCGTGCCGCGTGCGCTCCGTGATATTTTCTTGCCGCGCCGACTACCCCATGAAGTACGCAGCACAATCGAGCAGTGGCTGGATGCAGAACCACTGCATCGGGTGTTGCCGGGGGCACTCGATTTGCCGTTTGCCATCGATCTTGAGCCGGCTTCTATCCTGGCCGACACCCGCCATCTGGCGCTGCTGGGACCACCGGCCAGTGGACGGAGTCTGGCCCTGGCTCAAATTGCTCACCGCTGGCTTGCCGGTCAGACCACGGTGCCGCTGATACGTCTGCTCCTCAGCGAGATTGACACACCGAGTCTGACTCCGCGGGCTATTGTTGTCCGCACACTGGCCCGACGAAATCTGGCCCCAAATCCGTTAGAACACAACCTGCCCTGTCTCCTCCTTGTCGATGATTGGGAAGACCTGCCACTGGCTCGTCGTTCTATCTGGCAACGGTTTCTAACGAGTCTTTCTGAACGCTGGCCGCAGG
This sequence comes from Chloroflexus sp., assembly GCF_034432675.1. Lineage (GTDB taxonomy): Bacteria > Chloroflexota > Chloroflexia > Chloroflexales > Chloroflexaceae > Chloroflexus. The sequence continues at coordinate 7,992 of NZ_DAOUBI010000094.1, read as the reverse complement.
CGCGAGCCGTCATTACGCTCCCACCGGGAGAGTTGTGGCCTGGCTTCCGCCACCACGCTCTCACACCATTGCCATCAGAACTGCTCAGTTCATGGCTTCAGGCACTCTTTCCACATACCGACACCCAGACCCTGCTACCACTATTCGAGCACGATCCGCTGATTTTGCTCCGTGAACGTCCGGCAGAACTGATCATGCTGGCGTTAACGCAGCCACTGAGCGGCTGGCCAGTCTCTCGTGCAGCACTCTACGAGCGGATAGCCGCTTTCGCGGCACCGATTCTGGCGACAAGTAATGATCAGGCCGGCTGGCGGATTGGATACAGTGCCTATCGTGCGTATCAGCAGGCACTGACACTGGCAGCCCAACCGCAACTCGACGCCACGAGTATTCGCAATGCCGGTACGCAATGGCGTGCCCTATGCCTGCCCTTAACCTTTGGGATCATTCCCGATCCCCAACCGCTGATTACTGCTCTTGCCGAAGCCAATATCCCAACCGGCGAGCGACTGTTTCTGATCGCCCGTGCGCTACGGGAACGCTCTCGGCTTGATCCGGCCCTGAGTCGCCCAATTCTGGAAGAGCTTTGTCAGTACGGAGGAGAAGCACTCAATACCCTCGTACCGGCACTACCTATCATTTTGATCGACATCGGTCGCATCCAGCCGGCTCAGGTAAATACCTTGCTGGAACAAATTGTCGGTCAACTGGCACCGACTGCCGCTACCACGTTGCTAACCGACCTGCTCGATGCCGGCGACGCCCCACCCGCGCTTCGCTGGCAAGCGATAGATTTGCTCTGTCAACGACGGACGCTACCACCACCGTTACCGCCACACACCGACCTGATTGGCCAGGCCGGACGCTGTTTACTGGCTGTGGTGCATAACGATACCCTCTCCTGGCTGGCACATCCGTCGCTACAGCTTGGCCTACGTCTGCTGCTCAGTGGCGCCGCAGGTGAAGAGCGTCAGCAGACTATCGCTCATCATCTGCTTTACCACCTCGATCTACCACCATCAGTCCGCGCCCTGGCACCGGCTGCGCTGCCCCTTGCCGATCTGGTGCAAGCCGCTGCCGACCCTATGGCTGAAGTCCGACAGGCGGCCCGTTCCGTCTGGCTAAGATCGGGGCACGTGGATCAACTGGCTCGTTTCGTAACACAACCCCATCAGCCATGGGTGGCTCGTGATGAAGCATTGACCGATCTGGCAGCCCATCCTGCCGGCGCTACCTTTCTTGCCGGTTTTGCGTTGAGTCAGCGATTGACGCCTGATCTCAGACTTCGGGCAATCCGGTTACTCCACCGCCTGAGCAATGGTCTCTCCCTGCTCAAACGGTTATTGCAAACCGAAACAGAACCGGTGATCGTGCGTGCAGCAGCGGCCTATCAACTTGCCCACTACCCACAGGCAGTATCGGTTCTGACACCGTTTCTCAGTCCTCATCACCCACCGCTCCTGCGGCGCACCGCAGGATACGCCCTCGGTCAGATCGCTGCGCAGAATCATCCCGCAGCAGTGGCAGCACGTACCGCTCTGATCCAATACCTGCATCAGCCCGACATCGATACCGGCTTTACCATCACCATCATCACTGCGCCTGGCCTGTGCGGGAGCCGTCAGGCGTTATCGGCACTCGGTCACCTGATAACCCCAACCTTTGGTGTTCAATTGCTGGATGCCTGGCTCAGTGCTCTACCAGCGTTGATCGGCCCTGTCGAACAGTGGTTCCAGGAAGCCGACGATATACGCCGTGCTGTACTGGCCGATCTCTTTATCACATCAGGTACAACTATCGATAACGGTGACAACCTGCTAGATCGACCTTCAGCACTGATTGCCCTGCAGGTATTGCAGATCAGGAGCGCGGCAGTACGAGTGATTAATCTGATTGGCAGGCAACAACCCGCCCTTGAACCGGCCGTGCGCGCTTTGTTCGACGTTACCCTGCTGGATAGTAGCGCACCACGCCCGTTCGCCGATCTGCTCGGCATCTATGCAACCAACGATCTTGTGCACATTGCCCGCAATGCGGCTGATGATCCGCTACTCCGGAGCGCTGCCCTGAATACGATTGCCGAACGTCCAGACGGTACGCAAGCTCTCATTCAACTGGCTCGCCAGGCCGATACAAACCTGGCGTGTGCGGCACTCGATCAGGTACGGCCACCATTTTCGGCAGATACCATCGAAATTCTATTGACTATGGCCGGCGCAGAACATTCTGAGCCGATTCGTTTTATGGCCCTGCATGTGTTGGGGCGTGGTGCTGATTCTTCAACAACCCCACAATTGATGAATATTGTCAACAACGAGCAGGAGTCACCTGCACTCCGGGCCGCAGCGCTTGACGCAGTTGCCAGCGCACCCATTGATCGGGCGATCGAACTGATGACAACGCATCCAGATCCGCTACGTAGTGCCGCACTGCGCGCCCTGAGTCGTAGTGATCGCCCCGCGCCGATCAATCTTCTGCATCGCATGGCATTTGATGCTGACCGGGCTTGTGGATTGGCCGCCGTGAATGCACTCGCCACCCAGATCGATATTGCCGCGCCGATCCTCATGCGGATTATTCGCAGCCATCCCGATCTGACGATTCGACTGGCCGCGGCAGCAGCGTTGCGCGATATGGCCGGCCCTGAAGCAGTTACCGTGTTTGTTGAAGGACTGCTCTCGTCCTACCCGGCATTGCAAACACAGGCATTCGCCCTGCTAGCCGCAGCCGACCCGCAACATCCGCTCTTACGACAACTTATTATCGATCCAAAGATGCCTGACATTTTGAGGCTGCTGGCATTGCAACATCTTTGTACCGTCGCTCCGACCGATGCCATGATCCGCGAGATCGCCTGCGATACCAGCACCTCTGAACGATTGCGCTGCTTTGCCATCAGGGCGCTCGCGCAACAAACCGATGAAGAGACTATGGCGTGTCTGGCTCAGTTGGCAAACGAGCCTGGTGAGCAATCATTAGCCATCCGCTACACAGCCATTACCGTTCTAACCCAACAATGCCAGGATTTCAACACCTGTGCACGTGACGCACTCACAACATTAGCCACGTCCCCCCTCCCCGAAGTTGCGCTGTGGGCCGGTACTGCGCTGCTCGATTGTCTGGGGTTGCCGATCAGTGTTGATGCGAAGGATAGGTTGCAAGGTTGAAGGTTTGCAGGAGTTTATGTATGTCCCACACCGATTTTGTTACCACCAGCCGTGGCCTGAACCGCAGCAGCCCGCCAATGCGACTCTTCGAGAAGGCCAAGCGGTTTGGCATCTGGAACCCCTCATTCATCGATCTGAGCCGTGATGTTCGGGATTGGGAACAGCTCCGCGATGAGGAACGCGATCTGTTGCTGCGCCTCACTGCACTGTTTCAGGCCGGTGAAGAGGCGGTGACGCTCGATCTGCTCCCGCTGATCCGCACGATTGCCAGGGAAGGTCGGCTAGAGGAGGAGCTGTATCTCACCACCTTCCTCTTCGAAGAAGCCAAACATACCGACTTCTTCGCTCGCTTTATCAGTGAAGTCGCCCGTGTCGATCCCGATCTGAGCCGGTACCACACGGCCAGTTATCGGGCGTTGATTTACGAAGCTCTACCGGCTGCCCTGCATCGCCTCGATCACGATCCATCGCCGCTCAATCTTGCCGAAGCATCGCTTACCTACAATATGATTGTCGAGGGTGTGCTGGCCGAGACCGGCTATCACGCCTATTTCACCATCCTCGATAGCCAGGACATCATGCCGGGCACGCGCGAAGGTATTCGCCTGCTCAAACAGGATGAGTCGCGCCATATTGCCTACGGCGTCTACCTGCTCTCACGCCTCATTGCCACCGATCCACAGGTCTGGGATCACATTGTTGAGCGGATGAATGAGCTGGTACTGCACGCGATGGGGGTCATCGACGAAATCTTTGCCAGTTATGATCCGATGCCGTTTAATTTGCAGATCGAGACATTCAGTACATTTGCCCTGAACCAGTTTCAGCGCCGTCTCAACCGGCTCGAGACGGCCAGCCGGCAGAGCCTGAACGAGATCGATAACCAGGCAACCGACGATGAGGAGAGCGTATGAGAGCTTTTGCCGGTCGGGTCGTGCTGCTCACCGGTGCGGGTGGCGGATTGGGGCGAGAGTTTGCCCGCCAGTTACTGGGCGCAGGAGCCGACCTTATCCTCAGCAGCCATCATCCGCAGCGGCTGAAAGCCGCTGCCGAATTTGCCGCCCAGTCGCCCAACCGGTTCGGTCGGATCAGATCGCTGCTGCCGGCTGATCTGAGCGACCCGGCGAGCTGTGACCACCTGGCCGAACAAGTGTTACGGATTGCCCCTAACCTCGATCTGGTCATTCACAATGCGGGGGTCGGATTGTACGGCCCCCTCGAAGCACTACCGGTCGAGGCGACTGAACGCCTGCTGCGCATTAACCTGCACGCCCCGATTCGACTGACCGCCAGGCTGCTCCCTGCCTTGCGCAACCGGCCCCGCAGTCAGATCGTTTTTATCTCTTCTATGCTTGGCTGGGCGGCTTTGCCCAACATCAGTGTCTACAGCGCAACCAAATTTGCGCTGCGGGGCTTTGCCGATGGTCTCGCCGCCGATGGCTATTGTGTCAGCACCGTCTACCCATTTTTCACCCAAACCGACATTCTCGAATCACCGCAATACGGCACCACCACCCAACGCCGGGTGCCGGGCTGGATGATCGACCAGCCACGACCGGTAGTGAGAGCCAGTCTTGCCGGCATCGCCGCTCGCCGTCACCACATCTATCCCAGTTGGAAGGCTCGCCTCTACGCCGTTACCGCTGTCGTTGCCCCCAGTGTCTTACCGCCATTCAGCCGTCTGGTTGCAGGATAACGGGGCAACCAGACGAAGGTCAATCTACCTCAAGCGCAGAACTGGCGAATAGAGCGCTCTGCCGTCTCTCTCGCCAGACTCGCGATGTTTCACAACGTGGTACACTAGGAAGCAGTTAGTAGCGATTGCCTGTAGCAATCGCCATCACACCGAGAGCAAGCGTATGACTGAACTTCGTGATGAATTGATTCGTCTCACCTGCGACCTGATCCGTTTTGAGACGATTGCTGAGCGTCCCGATCAGCTACAGGCGGCGATAGATTGTGTCGCCGATTATCTTGCCGATGTTCCGGGCATCCAGATCGAAAAGAGTTGTGTAGCCGACAAGCCGGCGCTGGTCGTTACGCTGCAACCCACGCGCTCACCGCATCTGATGCTCAACGGACATCTGGATGTCGTGGTTGGACAGCCGGCACAGTTCGTACCAGAGGTGCGAGATGGCCGCATCTATGGCCGTGGCAGTCAGGATATGAAGGGCAGCATTGCCGTGATGATGCGCCTGATCCGCGATCTGGCTCAACGGCCCAATCCGCCGGATGTCGGTTTTCAATTCGTCACCGACGAAGAGATTGGTGGACGCCGCGGCACCGGTCGGTTGCGCGATGAAGGATGGCGCTGCGACTTTATGCTCTGCCTGGAACCAACCGACCTGGGGATCATGTTCGAGCACAAAGGCGGGATGTGGGCACAGTTGCGCATTCCCGGTCGAGCTGCTCACGGATCACGGCCCTGGGAAGGCGATAATCCTGTCTACCGACTGATGCAGGGTATTCAAGCGATAAGCGAGCGCTACCCACCACCAACTGGCCCTCACGATTGGCGAACGTCGGTAACACCAACCGAGATTCGGATGGGGGCAGGTTCGCGGAATCAGGTGCCGGCAGAGGCGCTGGTTACGTTTGATATTCGCTGGACGGCTGACACCACACCGGAGACGATTCAGGCCGATCTGGCGGCAGCGCTTCCCGACGCCGAATTCATCAGTGTTATGGCCAGTGCCGGCCTGCGCACCGATCCCGAACACCAGGAAGTCGGGCGCATTGCCGACATCGTAGAACGGCATATCGGCCACCCCCCCCGCTTCTATCGCGAACATTTCGCGACCGATGCCCGTTACTATTCGCACATTGGCATCCCTGCCATCTGCCTCGGCCCGGTTGGGGCCGGCCTGCACTCGGCAGAGGAGTGGGTAGAGATTGCCAGTCTGACGAGCCTGTACCAGATTATTCTTGATTATATCGACACCATGTAGGATGACGACCTTCTTATGCTCTACGTATTACAAACCATTCCCGGCCTGGCTGCGCTGACCTGGCGCGAAGTCGAACAGACCATTCGCTCGGAGACAGACCGTCCAGCACCACGTCAGATCGGCGTGCGTGCGGTGCCGGCGCGCAACGACCTGATCTTAACCGACTATCGTGGCTCACCCCGCTCGTTACTGGCACTGCGTACCATCGAGGATGTCTTCGTGGTCGCTGCACGCGGCTTCAAAATTGCTCCCGACGAACGGGGACTACGCCAGATTCACGCCGCCACCCGCAACGAAGAAGCGATTAAGCCGGCGCTAGAGCTATGGCGACGTTTCAACGGCGGCAAACGAAACGGTAGTTTTCGGGTTGTGACCCGTATGGTCGGGAAACACAGCTTCCACCGCCGCGATGTGGGTAGAGCTGTCGCCGACGCTATCCGCGATGGCTGGCCCGGACGCTGGCAACCGGTCGACGAAGACGCCGATCTGGAAGTCTGGGCGACGCTGTTCGAGCAGGAGTTGATCGTCGCGATTCGCCTTTCAGATGCTTCAATGCGTCTGCGCGACAAGGCTACCCATCTGCCGGCCTCGCTGCGCCCGGCGCTGGCAGCCGCAATGGTGATGCTCACCTATCCGCAGGCTGATGATATTTTTCTCGATCCGATGGCCGGTGCCGGCACACTGCTCTTGGAACGAGCAGCAGCCGGGCCATTTACTGCGCTCTACGGTGGTGACATCAGCCCGGCGGCGGTCTCGGCAATGAACACCAACCTGCGCCAAATACGCGGCCAGGTCGAAATTCGGCGCTGGAACGCCGCTAGACTGCCATTGCCCGATGCCAGCGTCAACAAAGTAGCCGTCAATTTGCCGTTTGGCAACCAGATCAACGAAGGCGACGACCTGGCCGAACTGTACCGCGATGTCTTGCAACAGATTGCCCGTGTGCTCAAACCCGGTGGCCGTCTGGTTACTCTCGTTGCGGATCAGCACCTGCTTGATCGGGCACGTGCCCACGCTGCCCCGACCCTACGTGCCATCGCACGGCACCGCGTCTTTGTCCTCGGCCAACGGGCAACCATTTGCGAGCATATCCGGGTTGCCGGCCCGGCGACACCTCCACCGCTACCGGCAGAAGAAGATGATTGGGAGTAGGTGCGCAGTTTACGTGGGCGAATGACCTGACCATTGCAGGAAACCTGCATGCGCACGACTAGTGCGGCAGCGTGGCTGCCGCACACTAAACGACGCGACAGGCACATGACGAGTGGACAAGGCAATCAATCCAGCGCATGATGGCACTATGGATGGTCGTCAACTCTCCTCACTGCCATACGTCTTGAGGAGGTGGTGCATCAGCTTATCCGGGTGCTGGAGACCGGTGGGGAAATGGCGACGGCGATGCTGCTGACCAAACTGGGCAGTCGGGCGGAGGTGGCCCGTGAGCTGGCCTATCGCCTGTACAACATCTGCGAGCGCAAGAAGTGGGCTGATGAAGCGCTGTCGTACAATGCGCTGGTGCAGAGCTGGGGCGAGGTGGTGCGGCTGGCGGGGGAGTGCGCAGCAGGAATGCCGGTGCAGCAGGGGATGGAGCTGTAGCGGAAGGGAGCGGGGATGATAACGGAGGTTGAGGTGTGTTTGTCACCACAGAGGCACGGATGACACAGAGGATGTGACGTAGCGTGTGGAGTGCGGCAGCCGTGTTGCCGCACCAGCCGTGCTCACAATCCGGTGCGTCGCCCGTTGTTGAACCGATTTGGTCACGCGGACGCAGGCTGTGCTCGTTACGATTATGGAGTCAGCCAGCAATGGTAGGTGTTTTCTGAAATAGATGCTACCTCACGAGCAGCATGAACGACGCCAGGGGCAATGGCTAATAT
>NZ_DAOUBI010000093.1:0-6796 GCF_034432675.1 Chloroflexus sp. | reverse complement strand
ACGCCACACGCGGATGATGAGCGAGCAAGGCAACCAATCCAGCGCATGATGGCACCGGAGATGGTTATTCGAGCGCGACAGTACAACTTTTTGTGAAATAGGTTCTAAGCACGACACGCTCGTATAGGTCGTTATCTCGCATCAGAACAACCATAACGTGATACAATGCTTAAAGGAAGATTGTAACAATCCCAGCCGCAAAGGGAGCGTGAATTACATCACAATCGTATGACCAATCCTCTCATCGGAATACGGGTAACTACTGCCACGCTACGCGAAGTGCCGCGGATGGATGCTGCTGCCGACGTGGCCCGGCAACGCGCACTCGAGCTTGGCCGACCGGTGTTGGTGAGTGTCACCACTCGTGTCGGGCTGCGCGATCCCCTGGCGCTGTTTGCCCGTGGTGCCGGTGTTACCCATAATCGCTTTTTCTGGAGTACGCCGGCCACTGATTTTGAGTTGACCGGTCTCGGTGCAGCATGGAGTTTTACGCCAACATCTGGCGCTGATCGCTTTGCTGTCAGTGCTGCGGCATGGAAGCAGTTGGTGAGTGAGGCAGTGATTGACGCCGATCCCGACCTGCCGGTGCAGGGACCGGTTGCCGTGGCAGGGTTTCGTTTTGATCCCGATCACCCCCCAAGCGATTTATGGCGGGATTATCCGATGGCATTGCTGATGGTGCCACGCTTGCTGATCGTGCGCCACGGTGATGTGACAACGTTGACGGTGAACGGGATGGTGGATGCGCACAGTTCGACGCTGGCACTAGGGGCAGCCGCTGCCCGTCGTTTGCAGGCACTGATCGGTCTCCCACTACGACCGCGGCGTCCTCCGCTTGATTTGCAGGTTGATGTCTCGCTCGATCCCGAGACCTGGAAAACTATTGTTGCCGATGCCGTGAGCGAACTCCGCGCCGGTACGTTGGAGAAGGTGGTGCTGGCGCGTGCTGTGCGTTTGCGCAGCACAGAACCGTTTGATACGGCTGCGACGCTGCACGGGTTGCGCCGGGATTATCCGCATACATTTGTCTTTGCCGTGGCGCGCGGTGGCCGAACATTTCTCGGCGCTTCACCTGAACGTCTGGTAGCGCTCCGGAATGGCGCAGTGGCCGCTTCGGCGCTCGCCGGTACGGCACCACGTGGCAAGACACCGGATGAGGATGCCGCGTTGGCCGCGGCGTTGTTGCAAAGCGCTAAAGATCGCGCCGAGCACGCTTTTGTGGTGCAGATGATTCGCTCTGCGCTGGCAGAGTATTGCGACGCGGTGCAGGCGCCGTCTACCCCTGAGATTATGCGGGTGCGTAATGTCCAGCATCTGTTTACACCGATCACAGCCTGCATCCGAGCCGGGTACGATATTTTTGATCTGGTTGGGCGTCTTCACCCAACTCCGGCGGTTGGTGGTAAACCGGGTCCCGCTGCACTGGCCTGGATTCGTGATCACGAACGACTTGATCGGGGATGGTACGCGGCTCCCGTGGGATGGGTTGATGCCCTAGGTGATGGCGAGTTCGCTGTTGCCCTCCGTTCGGCATTGATCGGGCGGTGCGAAGCAACGCTTTTTGCCGGTTGCGGGATTGTGGCAGCTTCTGATCCGGAGCGTGAGCTAACCGAAACCAGAATTAAGTTGCGAGCAATGTTAGAGGCGCTTGGGGCAAGTGAAGAGATGATTGGCTAAGCGAGGGTTGCATGAACGTTACAGCGCATGTCGAAGCGCTGACGCATTGGGTGGCAGCAATTGCACAGAGCCTGGCGGCAAATGGGGTCAAAGATGTGGTTGTTTGCCCCGGCTCGCGTAGTACACCACTGGCGCTGGCTGTAGCTCGCCACCCGTCGTTGCGGGTCTGGATGCATCTGGATGAGCGTTCAGCCGGTTTTTTCGCACTGGGCATGGCTCGTGCGCACGGGATGCCGGCTGCTGTACTGTGTACCTCCGGCACGGCGGTGGCCAATCTGTTGCCGGCAGTCGTCGAAGCTAACCTCGCCCGGGTGCCGCTCTTGATCCTGACTGCCGACCGCCCACCTGAGTTGCGCGATAATGGTGCGCCGCAAACAATTGATCAGATCGGAATTTTCGGGCGCAATGTGCGCTGGTTTGTTGATCTGCCCACACCGGATATGGCACTCTTGCCTTTTTTACGGGCTACGCTGGGTCGTGCTGTCGGACTGGTGCGCAATGCCCCTGCTGGCCCGGTGCACCTGAATCTGCCCTTTCGAGAACCACTCGTTCCTGATCGAGCGCGGATGGCAGCCCTGTTTAGCGAAACGCCATCAGCGGTTCAGGTAACGCCGGCACGTCGCATGATCGGTGGAGCAGAACTGGCAATGCTGGCAACCAGCCTGGTTGAATACCGCCGGGGACTGATCATCGCCGGTCCCGATTGTCCACCCGATCTTGGCCCACTGCTCACCACCCTGGCCCATCGTCTGCGCTACCCCATCCTGGCCGATCCATTGTCGGGAGTACGCTACGGGCCACACGTTGATGAGTATACCCTGGGCACATATGATGCCTTCTTGCGTGATGAGCGCTTCGTGTCCAGTTACGCGCCAGAAGTCGTCTTGCGCTTTGGAGCAATGCCAACCAGCAAACCGCTCTTGCTTTACCTGCAACACCATCCTCACGCTCGCCAGATTGTGATTGATGGCGGTGCGGGCTGGCGTGAGCCGACCAGCCTGGCCCGCGAACACCTGCACGTCGATGAACACTGGTTCTGTATCGCGCTGGCCGACGCGCTGGCATCCTCGCAACGTGAAGGGCCGACCCTCTGGCTACGCGCATGGGTAAGCGCCGAGCAGACGGCACGGACGATCATTCAGTCACATCTCCTACCCCAAGAGCACATCAGTGAACCGGGACTGTTTGCCCGTCTCGCTTCCTGGTTGCCTGCCGGTGCAACACTGTTTGTTGGCAATTCGATGCCGGTACGCGATTGCGACACGTTTCTCGGCCCACGCACGAACCCGCTGTACGTGGTTGGCAATCGGGGAGCTAACGGCATTGACGGCCTGGTCTCAACCGCACTCGGCCTGGCTGCCGGTCAGGCGAGGCCGCTCGTAATGGCGTTGGGTGACCTTTCACTCCTGCATGACTCCAACGGTCTGCTTGCCGCTCGTCTCCACCGGCTCGATGCAACGATACTTCTGATCAACAATGATGGCGGCGGTATCTTCTCGTTTCTGCCCCAGGCCAGCGAAACTGACCAGTTCGAGCTATTATTCGGCACGCCACACGGTGTTGATTTCGCACCATTGGCGGCAATGCACAACGCGCACTACACCCTGGTCACAGATTGGTCAGCAGTACACGAAGCACTCCAGGCCAGTTTTACCGGCGGCTTGCATCTGATCGAGGTACGTACCCGACGCGATCAAAATGTCATTGATCACCGCACGATTTGGCCGCTGGTCAGTAATGCGCTGGCCCAGGCCGGGATTACGGTTGCCGAATAGCATGCCTCATAGCTTCAATGAGTCACACAAGGGTAAGGATGTCGTGATGATCAATACGCTGAGCACAAATGCCGAGATTATTGCGCAAGAAGCGCTCTACACCAGTGGCTTGTATCCGAAGCGGCCACTGGCAATCGTGCGCGGGGAAGGGGCGCGCCTGTACGATGCGGATGGCCGGGTCTACATCGATTGTGTCGGTGGTCAGGGTGCGGCCAATCTCGGCCACTGCCACCCGGCTATCGTCGCAGCGATTCGCGAACAGGCAGAGCGGCTCATCAGTTGTCCCGAAATCTTTCCCAACGATGTCCGGGCAGCATATCTAGCCGAATTAGCGGCGGTCGTACCATTCCCCTCGCGTATCTTCCTCTGCAACAGCGGGGCAGAAGCGGTTGAAGCAGCTTTGAAATTTGCGCGGCTTTTGACAGGTCGGCCTGGCGTCGTTGCAACCATGCGCGGCTTCCATGGCCGTACCATGGGGGCGCTCAGTGCCACTTGGGAGAGCAAGTACCGCGAACCATTTTTACCCCTGGTGCCGGAATTCAGCCATGTGCCTTACGGAAACGTGGAAGCATTGCGAGCCGCTATCGGCCCACAGACGGCTGCGGTACTGATCGAACCGGTACAGGGAGAGGGTGGGGTGCGACCGGCGCCACCCGGCTATCTGGCAGAAGTCGCCACCATCTGCGCTGCGAATGGCACGTTGTTGTTGGTTGATGAAGTACAGACTGGTTTTGGGCGAACCGGCAAGCTGTTTGCGATTGAGCATAGTGGCGTCACGCCTGATATGCTCATCCTTGCCAAGAGTATTGCTGCCGGGGTACCAATGGGTGCCGTGGTCATCCACGAACGTCACGGTGCGTTACCACCGGGAACCCACGGTTCAACCTTTGGGGGCAACCCTCTGGCCTGTGCTGCGGCCCGGGCCGCCCTGCACGTGTATCAGAGCGAACGGATACCTGAACAGACAGCGGCCAAAGGGGCATGGCTGCTACAAACACTGCGCGACCTGCGTCTGCCGTCGGTTCGCGAAGTCCGGGGATTGGGCCTGTTAGTCGGTCTTGAACTGAAAAGTCGCTCTCAGCCCGCTATCGCAGCGCTGATCGACCACGGCGTCCTGGCCCTACCGGCGGGACCCAACGTCTTACGGCTGCTACCACCGCTAGTTATTGAGCAGGCCGACCTAGAACGAGTGGTAACAGCCATTGAAGCAGTGCTGAGTACTGAAGAGAGATAGGGCAAGTGGCAGGCTGCATATTGCCGCTACGCACCTGGTAGTGTGCAGCTTGCCGGGAACAACTCTGTGCTGAGCGCCTCCTCCGGGCTGCCCTGCGTGCCCAGATGCGCTGATCTGCAGCGCGGCCCATGCCGACACCATCGCCGATGCGCAGCACACCGTGACCCGTGCTGATAATGCGGCGGATGCGGCATAGGCGATGGGGAAGGGTGGGAATAGGCTTATCGATGATCTCCCTGAGACGAAATCCTTTATCAATATTCGCGCCCTCCCAAGGATGGACAATTCCAGAGATTCCCCAATGACTTCCGTTCTCGAGAGCGTGGTATATCCTGGAGAGGATGCCTGAAGCGGGCAACTGAGTTCGTCCAGCATCCGGTAGCGGAGTGGTAGAACGACAGGATGTCAGCAAAACCATATTGCACGTCCCGTCACCCCGCTTTACAATGGGAGTGTCTGCACATGTCAGACGATCTCCAAAGTCGGTGCGCTACAACAGGACAAAGCACGCAACTTGACACACGAAGTAAGGACCTGCTGTGCCGACAGCTCTTCGCATAGGTGCCTACCGTTTTCTATTCGCACGACTGCGGCGAACCGCGCCATATGCACGTGGATAGAGAAAACAAGAGTGCCAAATTCTGGCTTGACCCTGATGTATCGCTCGCAGAACATCACGGCTACAGCCGTCAGGAACTCCGCACAATCGAACGAATCATGCGCGACCATCGAGAGAGGTTATGCAATGAATGGGACGTCTTCTGTCGTGGTGACACTGGTACTTCCTAAGGTGATCAACGTCACTGTGACGGATGACACCCTGGCGGTAGATTTAGACGATGGACGAACCATTGCTATCCCCATCGGCTGGTACCCACGGCTGGCATACGGAACTCCTGCTGAGCGGGCCAATTATGAAATCAGCAGCGCCGGGTACGGCATCCATTGGCCGGACCTCGACGAAGACATCAGTGTTGAAGGCTTACTCTTGGGCAAGAAATCTACTGAGAGTCGTGCTTCATTCGAGCGATGGCTGCAACGGCGGAGGCAGGAATCATAGCAGTGCGCTGTATGAGATGTCTTTTTAGTGTCATGTTGGTTATGGGCTATCGTATTTCAGACGTGATGCCTGTGACACCATCACCCAGACCTGCTATCTCACGATGGTGCAGATGCCTTAGCCTGACATAGAGCAGCACGATTGATGTCTGGCCTGGAATTAGGTGTTCTCGAACTTATATTTCATAAAACGCTGTGCTGTCACACTCTAACAACCATCTGTGGTGCTATCACGCGCTGGATTGGTTGCCTTGTTCGCTCATCATCCGCGTGTCGCGACGTTTGGAGTGCGGCAGCATGACTGCCGCGCCAGCCGTGCTCACGATCTGGCACGTGTCAGGTCGTTGACCCGGCTGGTCACGCGAATGCCGGGTGTGCTCGTTACGATCATGCATGGAACCGGTCGGCAACGAATGAGATACCCCCATAGGAGATATTTTTTGAAACAGGTTCAAAAACGCTGTTCGTCTTCATTCCGTTATCGTCCATCAAAAACAGCACTATCGTTGCAAATAAAACATCCCACCACAATGGGTGGGATAGTTCACTAGTGGAGCGGGCGACGCGACTCGAACGCGCGACCATCTGCTTGGAAGGCAGATGCTCTACCACCTGAGCTACGCCCGCACGGCCTTTAATGTAGCACAAAATGGCGGAGTCTGCAAGTGGTGAGGGGAGAGGGGATTTAGGAGAGAGAAAATAGGATATAGAAAATAGGATATAGTGTATAGGAGACTTAGCGTATGTGCACCTTGTCAGGTGCGAGACGGAGGTTAGCGATCCCAGGGAAGTGCTCACCCTCACTATCTCTGTGCTCTCGGTGTCTCTATGGTGCAATTCCCACTCCCACGACACGCTATGCATTACCCACAACTGGTGTCAACCACGTGCGTATCGGCTGGTATGATCGCTATTGGTACTGTTTTGGGCGACCACCTCGGTGGCAGTGCGCTGCTCCAGCCGTGGTATCACGTGCTGAATGGATTGCCTTACCCGCTCGTCATGCGCGTGGCGCAAGGTTTGGAGTGCGGCAGCCATGCTGCCGCGCCAG
>NZ_DAOUBI010000092.1:0-9556 GCF_034432675.1 Chloroflexus sp. | reverse complement strand
GCGTCTGGCAGGTACAGCCGTTTGCCATCGGTAGGGAGGCGTCATCAGCTCACCAAGCCCAGCCGGTCGGACTGGTGGGTTAAGCAGTGAGTTCCAGGGAGTATGTGCGTCCGGCGAAACCAAAGGCGTTTGGCAGGTACAGCCGTTCGCCACCGGTGAGGGTGTCATCAGATGAACAAAGCTCAGCAGGACAGACAGTTAGCACAGGCTGGTTCCAGGTCACAAAACAAATCGTTTCACAGCCTGCAACCGGTTGAGAAAAGGAGCATGCGATGAAACACTATCGTCCGCCGGGACAGACACTGATCGAGATGGCACTGGCCCTCCCGATCTTGCTCACCCTGGTTATAGGTCTTTTTACGGTGGGGCAAATTCTGCTTATTCATTATGCCGTCAATCAGGCGGTACGGGCGGCAGTGCATCAGGCTGCGCTGACCGGAGGTGATCGTGCCGCAACTGAACTCGCAGCCCGGCAGGCACTGCATGGAAGCCTCGGCATCGACGTAGCGGCAAGTGAGGTTGTCATTTCATGTCCGCGCCGACCATGCCGGCGTTACGACCCGATCACGGTTGAGGTGCGCTACCGGGCCTCACTCTGGGCACCAACGGCACTGCTTCCTTTTAGCGAGGACATGGTGGTACGAGCCAGCGCCACGCGGGCTGCCGAGCGCGATCAACAGTAGGAGAGGCGTATGTGGCACCGTCATCAACGTTATCACGGGCAGGCATTACCAATCCTGGCGCTGATGTTGCCAGCGCTGACACTCTTCATCCTGGTGGTGATTGAGGTGGCTAACCTCTGGCTGGACGTGGCGCTGCTCGAAGATGCACTTCAGCAGGCAACGCGCTCGGCTGTACAGCACCTTGATTACGCGATGCTGGCCCGTAATACGCAATCGCTACGCGGTAACCGCACCTGTCAGGCAGTAACTGTCACGAATCCCGGTCATTGCGCGGCGATTGTCAACGTAGCACATCAATTTCTGCTCGCCAACCTGCGGACTGCGCGGCTAGACGGTCATGATCCAGACAAACTGGCCGCGGCTGTGCGCTGGACAGTGTTACCACAAGGAGGGACATGTGCGTATGTGACCAGCTCTACTCCACTGCTATGTGCTGAAGTGCAACCAACCCTGCACGGTCTGTTTGGTTTAGGAGAGATGCGCCCGCGTATTCGTGCCGCTGATACGATTGATCGCCTGAGTCGGCCATAACCTTGCAATGAAAGGAGCACTCATATGTCTGCAATTGGTACGCTTCATCAGGCACTGAGCCGCCGACGCAGCAATCCCCTACCGACGATCCTTATCGGTCTGGGTTTGCTTATCACGGCTGTCTTTACTGTGATTGCTTTTCTGGAGGCAAGCCGTAGCGAGCCGGTGGTGATTCTGACGCGGGATGTACCGTATGGACAGCAAATCAGTGCCGATGATCTTGCGGTTGTTCTGCTTCCCCGTCATCGCCCGGTGCAACTGACCGGTATTAGCTCACCGGCATTGGCCGTCGGGCAGTATGCAGCCCGCCATCTTGCGGCGAACGATCTGCTCCAGCCCTCGATGCTGATGGAGCAGGCACCAACCCAACCGGTCTACCCGAACGGTGAGGCGTTGACGCCGGGGATGGTTGCGGTGCCGTTCAGCACTGAGACAATTGGCCCGCTCACCCATCGTGATCGGGTCAATATCGGCTTCAGCGATCCGAATGGGTCGCCCGATGTCTGTGATCAGGCACGGCAGGCAGCCGCAGGGCGCGAACCAACCGTGAATCCGCCAGACTCGCCGTTGCAGCCACGACCGTATGCGTGTCGTTTGCTCAGCGGTGCACGAGTGCTCTACGTGGATGGAGAGGCAGGTATTGCCTACCTGGAACTGACGCCGTACCAGTCACACGTGATCCAGGCCGTACAGGCTGCCGGTCTGCCGTTGTGGGGCGAACGCTACGGCAGTGACTCCCCGATCTTGCCGGCGTTGGATCGGCTGGACATTGGTCAGATCACGGTCGAGGAATTAGTTAGGCCGGCACCAGCAGTAGACGATGTACAACCGTGAGCAGTTTCAGGGGTGTACAGAACGTGAGGTTGCAGGCGCATGGGGATGAGCTAAACGCCCTCATCCTCGACCCCTCTCCCGCACGGCGGGAGAGGGGTGACCAGAAGCCTACGCAGGGGCATCCACTGCGGCGACTACACTGCGATTGCGGTGTTCGACTGCACACGCAAGTGACCAGAAGCCTACGCAGGGGCGTCCGCTGCGGCAGGAAGGAGGGTAGTGCAGGTGGCCGGTGCTGAACTGGTGGGAGCGGAGACCAGAAGCAGGTGTTGGGGCTTCCCGGTCCCGCTGCAGTAAAAGTTGCGTTAACCTATACGTTTACGTTCTGACCGCCCTTAAACGTGAACGGTTTCAGGATGAAAGCGGTTGTAACCCTCTCGTGGTTGGCAGAGCATTGCTGACGATATCCAGGCTGGCTACAAGCGCAGCGATGCTGTCGTCGGTCTGAAATGACATCAATAACCATTACCATCACACTCCAGTGGAGGGGACGTGGCATGTACGCGAATTGGGATATTCCAGGTCAAGCGGTACACGGTAGCGAGGATGGGGCGACGGTTGCCGAGGAGCTGCGTATGTTGCTCCGCAGTGGTCGCTTGCGGGATTACTGGCACGTTCCGCCTGAAGAAGCCTTTGCCCAACTTGGTCTGGGGAAGACGATCTGCTGGCGGCAGGTGGGCTGGTATGGCCCTCTGGAAATCTGGCGCGACCCGGAGCACGCGGTGTCGGACATTCTCTTTAATGGCCCTGCCGACTCGCCCTTCTTTGTTGTGCAGCGGGGGATGATGGTTAATACCGGGGTGATGGTTCATCCGGCCTGGATTGACTGGACACAACGGCAGCTTGTCTGGCGTAGCCAGGGTATTGCACCTGATCAGCCACTACCGCCGTTCGTTCAGGGTGTCGTTGATGGGTTGCGTTACGCGATTACCAGTCGTAGTGCTTCCCCAGCCGGGCCGAGCCTTTCGATCCGGTTGCTCCCTGAACGATGGGCAACGCTTGACGATCTG
Organism: Chloroflexus sp.; assembly: GCF_034432675.1. GTDB lineage: Bacteria > Chloroflexota > Chloroflexia > Chloroflexales > Chloroflexaceae > Chloroflexus. Next base: position 6,498 of record NZ_DAOUBI010000092.1, on the reverse strand, counting down.
GTTCAAAGCCACGTACTCACCCGTGAAGCGAGTGATCTTTTGTTAGCCGCGTTGAACGGTGGGGCATCGCTACTCATTGCCGGGCCAACCGGGAGTGGCAAAACGACGCTGGCGGCTGCGTTGACGCAGGCGATTGGCAAGCATATGCGGCTGGTGGTGATCGAAGACGGTGGCGAATTACCGCGGAGCGCCAATAGCCTGCATATCGAAGCTCCAACGGAGACGGGTGGCTTCAGCCGGGCAGTAACGTTTGCTCTGCGGCAGAAACCCAACTACATCATTGTTGGCGAAGTGCGTGGTGGTGAAGCAATGGCGATGTTACAGGCCGCTGCCACCGGTCACCCTGGCCTGGGCACCATTCACGCCGCTACCGTGCAAGGGGCGCTGCGCAATCTGGAGCGGATGGCGCTGATCGGTCTGGCTCAGGAGACGACCGGGGCCGGCCAGGCGGCTGCGCAGATTGTACGCGGTCTGATTACGTCGGATGTCGTGAATTTGCTGGCTGTGCAGATTGGGCGAACGCCAACCGGTAAACGTGGGGTGATTGCGATTGAGGAGGTGCTTCCCCAGGGTGCGCAGGGCCAGAGTGGCGACCCATTTCCGACCAATCCGCTCTTCCGTTACGAACGTAGCAGTGACCGTCTGATGCGGGCCGGGTATGTCAATGCCGGTTGGGGGCTTGGGCGAATGTGATGGGGTTGCTTCAGATAGCCCTGGAGCGTTATCCGTTGCGGGTTTCCAGTGTATCAATGTGAACGGAGCTGTGCTATGGAACTGATCATCTTTAGTGCGATTGAAGGGTTGCAGGCCGAAGTTGAGCAATTGCGCGATGTTGCAGTGCTGGCACCATCGCGGATTGACCAGGTACAACGCCTCTTGAGCGGGTCACGTCCGCCAGATGCCCTCTACCTCGATGATAGTCGGGGTACGCCCCTGGCCGATCTCTGGGATTTAACGGCGCGTGCGCAGCAGGTTGGGGTGCGGGTCATACTGGGGTTGACCGGCCCGGCCCGGGCGGCTCTCGCCGATGCGCAGGCGGCAGGGTTACCGGCTACGGCTGAACGTAATCCGGTCGCGCTGGCCGACTGGATCGGAGCGCAGATTGGCCGACGACGTGGTCACGGGACGCAGCGCTTGCCGGTGATCGCGATTGGGGCGGCGAAGGGTGGTATCGGCAAGACCTTCGCAACCTGTGTGTTGGCCGAAGGATTGCGTCGGCGTGGTCTCGATGTCCTGGTGTGGGACAGCGACATCTCAAACCCCGGTCTGGTGCCGGCGTTCCGCATTCCGGCTAGTGCTCCTTCTTACCTCCACCTGGTGCAGCGCGGCCCATCGCACTGGAATCCGACCGGTATTCAACCCTTCATCTTCCAGCCTGAGCATACCCGTGCCAATCAGCAGGGCTGGGGGCGGATCGATCTGCTGATCGGATCGCATGCCGTGGCCAGGGCCGAAAACGATTTACGCTTACCCGACTGGCAAGGGTTGTACCAGGGCATTCTTGCCCTTGAAGGGTACGATGTGGTGTTAATTGACACTCCTCCCGACTACCTGCGTCGTCCGTATGCAACGCACGTGTTGCAGGCGGGTGGCAGTGTTGTGCTGCCGACGCCTCCCGGTGCTCGCGAGCGGATGGGAGTGGGGCATATGCTCGAACACTTTAGCGAGTTGGCGCCGGAGCGGCTCGAACGCTGTTCGCTGCTCTTTATGGAGCCAGAACGCGGTGTGACGGTGACGGTTGGGATGGTGGCTGAACTCTTCGCCCGTCGCTACCCGCGTGTTGGTAGTTTGGGCACGCTGCCACGCGAACCACGGTTAGCCAGCCTCGCCGATGAACACGATGGCTACATCTCGATGCTCGATCTCGGCCCGCACAGTCGTTTCGCCCGCGCCACGCATCAGGTAGTTGAGGCACTGTGCGCACAAGCTGGTTTGCAGCCGCGCCTGCCAATGCCGCAAACCGCCTGGTGGCACCGCTTTGCCGGGCTGTTTACACACCGTGCTCCGGTACCGGCAATGTCGTCATAAGGAGGTGACCATGCATCCTGCCTACCGACCATTAACCGTTATCGAAGAGGGTGGACTGGCCGATCTCTTGCCGACGTCGCATCAGGTGACCGATCCAACGGCGACAGTGTTACAAGCCGCACGCGACATCCTGCTCGCCGAGCTGCATCCCGATCTGCTCGATCCGGTGGCTCCCGCTGCCGAACGCGATCCGGCGGTGCTGCGGGTGTTGCGTGCCGCTATCGGCTCGCACACTGAACGTGGTGGGCCGCTGGCCGGTCTGCCGACTGATGATGCCAGTCTGCTGCGCCTCTTTCGCGACACCATCGGCTGGGGGCCGGCGCAGCCATATCTGGACGATGAGCGTATCCAGGAGGTGAAGATCATCGGCAACCGCATCATGGTGCAAGAGGAGGGTGCTGATTTTACACTCGCGCCTGAACGATTCAGTTCGCCTCGCCAGGCGCTAGATCGGGCACTGGTTTTGGCATCGCGGCTGGCGGTTCCCCTCGACCGTAGCCGGCCACAAGACACCCTGCCGCTGGCGCATGGCACACGTATGCACGTTACTATTCCGCCCTGTACTCCTGATGATACAGCGTTGATTTGTATTCGCCGCGGGCGGCGCACTGCGTGGACATTGGACGACATTCTGCGGCGGGGGGCCTGTGATGAAGCGCTGTTTGCGCTCTTGCGATTGCTGGTGCGCGCCCGTTGCTCGTTTCTGATCGCCGGGGAAACCGGTTGCGGGAAGACAGCTTTGCTGGAAGCGATTGTCAATTCGTGGCCGGGAGAACCACACGTTATCACTATCGAGGACAATACCCTGGAGATCAATGTTCGCCATGCGGCGTGGACGCGGGAACTGGTGCAGACCAGCCTCGATCCACACGCTTTTGGGCGGGCAGCCCGTGAAGTTTTGCGCCAGACGCCATCACTGGTCGCACCGGGCGAAACCCGTGCCGCTGAAGCAGGTGCCATTCTGGCCGTTGCGGTCAGCGGTCACGCGGTTGTCACCACAATTCACGCCCGCAATGCGCTGCGTGCGGTCAGCCGGTTGGCCGATTGCGCGGCGATGCCTGGGGCATACCTCTACGAGGGACGGCGCACGAATGCCCTTGAAGACATCTGCGACAACTTTCACGTCGTGATCCATCTGAGTCGCAACAACGGACGACGTTACATTGATGAAGTGGTACTGCTTGACGGTTGTGAAGAAACGGCTACCGGCTTGCGCCCGCGGATCGTTCCCCTGGCCCGGGCAGAAGTTGACAGCAGCGGTCTGCGCTGGTATTGCGTGGCACGGGCAGAGGGCGATGCCTTGATGTGGGATGGAGCCGACCAGACGCCTGACATGCTCAAACAACGGCTGCGCCTGCTCAAGATGAGCGAGCGGCCGCGGGCCGTCGCCAGCAGTCGGGCAATTGTAGAAGAGGCATTGAGTCAGGCCGCGCTCGCTCGCCAGGCCGGTGCCCCTGAACGGGCATTGGCGATCCTGCGGCGGGCATGGGAAGAGCGCCAGGATGAACGGCTGGCCCAGGCAGCACGTCAGGCCCTGACCATGCTACCAGAACGATCACAGCAGGCGACTCAGGCAGCACGCGAAGCCTGTGAACAGATTCTGGCTACGCTGTCCAGTCGACGCTGGGAGCGTGCGGCAAGTCTGTATGCTGACCTCAACGCCGATCTCGAACGCTATGCAGCCTTTGCTCCTCCCGGCGGATGGCCTGCGCTGGCCGGGGAGATTGCAGCCGGACAGCGAGCCGATCAAGAGGCGCAGCAAGCAATAACCAGGGCAGATCAGGCATTGCGCCAGGGTCGGGGCCGCGATGCACTCGATCTGATGATCAGGCTCGATCCAGCTCGCTTGAGTGACGAGACGGCACTGGCGCTATTGCGAACGCGCTACAGCGCACTGAATATGCTGGTGGCGAGTGGTGAAATCAGTTCAGCGGCGCTCACGCCGGTTGCGGCTGCCCTGTGTATGCGCGAAGCGTTGGTCACTGCTCAGGGAAGCAATTGTGCGTGATGAGGCACTGTACTACCGAGAAAGGATAATGATATGCCTGGCATTGACTCGCTCACCCATCCCGAAACGGCCTGGCTGGTACGTGCGGTGCCGGCTTTGCTGGCTGCATTGATTACCATGACCGCTACCTTTATCTTCCGGCAACCCCTTATGCAGTTCCTTGCCCGGTTTGATCGCTCGCGTTCGCCAGCGGTCTGCGATCCGGCGCTGGTCTGGCGGCCAGCGCTGTTGGGAACGAATACGGCCTTGCTGCTGGCCGGCGGAGCGGCGACGCTGAGTAGTCTGGTGTTGGGATGGATTGGCTCAATCTGGCTGGCGCTGGCGGTTGCGCCGGTGGTGGCAGCGCTGGTTGTGCGTATCGGTTTTGCCGTTAACCAATCACGTTACAATCGGCATCTGGAACGGGAACTGACCCCGGCTATCGGTCGCCTCAGTGCTTTGCTCAGTGGCGGTTTAGGTCTTCGTACTGCCCTGGAGCGTATCCTGATCGATATGGGTGATGGGCCACTACGCGACGAGTGGAGGTGGTTACTTCGGCAACAGGGGACACCGCTCGCCGACGGGAGCATTGCAACACTTCGTCAGGTTATTACGGCACTGGCTGCCCAAACCTCAGCGTCTCGCCACGCAACCCTGCTCAATCACCTGGCGGTTGCCGCCGATCAACCGCAAGACTTGCAGGCTCGGCGTTGTGCTGCGGCTTACGCGGCGCTTCAGGTGTCGGAACGACGGCGGGAAGAGGCACTGACCGAACTGGCCCAGATGCGCTACAGCGGTCTGGCCGTCGGTGGGGCAGGGTGTCTAATGGCTCTATACCTGATCGCGACCCAATGGGAGCGGGTACGGATCGCGTATAGCACTCCGCTGGGGATGGTTTTTGCCGTCATCGTGACCCTGGCTTTGCTGGCACCGATGATCGGTGGCTTCCTGTTCTCACAGGTCGAGGATGTTGATTATTAGGTATCGAGGTACTCATCGTTACTCAGGAGCTGCATATGCCTCATCTACTCACAACACCTGCGGCACCGGCGTTGCTGGCGGCGTTTTGTGGCACCTTGCTGGCCGCACTTGGGGTAGCGCTTCGCCAGCAACCACTGGTGACGAGACCATTGAATGAACGACAACGGCTGATCATCGGCCAGAGTGGTGGACTACTGATCGCTCTCCTCTGTTTTGGCGCTGCTCTCAGCGGGGGGATTATCTGGGTGGGATTAGGATTGGCGGCCTATCTGGCGCTTGGTCTGAAATGGGCGCGTCAGCCCCAGCGTGATCAGCAGCGGCTTAGCCAGGAATTACGACGCCTCACGCCGGGTTTGATTGGTTTTATTCGGGTTGCGTTGGGCAGCTTTGAAGCCCCTAGTCTGCTGTTGCGACGCTACTGTGCGCAGGCAACACCCCGCCAGGCGCCAATGCGGAGCCTCGTCGCCGAGGCGTTGGCGCTCAGCGAAGAGCAGCGGATGCGCCCCTTTGCGGCACTGGCCGAAGTTGCCCGTCGCTCCAATTGTCGTGAACTGATCGATGCTACGGCGGCGCTTGCTCAGGCAGAAGCAGAGGGTACACCAGTTGAGATGGTGCTCGCTGCGCAGCAGCAGACCCTGGAAGCGTTGTTACAGGGTGAATTTCGCCGGTTGATTCGCCGGCGCACGGTCTATCTGCTGCTGTTGACCGCGATCAGTCTGGTCGTGGGGATTTTGTTGAACCTGCTATTTGTGATGGTGGTGGGTAGTGAGGTGTTTGCGGTGTTTTAGAAGATAGGAGATAGGAGATAGGAAATAGGAAATAGCTGGGGTAGGGGCGGTGTACTGGTTTGATTCGTCTACGATCAGGGGGTGGGGGGATGGGGGCAAGGCTTTGGCGAGCCGGAGGCTCGCGCTCCCAGTGCCGTCAGGAGGGGGATCGGCGATTGTGAGCTGCGCCCAGGGGGAGAGGCAACACGCCTCCACTCCAGCTCGCCCCCGCTATGCATTACCTATATGTCGCGCTGTGTCAGGCAGACTGCACGCGCTCCCCGTGGCGCGGGTTTCCAGCCTGCGTGCAGGCATCCCCACCACCGCCGTCGGGTGCTGGCCGTGGCTGCTGGTGCGCAGGCACGAATCTCGTGCAACATAACCATCTACGTGCAGGGATCGCATTCATGTCTGATCGACTCGCTGATCGGCACGAGCACATTCAGCACCCCCGTGACCAGGATGGGTAACGGTGGGCCACGCGCCAGATCGTGAGCGCGGCTGGGCGCGGCAGCATGGCTGCCGCACGCCAAACGCTGCGACATGCGCATGACGAGCGGGTAATGCAATCCATCCAGCACGTGCTGGCACGGCTGGAGCGGGGCACTGTCACCGGGTCAGTCGCTCCAACAGCACCCATAGCGATCATCCTCGCTGATACGCACGTGGTTGACACCAGTTGTGGGTAATGCATAGCAGGGGCTGGAGAGGGGAGGGCAGACGTTTGATCCAGGG
>NZ_DAOUBI010000091.1:0-16742 GCF_034432675.1 Chloroflexus sp. | reverse complement strand
GAGCTATCTGGAGCACGCCCACTCCCCAGCGGAGCGAGGCCAGGCTGGGGTGTGATGCTGGGACGTGTAAGCACCCCCACCCTCACCCGCCCCCGCTGGGGGCGGGAACCAGCGGCACCGAATGACTCCCGCTGGTGCAGGTGATGAGTGCGCCGAAGGTATGCGCTTCCAGCGGATACTGACTCAGGTGGTGAGTGCGCCGCAGACGCACGCTCCCAGGGGGCAGACTATTGTCTGCGCACGGTGTGTATCGCTCAGGGTCAGAGCCAGGGTGATAGTGGTTTCTACTTCCAGATGTGGTAGAACGATTTCAACCCTCGCCTACTGCCGATCCATCCTCACGATCCATTGCCCCGGATTACGGATTTCATCCATCGACGGCAGATTCTCCGGTCGTTCCCACACTCGGCTGGCAAACTGAATGCCACACGCTGCGACAACCGCATTGACAAACGCCTCGCCCTGCTGATATTGAGCCAGCTTCAGATCGAGACCGGTCAGACGGAAGACCATCTGGTCAAGCATGGTGCGCTGGCGTTGGCGCTGGGCAATCTGCTGCTCAATCTGATTGAAGCTGGGCAACAATCGGCGACCAACCGCATTCATCACGTGATTTCCATAGCCTTCGATCAGCGACATCAGTGCCTGAATCCGGTCAAAAACCGCTCGCTGCTCAGGTGTTAACACGGTCTCGATCCAGTGTTGACCACTCCCAATGCCTTGCAAGAGGCGCATGAGCATATCGACCAGACTATTACCACTGCTGAGCATCTGGCCACTGACAAGGGCAAAATTTTGCTCAAGTAGCTCGCGGAAGTACGTGCGCACCCATGGGTAGGCTTCAAACTCGAAGGCGTGGGTCATTTCATGCAACGTAATCCAGAGCCGGAAATCCTCGTCGCTCAGACCCAGTTGCTGTTGTACGCGGGCAATATTGGGTTCCACGAAATAGAGCGAACCACCGGTCGCCTCAGCCGACAGTAAACTGAGATCGTACTGACCGAGCACCCGTTGAGCCAGATAGCCGAGCAAGCCACCAATCTGAACGCCCAGGAGCTTGCTGCTAACGTCATTCATCAGCACGCCGAGCGCACCCCGCCCACCGCCGTTCTTTTCGTACATCTCTTCAATCGGGCGAAAAAGCTGACTAAACGAAACGATATTCGCTTCCAGCCATTCCCGCCGATCAAAGACAAAAATCCGACTTACCGGTTCAGGTAGCCGTACACCGAGATAGTCGGCGATTAGAGGTTCGCTGAGCGCCACCATCCGCGCATACTGCTCGCGCCGGAAAGCCCGATTATCCACCGGTGCCTGCTCCCATTGAGACAGCCGCAACGCGGCCTGGCGAGCCTGCTCCCAATCGATCAGACCGCTGGCAGGGCGAGTGCTGTTACGGGCACGTGTTTCAAGGTAATAACGTGCGGCAAATCCGGCAGCTACACCCAACAACAAAGCTGTGCCAAAACGGCGCAAATCATTCTGATTACCGGCCAAAGCAATCTCCTTTCCTGCGCGAGCGGGGTAGGTTTAGTGTTTATTAAGAGTCTATCATGATTGATCGCCTCCTGTCCAATCTGGCGATCCATACCTAACGCCTTAACGCACCAGAATGCGTGTATCCCCCACTCGCCGGGTTATCCGCTGTTCATCGAGGTATTCAAGAAACGCAACTGCATACTGCCGCGAGACGCCAAAATGGTCACGAAACGCTGCTACCGTTACCTCGCCCTGCGTTTCTATGGTAGTTCGCACCCACATTGTCATTGCTGTGCAGGTTGCCGGCAACAGATACAGGTCAGATGCGATCTTCACCAACAGACTATTATCACACGCCCACGCCAGTAATTCACTGTCGAGTTCAGTGGGTGGCGGTGCAGGGGGCATGTGGGTCAGCGCACTCATGTAGCGATTGAGCGCACGTTGCTGATCTGCTGTTGGTTGTGGTGTGAAGTCGGTCAACCGTACCGTTGTTTCATCAGCACTAAGCCAGCTCTCTGCCATGGTGGCTACCAGGACACTTTGCCAGAGTTTTGGTGTCAGTTGCAAGCGCTGGCGTACCTCCTCACGCGACATGCCCCGCCGCAGCGGAAAGCGTTGATGGTACGACGCCAGGAGATCATGTAAGGTTGCACGTAAACTGGCCCAACCCGCAGATGAGATCAAGGCATCGTCTCCCAATACGACCAGGTGTCCCTCTGTGACGAGCGCCGCCAGCACCGCCTCGGCCTCAGTATCAGTGATACCGGCAGCAGCTAAACTCTCTGTGCGCAGCCGGGGCCGGCCATCGGCCATGGTTTGGCGTAACCGCTCAGCGGGACTACCCTGGGATCGCAATGTCAGTGCCGCAATCACCTCGGAACGAAAGCGACGATGGCGTGGCGGATGCGGATCAATCACCACACCACCTGCAACAGTGCGACTGGGTGAAGGCGTGCGCAGAATGAACCGGTCGCCAACGGCGGCAACGACCGGAACTGTCAGCGGAATCTGAACCCACCCTTCGGTCGGCGGTCAACTCATCGGTATCCAGCAAGGTCAGACGACAGGGTGCTTCACTACTGCCGATAAACAGATCGAGCGCAGCATTATGCGCGATTGGCGCCACATCATCGATAACGCGCACGTGCGCATCGAGTAAGGTCGTCGGTATCAATGCGCCCGGCAGGGTCAGCACATAACCACGCCTGATGTCACGATGATGGACACCGGCCAGGTTCACGGCCACCCGCATGCCAGGTTTTCCCTGAGCGATTGGTCGTTGATGGCTTTGCAAAGCACGAATGCGCACACGTAATCCTGGCGGTAAGAGTTCGACCTCTTGACCAACTGAGAGGACACCATCGCGTAAGGTACCGGTCACGACCGTACCAAAACCGGTAATGGTGAAACTCCGATCAATTGCCAATCGCGGCACACCGTGCACCTGATCACGCGCCGGCAGCGTATCAAGTAAACGGTCGAGTGTTAGCAGCAGTTCGGCCAAACCGGCACCGGTGCGGGCCGAGACAGGCACTATCGGTGCTAATGTCCGCGTACTCCCGGCTAGCATTTCACGCACATCTTCGCGCACCAGCTTCAGCCAGTCAGCATCAACCAGATCAACTTTGCGCAGCACCACAATCCCGTGGTGGATCGCCAGCAGATCGATAATCGCCAGATGCTCACAGGTCTGGGGCATCACTGCTTCATCGGCGGCAATGACGAGAAGCACCGCATCAATACCACCCACACCGGTGAGCATGTTCTTGATAAAACGCTCGTGTCCGGGGACATCGATCAAACTCACTTCCCGACCACTCGGTAGGGTCAGCCAGGCAAATCCCAGATCGATGGTCATCTCGCGTTGCTACTCTTCGCGCAAGCGGTCGGGATCAATACCAGTTAATGCCTTGACCAGGGTTGACTTACCGTGATCGACCTGACCGGCAGTTCCAATCACAAACATTGCCAGAAACTCTTGCATATCGTTTACAATACTGCTAAGAGCATTGTACGATGAAGCGATGGAATACGCACTTCAGCATCTACGCAACGTTGATCCAACGCTAGGGCACTGGATCGAACAGATTGGCCCATATACATTGCAACGGCAGCCGCACGGCTTTGCCACGCTGGCCTATGCCATCATTAGCCAGCAACTATCGCTGGTAGCGGCCCGAACCATTCGCGACCGTCTCAACGAGCGATTGGGCAGCCTGGCACCGGAGACCATCATTGCGGTTGATGAGACAGTACTGAGCACTGCCGGCCTCTCGGCTCAGAAGAGCAGCTACCTGCGCGACCTGGCCGAGCGCGTGATGAGTGGTCAACTCGACCTGAACCTGTTGCCAACCCTCGACGATGAAACAGCCATCACACACCTGATGACCGTAAAGGGCATTGGGCGATGGACGGCTGAAATCTATCTGATGTTTGCCCTCGAACGACTGGATGTCCTGCCGGCTGCCGATCTGGGCCTGCGTGATGCTGTTCGTCTCATCTACGATCAACCACGCCTGCCCAAACCCCAGGAACTGCGTACCTTTGGTGAACGCTGGCGTCCCTACCGCAGCATTGCCTGCTGGTACCTCTGGCAGGCACGGCAGATTATGATCAGTTAAGTAATCTCACGTTGTATCGTGGTCACAAACGTGGTATGATGGTCAATAAGAAGTAGAGGAAACGGTTTCGTATGATGCGGATTGATGGACGGTCACCAAACCAACTACGTCCCATTTCCATCGAGATCGGCGCAGCACCGTATGCAGAGGGATCGGCACTTATCGCCTACGGAAAGACTCGTGTTCTCTGTACCGCTACGGTGGAAGATGGGGTACCAGCCTGGATGCGCGGCCAGCAGAGTGGCTGGGTCACTGCCGAGTATGCAATGCTGCCACGTGCCACTCTCCAACGCACCCGTCGCGAACGCAACGGGCCGAGTGGCCGAACCCAAGAAATTCAGCGGCTGATCGGTCGTTCGTTGCGGGCTGCGATTGATCTCGACGCGCTTGGCGAACGTACTATCACCATCGACTGCGATGTGTTGCAGGCCGATGGCGGTACCCGCACGGCAGCTATCAGTGGCGGTTACGTTGCCCTGGCGCTGGCGGTAGAATACCTGGTACGCAGCGGCGTCCTGGAAGCAAGACCAACGCTGACACCAGTAGCTGCTGTAAGCGTGGGCGTACTTCAGGGCGTGTTACTGCTTGATCTCTGCTACGAAGAAGACAGTCAGGCCGACCTCGATTGCAACGTAGTGATGAACAGTGCCGGCGGGTATATCGAAGTCCAGGCCACAGCCGAGCGATCAGCAGTCACTCGCGGCCAGCTCAACGCACTGCTCGATCTGGCCGGACGAGGCATTCAACAGATTTTGGACGCACAGGCCGCTGCGCTGGCAACTACCTTGCCCAACAACGCCATGAGCCAGGCCCAATCCCCATAACCCGGATTGTGCCCGATCAACCTGCGACGCCATGGCTCGCAACGATCGCCCTCCATGCCGGGCGAGGAGGTTTATCATGACAGACGAGACCAGACGCGTTGCCGGTCGTCGCCATCTACGCTACGGTTTGGCTTTTGAACGCACCCAACATCCCGAAGCAGCGGTTGATCAGTTTCGGCGCGCAATCGCCGCTGATCCGACCCTGCGCGATGCCCATAATGCGCTGGCTTTCCACTATCAGCAGCAGGGGCTGCTGGCGAAAGCTGCCGATGCCTTTGCGGCTGTTGCCAGCCTGGCCGACGACTATTTTGCCCACTTTAACCTCGGTTTTGTCCTGATTGAACTCGAGCGCTACGACGAGGCCGAACGCGAGTTTCGCCGTTGCCTTGAACTTGACCCCGGTGATGCAGCGGCACAACTCGAGCTGGCCTATATCTACGCAGCCCGTGGTGATTACGAAACCGCTTTGAATCTGCTGACAACCCCGCGTCAACACTATTACGACGACTGGGGCGTGTTTCACCTGCTTGGTCGCTGTCTCTTTCATATGCAACGCTTCGACGAAGCACGTCAGGCCTGGCAACAGAGCCTGGCCCTGGCGCCAACCCCAGAAACGCAACTGGAATTGCTCTCCTGTCTGCAAAGCATTGAACGACGACGTGAATTTCACGCCACCATCAGTCACAAAGACGAACTCTACATTCACGAGGGGGTTATCTGCCTCGGCTCAGCAATGGACGATGGGTTCACGATCCGGCCACTGAGCAATTACCGGTTCAGCGAACTTGATGTCGCCCGTACCATACAGCGTTTTCTCGCCCTGGCCCGCAGCAGCGAATGGCGTTTCGGTGGGGTGACGACACCAGAGCTGATGAGCAAGCCATTGGTGCTGACCCTGGCGCAATTACTCAATCTGCCATTGCTGAGCCTGCACCACTTGCCGCAGCTCTCCGAGCCAATCTTGATCGTGATGGCAGTCGGTCATTCCGCCGATCTGTTCACCATTGCCCGCGAACGCTTGCCCATTCCTGGACCTGGCTTCTGCCTGGCAGTTAACTGGACGCGCCAAAGCAAATTGTTGCCAGAAATCATTGGGGTAATCGTCGAAGGTCAGTGTACCTTACCCTGGGAAGAGGAATTGCAAAGCCTTGATACAGCCGGTCAGACCGATCACATCAAACACATTGCCGGACGAATGATACAGATGGTACAAACGCTACCCGGCGAAGACAACCTGCCTCGCCAGATTCGATACTACACACGCCACCATCGGCGATTGGCGATCAATGCCCTGTTGCACACCTCGCCGCCCGACCACCCGGCTGAGTAGGATACAACAATTGTTATGTCAAGTTTAACGTAAGGCATCGGCACGCTATCTACCGTCACCCTCACGCTGTGCCTTGTGGACAAGCATCCCCTGGAAAGGCGAGCTTCCGGCTCGCTCGTCATCTGCACCACGTCCTGTACCATTTGGGTGATAGAGGGAGCGCGAGCCTCTAGCTTGCTCACCACCTGCAACAGCCCGCCGTGCATGCTGTCGGCAGTGTTCTGCCAATCCGCATCGACGACTCAAACAGACAAATAGCTATCATCGCTATTGACGAAAGCGAACATTTGTCCTACAATAAGCGGGCATTCACCTGCAACATCACCGGCGAACGCCCTTGTCAACAAACGCTCACTATCCAACGTGCTGCGGCTACTGTTATGAAGACAATAGATCATCCAATTCTTGGAACCAGCCACGACCTTGCGCCGCTCTACCAGCGTGCATCCAGGCAATCAAAGCACGCAGCAATCCGATCTTCCGGTCAGCAATACGACACAACCCACACTGGTATTCGGCTCGGTTTTGCCATTCGCACGGTGAGTCAACCCGGCCTGATCAGTGGCTCGCCACCTCATCTCAGCATCTTATTAACCCATTTAAGTGATGCCCTACGCTACCTTGAGCGGACTGACATCCGGTTTTATCGTTTTGCGTTACCCCGTCACTTCAATCTCAGCGATCTGGCTGAATGTCAGACACAACTCGCGCTCCTCAATCAACACATCAGTACCCGCAACCTGCGCCTGGGTGTACACCTTGATCCGCACCTGAGCCTCAGCCATTCCGATGAACAGGTTGCCGACGCGACGATCCGCACGATTGAGGCGACGTGTCAGCTTCTGGCAGCCCTTGATCACCCTCAGACCATCAATCACACCCTGGTGATACATCCCGGAGCTGCCGATCCTGCTGCACAACAACGCTTTACCCAGCGTTGGGTAAAGCTATCGATTCAGGCTCGCCGGCGCACAACCATCGAGCACACCGGCGCCGGATTCTCGCTGGGGCAACTACTTGTTTTAGCTGCACGTACCGGTATCCCCATCGTTTTCGACTATCTCCACTACTGCTTACACAATCCTGAACGGTTGAGTCTGGCGCTGGCACTAGGGCTAACCCTGGCCACCTGGCCGCGCCAGATCCGCCCCGAAGTTCATCTGAGCAGTCAACGCAGCGAAGCCCATCTGCTTCCGGGGCGCAACGGTACTTCCCGGGTCATACCACCACGCGCCGGTCAGCACGCCGATTTTGTGGTTGCCCACGATGCAATTGCCCTGCTTGAAGCTAGTCGGGGTTTACCACCGTTCGATCTGATGATCGAAGCAAAAGCCGGTGATCTGGCACTTTTGCGTCTCCGCCAGGAACTGGCTCATTATGCACCCGAATGGGCTGCGCGGCTGGCGTGAGGATCTGTCACACAGCAAGGGTCTTATGTTCATATGTGATGTATGTACAGAACACGCTGGCCGGCCAAAGCGATGGCGAATCATACCAGAATCGAGACTGTGAGCCATACGTCATAAGCGAGACTCGACACCATACTGCACCGCAATAATACCTGCGACAACTATACAGAAGAGCGGCGCCTACACACATCCTTGCGCGGTTTGATATAATGCCAGCGGAAAAATATCATACTACCGAGGTGATCTGTGAGTAACCAGCGACCATCTACAACATCAAACCCGCTGGCCGGTCTTGTTGCTATTGCCATTTTGCTCATTGTGTTAGGGTTTGTGGCCGGCCTCTTGATTAGCCGATCTGGAACACCAATAGTCATACCAACCGCAGCACCTGCTCCAACCAGCCCACCGGCACAAACAGAGCCTGCATCGGTTCCCACACCGATCACCGGCAGTATGCCCATACTGCCTACCGCCACCACCTATCAGTACAGCAGTCCACCACCAATGAGCATTGATCCGGCTAAAAAGTATACCGCGACTATCTATACCCCACGCGGTGAGATTGTGATTGAACTGCTGCCCGATATTGCGCCACAGACGGTGAACAACTTCGTCTTCCTGGCCCGCCAGAACTTCTACAATGGACTGACCTGGCATCGGGTACTGCCCAACTTTATGGCTCAGGGTGGCGACCCACGCGGCGATGGTACCGGTGGCCCCGGCTATACCATCCCGGCAGAGTTTACCGACAAGATTTTGTTCGACCAACCCGGTATCGTAGCTATGGCACGCTCGTCAGATCCAAACAGTGCCGGTTCGCAATTCTTCATCACCACGGCGCCGGCACCCTGGCTGAACGAGCAGTACACGATCTTCGGCAGAGTTATTCAGGGTCAGGAGATTGTTGACGGGATACCGCTGCGCGACCCGAGCAATCCTGCCGATCTGGCGACCCCCGGCGAGATGATTCTGGGTATTGCCATTAACGAAGAGTAGTTCAATATCTTTGTATTTCAAATGAGGAATGGCAACGTTATAGTGTTGCCATTCCTCATCACATTGTGGCACGTTGGGCATAGAAATTTCCCTCTTCCACCTAGTGGAAATCACCTATAGAACGCGGATCGACGCGGGTTTAGCGGATGCACGCGGATAACATAAACACACTGGTGAGCCGCTCCTGATAGCACGTGCTGAGCGGTGGGGTCATCTGCGGCTATCCGCTCTATCGGCACGTGTCCGTGGGGATTACCCGCAGAACGCGGATCGACGCGGGTTTAGCGGATGCACGCGGATAGGCCGGAGGTACTGGTGATCCGCTCTTGACAGTATATATCGTGCGAGGCAAGGTTGGATGTGTGCGCGGTGGAAGCGTGAGTATTGTAGTGCTTATCTCACTTCGCATTCTACCAGATTTGATTTCATCGATAGAAACACACGCTTCAGGATGGCGACAGAGGATCCCTGGTTGAGACAACCCTTTCGTGCTGATTTCGCGGCAGTCTTACTTGCCATCTACCACACACCACTCGTATAATACGAATTACCGCTCAGTGTCGAGCATGTTTTGCGAGGAAGCTATGCAATCCCCCGAACCAGTTGTGAACGAGTTTGCCATCACCGCAGCCACCGTGAACGGCTCTGGTAGCCAGACAGCGAACATGGTGCTAATGCGGGCTATCTTCAAGATGGGTATTCCCGTCTCCGGTAAGAACCTCTTCCCTTCCAACATTCAAGGTGAACCTACCTGGTACACTCTGCGGGTGAGCCAGGCCGGCTACACAGCCCGCCCGGCCGAAACACCAATTCTGGTGGCATTCAATCCGCGCACAGCCAACGACGATCTGTCGCAGTTACCACCCGGCGGAATTTGTCTCTACCCTGCCGATGGCCCCTGGCAGCCATCACGGACGGACATCATCCCATTTGCAATTCCGGTACGGCAACTTCTGGATCAGGTCGGCGTGAATCAGCGCCTCCGTACATACGCTGCCAATATGACTTACGTTGGCGCTTTGGCGGCGCTGCTCGGTATCGAAGATGCAGCCCTGGTCGCTGCGCTTAAGCAACAGTTTCGCGGTCGTCTCTCGGCGATTGAGCTAAACCTGGCGGTTATTCGCGCTGCCTATGTCTGGGCTGCCGCTGAACCGTCGCCTGCCCATGGACGCTTTCGGATCGCCCGGATGCAGGCAACTGACGGTATGATGCTGATTGACGGCAACACAGCAGCAGCGATTGGCGCCATCACCGGCGGTGTGGGGGTTGTTGCCTGGTACCCGATCACGCCATCAAGTAGCCTGATCGAGTCGCTGGAGAGTTATCTCCCCCGCCTGCGTCCGCCCACAGATGGCGCAACCTGCGCGATTGTGCAGGCAGAAGACGAGATTGCTGCACTCGGGATTGTGATCGGTGCAGGTTGGGCCGGAGCGCGTGCGATGACGGCCACCTCTGGACCTGGCATTTCGCTGATGAGTGAGTTTGCCGGTTTAGGGTTCTTTGCCGAAATTCCGGCAGTCATTTGGGATGTACAACGGGTTGGCCCTTCGACCGGTCTACCGACCCGTACCGCTCAGGGTGATCTGATGGCTGTCTACTACCTCAGTCACGGTGACACGCGCCACGTAATCTTGCTGCCCGGTACGATGGAAGAGTGTTTCAGCGATGCCCAGACCGCCTTTGACCTGGCCGAACAGTTACAGACACCGGTCTTTGTCTTGAGCGATCTTGATCTGGGCATGAATATCTGGATGAGCAAGCCATTCACCTACCCGGAACAACCACTCCAACGCGGGAAAGTGCTCAGCGCCGAGGAACTCTCCCGGCTAACGAACTACGCCCGCTTTGCCGACGTAGATGGTGATGGGATCGGTTATCGAACTCTGCCCGGCAACCCTCACCCTCTGGCCGCTACGCTCAGTCGCGGTACTGGGCACAATGAACGGAACGTGTACAGCGAACGACCGGAAGACTGGCAGCGCAATATGGCGCGTCTCTGGCGCAAACACGAGACGGCACGCCGGCTGGTCCCGCGTCCCATTATTGACGAGCATCCTGAGGCAACGATTGGCCTGATCGGCTTTGGCTCAACCACACCGGCTATCAGTGAAGCCCGCGATCTCTTGGCCACTGCTGGGATTCCTACCAGCAGTATGCGTGTACGCGCACTTCCCTTCGGCCCGGAAGTGACGAACTTCATTGCTCGCCACCAAATCTGTGTCGTTATCGAGCAGAACCACGACGGACAATTGCGGCAATTGCTCCAGCTTCACTGCCCAGCCTACGCTTCCCGGCTTGGCTCGGTGGCATGGTGTGATGGTTTACCACTGATCGCACCGTTCGTACGCGATCAGGTATTGCATTGCCTGGAATCAATGCGCGAGACGATGATGATCGGCATCGGAACCGGTAACTAAGCGTATCAATCTGCCAGGTCGGAGGAATTATGACACAGTTCAACGCGATAGGATTATCGAAAGCCGATTACCGGGGCGCTCCCTCTACCCTCTGCGCCGGCTGCGGCCACGACTCCGTTGCCAGCCAAATTATTGCCGCCGCCTTCGAGCTATCGCTCCAACCCCATACAGTTATTCGAATGAGTGGGATCGGTTGTTCCAGTAAGTCTGCCGCCTATTTTCTGGGGCGATCTCATGGCTTCAATTCGCTGCATGGCCGTATGCCATCGGTCACTACCGGTGCCCATCTTGCCAATCACACCCTGCGCCCTCTGGCCGTCAGTGGTGATGGCGACACGGCCAGCATCGGACTGGGGCAATTCATTCATCTCCTGCGCCGAAATGTGCCAATCGTGTATATCGTAGAAAACAATGGCGTCTATGGGCTAACCAAAGGTCAGTTTTCGGCGACCGCCGATGAAGGGCAGGAGCTAAAACACGCCGGTGTCAATCATCTACCACCGATTGATGTGTGCGCGGAAGCCATTCTGGCCGGCTGTGGCTTCGTCGCACGCTCATTCGCCGGCGACGCCAGGCAGGTCCGCGAGTTGATCAAAGCAGCCTTCAATGTACATGGCTCAGCAGTGATTGACGTGATTAGCCCTTGCGTTACCTTCAACAACCACGACCGCTCGACCAAGAGCTATACCTACGGTAAGACCCACGAGACACCCATCCACGACATCAGTTTCATCCCGCATTACGACGAGGTTACGGTCGATTACGAGCCGGGTGAAGTGCGTGATGTGCAGCTTCACGATGGACCGGTGATTCGGTTACGTAAACTCAACCGCGATCACGATCCGACTGATCGCAGTGCGGCACTGGCCCTCCTCGAGCAGGCACGGGCCAACAACGAGTTTGTGACCGGACTAATCTATCTCAATGAACGGCGGCCTACGCTGGCGGAAACGCTGGGCATAGGAAGCACACCCATCGCAGCACTGCCCGAAGATCGTCTCCGGCCATCACGCGAGGCATTTGCAGCAGTGATGGCCGAACTGGTTGATGGTTGAGATCAGCTCGCTGACAGCATCAAATCGGTTCACCCCGGTTGGATAACGAGGATCATCGTTATCACTGATGAAACCCGTAGGGGCAGGACTTATGCCTGCCCCTACTGTTAATCCAGCACCTAATGCAGGCTCATTCATTACTAACAGACTCCCTGATCGTGACGAGCACGTACAGCATCTTCGTGACCAGCGGGGTCAACAGCACAACAAGCTCCGGAGCATGGCTGATGCGGCAGCATGGCTGTCGCACTCCAAACGTCGCGACACGCGTATGACGAGCGGGCAAAGTAATCAATCCCACGAGTGATGGCACTGGAAATGGTCGTCAACCCTCCTCGCTGCTATACCGGCAGCCTGGGAGCAGGATGTTTTTAGTGGTTGGCAAGCGTTCATGATCCTGTGCGATGGTTGGGTAGCACGGCCACACAGCTTTCATGAAATGCGTTCACGTGGACCTCTTTCCTGTGCCTATTACCTGCACTACCTCAGCATCAGGCTTGCGCCGCCCAAATCAGCTCCGTGAGCAGGTTTACCCACCTGCTCACGGAGTTGTGCAATATCATCGTCCGGTGAAGCCGGTACCGTCTCCGTTGTCGGTAACATTGCCTCGGATGTCTCTGCCGGCTATGGTGCCCATTTAAACCAGCTTCGACGAGGCTTGGGTGCTATGGAAGGTGCAGCGACGACCGGGGCAGGCATTTCTGGCAGCGAAATCACCGGTTCGGGGTATGGGCTATCGCTATGTTCGGCACCTACGGCCCGTAACCACGACCACAGTAAACGGCGACGTTCAGCACCATCGGCCGGTAGCGTTAGCGGACGACCTCGTGCATCGATGATCAGGCCAAGCAGGCTCCCGTGAACCTCGGCAGGATCACTCTCAACAGCCTCACCGGGCGCGGCCTGTCCAACACGCACGGTAGCAGCCGGTTTTACCTTGACCTGGGCATAACGACCGACAGACAAAGGAAGACGGATCAACTCGCCATGACGAACCTGCACCCGTTCGCTATCGCCACCAACCGTAATCAGCTCAACATCGGCGACAGGTTCACCGATCCGACTGCCACCCTGCAATACAATACACGTCGCCAACGGTGTATTGTTCAACAAGTCGTGGTCAAAAATCGAGATTGCAGCATCAGTACTAAGCGCAGCAATCCCACCACACACTGATAACAGACTCAGCATATCGAGGTGAATGGGAAGCAACAAACCGGGCAGTTCATTTGCCGGTTGTAAACCATCCAGTAAGGCCAGTAGGGCCATTCCGGGATGCGGGGCATGCGTCAGTACACCACCACCGGCCAGCAACCGTTCGTAGGCAAGGGGTGTCTGCTCGTCGCGGAGGGCAGCAACACCCAGGGCCAATGCTTCACGGGCAAGTGCCAGATCGAGATAGCAATCTTCGCGTGTCGCCGGTAGCGTTTGGGGACGCAGCATGCGATTGAGTAAGCGTTCAATCAACTCTTGTTCTTCAATGGCAAACGGTAGCCAGCGGGCAATTGCCGCCGGGCCGACCTCACTGAGCAACGCACCGACGCCAAAAGCTGTGCCACAGACGCCGTGGAGCGTCGCCGCGATCTGATCGGGTGTCGCAGCGATCAACGTTGTAGTTGTCGCCCCAACATCGACGTACAGCACCGCTTGTTGCTGGCGCTCGGCCAGGAATCGCGTCATGACATACTGCGACTCAGCGACAGTTCGCAATGTGGTCTGATCAGGCGCGCTCAATTGATCGATACCCGGCACATCGGTTAATTGCCGGGCATAGCAGGCCAGCAAAGCCTGACGCAGCGGCGTCAATACTTCCTGATCGAGGGCAGGACGCACATTCGCAACCGTTATCAGCTCACAGTTGTGCCCACCAAGAGCAGTCTGAATCTGGGGTTGAACAGATGTATTACCGGCATAAATAATGGTTGGTAGCGGCTGACGTATCGCCGCGGTGAATGAAAGTTTGAGGTTAATCAGGTGGGCAAGACGCTTCATGGCCTCGACCGTTCCACCCTCGATGCCACCGGCTAACACAACAACATCTGGCGAGAGGGGTAGCAAGGTCTCAAGCTGACGCTCAAGCCACGACTGCATAATACCTGTCGTTGATCGAGCCGAAACATCATCCAGAGTGACGACCGCCAACACCACACTGGGCACCCCACGAACAGCATGCAGTGCGCTACGGGCTGACACATCAGACGCAATGGCCGCCACTACGACGCGCAATGGTTCAAGTGCCGATGTCACAACTATGACCGCATCAGTGCCATCACCAGTACTGATGCGCGGCATCAGTAAACGACCATCGCGCAACAATTGCCGCCCGGTGAGATCGGCCAGTTGCGCTGTCGCTTCCTGCACCGCAAAAAAGACATTCCGGTACGGCAATTCACGACTGGTGAGCGTTTCGGTTTGTCCGATCAGACGGCTTTCACCATCAACCTCATCAATGAGCGAAACCCGGGTAATCAGACTACCAATTTCAACTGCCAGTATCGCCCGTACAAGTTCCATGCACTCTACCCCAAAATATGCGACGAATAGACGCCCAGGTGCTACATACCAGCAATAGCCCGTATCCAATCAATAATGAACAGGAGCCGCTCATTGAGGGCAGCAAGGTATGAAACAATACTACCGGCCAGAAAGAAACCGAACGCCAGCAGCAATATCCAGCGCCCTACACTCGCCACCAGATCAATCCACCGCTGCCGGTTTGGATTGGACGAGCGGGTCAACGAAAAGGACAATAAGGTCGCTATCGAGCCAATAAGTAAGACAATACTCCCCAGAATTGCTACCGGTGATGACAGATCAGATCGAGTTGCATCGAGCACCTGCGGGAGAATCGTTCCAACAACGGCACCACCAACTACCAGTGCAGCGCCCACACCAAACACAAGTGCTAACGGCAGATTGGCCAGCCACGAACTGGTCTGTTGACCACTTATCCGCGTCAACAATAATGCCGCCAGAAAGAAAGGAGTCAGGCGTAGCGTCAGCAATACCGGTTGATCGCCGGCAGCAAGCAAATCAATCACTGCCGGTCGCAACACCTGATGATATATCACCACAAATGCGTAGCCTAAAGCGACACCAACAAACAGGTATTGGACCAACCGAAAGGCCGGTGTATCGCCCAGAACACGGCTGAAGACCAGTAGCGTAAGCAAGATCGGAATAAGGTTGATTGCAATGTCCATCAGCCTCTACCTCGTGCCAGGCGTCGCAACTGCCCAATCCCAACAATGAAGGCCCCTAATAGCAGGACGCCAACAAACGCTATCGTTGCCCATGTCTGGTAGGAAAGCTCAGGTGTTGCCAGGTTATCAGCATTACCGGCAGCCAGCAAATCACTGGCACCACGTTGCCCGGCAACTGCATACACATTGGGTAAGCGCGTATAGGGCAGCACTTGTGGATAGACCTCTTGCGGCAGCAAGAACACAATCGGCACCTGCGGGGCGGCACTATGAATCTGCTCCATCCAGGCCTGTACATCCTGAACCTGATCGGCCATCACCACAATCATCGCCAGATCACGTAGTGACTGAATGCGTGGCGTCCCATCTGAGCGCGTAGCTAGCAAGCCGGCAGTTGCATCCTGGCCGGTATAGTCACGACGCAACTCTGCCCGCAAATCCATCGCCATACTGCGCAATGCCAACTCACCGCCCGGGCGATACCCCAGCAAGACGTAATCACGACCGCCAAAGATCACACCATTTTCGTTGTTGTAGCCGGCTGATCGTAACGGTCCGATCAGATCAAACGCAAGTAATGAGCCCTGGAGATCGGTACTGACAATAATCAGCTTCGTTCGATCAGCCGTTAATCTGGAAATCAGGACATTTTCGAGTGGGCGTAATTCAGCAACCCGCTGGGCACCCCATTCGTAGGCAACTAAAACAACATCCTCACTGTCCAGAACAGCAAGCTGTTCGTTCAATGCAATTACAGCCGGTGACGGTTGATTGCGACTCGACAATGTGGCGGACAGACCTGGTATGCTGATGCCAATCAGAATAGCGATGAACAAAACAAACGACAGCCATTGTTCCAGAGCTGGTAAACGCCGCCGGGCAGGCACTGGCTGCGCAACAGGCAGCGTTGTCGGTAACGGAGATTGTATGAGTCGTTCAAGTAATGCCGCAGCAGCCAGTTGATCATCGGTACGCTGCGCAGGTGCAGGTAGTGGCGGCTTAATAACAGCTACTTCAATTCCTGGAGCTTCCCCTTCTTCCTCTTCAACCTCACGGCTACGTAGACGCTGCAACCAATCATCTATAGGGGTTATAGCTGGCTCTGCCACCCGTTCCGTTGAAGCACGCAGCCACGGTGGTAATTCGGCTCCCCCGAAAAACTCATCACTGGTCGAACTTGTTGTAAGCGAAGGTTCTTCAATGACGGGAGACTCCGTTGAGTCGGACTGCAACCACGACATCGCTCCGGCAGAAACATCTGCGGTGAGCCAGTCAGGTGCAGCACTGCCCGCCTCCGCTGCCGGCGCTGCTTCACCCCGCAGCCAGTCCGGTATCTCGCTACCCGCCGCCGGTGCCGCCTCTTCCCGCAACCACGCCGGCACGTCGCTACCCGCCGCCGGTGCCG
>NZ_DAOUBI010000090.1:0-5548 GCF_034432675.1 Chloroflexus sp. | reverse complement strand
CGCGCCAGCCGTGCTTGCGATCACGTGGAGGTCGCAGCGGGTACCCCACAGCTCCGCGCCCAGTGGGATCACGTTTCAGGGTCGATACCGTTGCCGACCACCATTACCCGTGGCGCGATATTTGGCGTGCGGCAGCCATGCTGCCGCGCCAGCCGTGCTTGCGATCACGTGGAGGTCGCAGCGGGTACCCCACAGCTCCGCGCCCAGTGGGATCACGTGTCAGGGTCGCTACCGTTGCCGACCACCATTACCTGTGGCGCACGGTTTGGCGTGCGGCAGCCATGCTGCCGCGCCAGCCGTGCGTGCGATCCTGCGCGTGGCATACCGTTCCCCATCCTGGTCACGGGGGTGCTGAAAACGTACCTCTACCACCCATTCAACTGGGCTGCGGCCTGCACTGCCGGCGTTAAAGCGTCAACCAGACCCTGAACAGAACCGGTTGTACCACTCAGCAGCAGGTTGGGGAACAGGCCCAGAACAACCATTGCCGCCGCTAACACACCTAGCGTCAGCAGTTCACGGCGCTGCAAATCCGGCAGATCGAGATGAGCGGTATTGCGGACTTCACCCATAAAGCCCATGTGGAACACCCGCAGCGCGTAAACCGCAGCCAGAATGATCCCGATTGCGGCCCCGATGGCAAACGGCCATCCCAACAGGGGCGAGGTAAAGATGCCCTGAAGCATCGTGAACTCACCGACAAACCCGCTCAGACCGGGCAGACCGGCCATCGCCAGCAGGGTCAGTAATGTCAAACCGGCGTAGACAGGGGTCACCTGCCACAAACCGCCAAGGGTGCTGAAATCGCGGCTATCGCGGCGTTCCTCAATCACAGCCACAATCAGCAAGAGCGCAGCCATCATGATACCGTGGGCCACCATCTGGAACAACGCTCCGTTGATACCGATGGTATTCAGTGCCATAACACCGAGGGCTACAAAGTTCATGTGGCTGATCGAGGCATACGCGATCATTCGCTGCATGTCGCGCTGCATGAAGGCGATCAGTGCGCCGTAAATGATCCCGATCACGGCCAGTACAGCGACAACCGGAGCTACCCAGGACATTACTTCGGGGAACAGGGTGGCATTGAAGCGGATTAAACCGTAGACGCCGAATTTTGCCATCAAACCGGCCAGAATAATTGCAACCGGCGTCGGGGCCACGCTGTAAGCGTCAGGTAGCCAGGTGTGGAATGGCCAGAGCGCCAGTTTGATCGCAAATGCCATAAAGAATGCACCGAACAGCAAACGGGCAACCAGTGGGTCAAGCGTGAAGAGACCGGCCCGCAGATCGGCCACAATCTGGTTCAGCGCGAACGTACCGGTGTAACCCGGCTCAACCGCTGCTATCGCGTTACGATGCAGAATGTGCAGGCCGATAATCGCCAGCAGCATCAGCAGTGAACCGCTGAAGGTGTAAAGGAACAGCTTCAAAGCCGCTGCGGCTCGACCGTGACCACCCCACATTCCAACCAGAAAGACCATCGGGATGAGGGCCAGCTCGTAGAAGACGTAGAAGAGCAGCATGTCCTGGGCAAGAAACACACCCAGAAACGCAGTCTCGGCCAGGAGCAATAATGCCAAAAGCAAGCGCAGGCTGCGCGTTTGTCGTTGCCAGGTCGCTGCAATCGCGAATGGCGCCAGAAATGCAGTCAAACCGACCAGCCACAAATTGATCCCATCAACGCCAATGAAATAGCTGGCGCCAAATGCCGGTAACCATGCGATTGAGTCGACGAATTGCAGTGGTGGGCCAACGACGACACCGGAGGCCGGGCCGTATGGGCCGGTATAGAAGAGACCAATAACAATTCCCGCAACAACGAATGTCGCCAGAGCTGCACTCATCGCTGTCCAGCGATAAAGCGCAGGGCGACCAACCGGCTGCAACAGGATGATAAGAGCGCCAAACGCCGGTAACCAGAGCAACAGTGACAGGATGGGTAGGCCGAGCAGGTTCATGACGCCAGACCTTCTTTCTTTTACATAAACAAAGTAAACCTACGCTGCGACCAAAGTACGATGTCGCAAGTCAACAGCTAACGCAGCTTCGTTACCTCTTATGACAGCTTCTTATGACAGCTTCGTCGAGGGAGGGAATTGTGTTGTGTGTAGAACAGTGTTGTCAATCCGGTACTGCTATCGAGGTACCAGGCTCTTTGTTCTACCACTGTGACATGAGGCTACACCAAGGCAGTCTCTCCCTTTTGTGATAAATATCACGTTTGCATTCTGCCTGTAGTGTTATACTCCAATTCTGCTTTCTTGTCAACTACCTTTTTTTCGGTTTTGCACGGTTCTCTGAGAGAGAAATGGTGTCAAAACGTAATTTAAAGGGTCAGAACGGTTCATTAAATTGTGACCGTTGTCACAAAAATCTTGCGAAAGATTAATGTCTTTGCGAGATATACGCCGCTGTCGCTGTAGAATGACTATACCGGCTATCGGTGCATCTGCTCACGTTCGTGTAATCATCACGATTCGGCGCAGTTGCTTATGTGTCCTGCGTCACGGCTGTGCTTCTGCACATCTCACCGTCTCCCGTTATAATACACCTGACCTGGTATGGCATGTATGCTACAATGATGTGGGATGCCTATGAAATCTACACTACGCTTAATTGACACCCATCTCCATCTCGCATCGGAACAATTCAACGAGGATCGCAGTGCGGTCATCTTGCGGGCCATCGATGCCGGGGTCGCGGCGATGATCGAAATTGGCTACGATCTGGCATCCAGTCACGCGGCAGTCGCGCTGGCGAATGCGCATCCGGCGGTCTTTGCGGTTGTTGGGATTCAGCCCAATCATCTGCACGATCTGCCAGGCGATTGGATTGACCAGATACGCAGGCTGGCTGCCCATCCAAAGGTGGTCGCGATTGGTGAGATTGGTCTCGACTACTACTGGATGAAATCGCCACCGAGCGAGCAGGATGCGGCGTTTCGCGCCCAACTGGCACTGGCCGGTGAGTTGGGCTTGCCGGTTGTGATCCACTCGCGGGATGCGATGGCCGAGACGATTGCCGTGTTGCGCGATGCCGATCGTGGGTCGGGGATCATGCATTCATTCTCAGGCGATTGGACTGCTGCACAGGAGTGTTTGGAATTGGGCTTTTATCTCTCGCTGTCAGGCCCGCTGACGTTTCCCAAATCTGTTGCATTACACGAAGTAGCTCGTCTGGCACCAGCGGATCGGCTGTTGATCGAGACCGACAGCCCCTACCTCAGTCCTCATCCACACCGTGGGCAGCGCAATGAACCGAGTCGACTGGTGTATATCGGGCAGAAACTGGCCGAACTGCGTGGGCAGACGCTGGACGATCTGGCACCACAGCTCTGGCAGAATACGTTACACGCATTTCCCCGTCTGTCCACTGCTTTAGGATAGCAAGTATGAACCGTTCTTCGTTGTCAGTTTCAACCGGTTCGCTGAACATCTGGTGGATGCTACCGGGTCTTGGGCTGATTGGGCTTTTAACCGGTGCGGTTATTCGTAGCCTGGCTATCTCCAGCTGGGCCGCAGGTCTATCGATTTTGCCCGCGGTCGGCACGATGGCGTTCGTGGTTAGCCTGGTGTTGGTAAACTGGCAACGTCTTCATCGCTGGGCGGCCCACACGGTCTCGTTCCTGTTGGCGTGGGTCTGGATTGTGCAACAGGTTGGCCCCCTGCTCGATGGGCGACTGACCAGTTGGCGCGATCAGGCTGCCGAGCTGGTCATTCGGATTATTGGCTGGGCCCGCGTACTCGCCAGTGGTGGTCGTGGCGAAGATATTGTGCTGTTTGTTGTTGCACTTGCCTTTCTTTCGTGGTGGCTGGTCTACGCAACGGTATGGGCAGTCTTTCGCCAACGCCGTCCCTGGCTGCCTGTGATCGCGAACGGTACGGTATTTCTGGTTAACTATACCTATGTCCTGCCTAAACCGGATACAGAAGCATTGGTGTTGATTGCCAGTGCTTTGTTGCTGCTGGTGTATCACCACGTGATGCAGCGTCGGGCTGCCTGGGAAGCTCAACAGATCAATTATCCAGACCTGTTGCCCCTCCGCGCAATGTGGGCAGCAACGGTTGTGGGGGTAGTGCTCATCCTGCTAACGGCTTTTCTTCCCTCAACCATCACCAGCGAACGTGCAGCGCAGACCTGGGAGACGCTACGCATCCCGTTTCGCATGGCTCGTGCCGCGTGGGAAGATGCCTTTAGCACCATTAATGCCCCACCCGGTGCCGGGAGCATCTCGTTTACTGCTCGAACGGCGCCGCTCGGTGGGGCACGATCACCAGGTCTCGATCTGGTGATGACGGTGCACTCATCACGCCTTGAATACTGGCGAGCCGTTGCGTTTGATCGCTACGACGGTTCGGGCTGGGTTAATACGACGGGGGAATTGGCTCGTTCGGCCCTGGGTGTCGCTACTGCCGAACAGGCGCGGACGCCACTGGCTGCCGGTGAAACGTTGCCGGTGACAGATCGGCGAGCGCGGCGATTGATTACCCAAACGATCACGCTGGCGCAAGAGCGGAATGATGATCTGCTGTCTTTTGGCGGGACACCGTTACAATTCAGCTTGCCGGCTCAGGTTGAGCACCTGGTTGGCCGTGACGAGAATGGCGGTATCACGCCGATTTACGATGATGTGTCACTGGTCACCTCGCTGACGCCACTCAGTGCAGCAACAACATATATGGTGACCGCATTGGTTTCCGTTGCTGATGTGCAGAGTCTGCGGAATGCCGGTACCGATTACCCGCAGTGGGTTCGGGAACGCTACCTGCAATTACCGCCTAACTTGCCGGCGCGCGTGCGGGCTGAAGCAGCGCGGGTGATTGCCGCAGCTAATGCCGAAACGCCCTACGATCAGGCGATTGCGATTCAGGATTACCTGCGCCGTCTAACCTACAGCGAGGACATCCCTCCTCCACCCAGTAATGTTGATCTGGTCGACTGGTTCCTCTTCGAGCAGCGAGCCGGCTATTGCGACTACTTTGCCTCGGCGATGGTGGTGATGCTGCGTTCGGTTGGGGTTCCGGCGCGGTGGGTGCGTGGCTACGCCAGTGGTGATTATGACCCTGAACAGGGTATCTACCTGGTACACGAGAACGTTGCACATAGCTGGCCCGAAGTCTACTTCCCCGGTATTGGCTGGGAACGGTTTGAACCAACAGCGGCGAGTTATACCTCGCTTCCAGAGCGGCCTTTGCAATCGGCATTCGGCGAGGAAGAAGAGGGGGTTGCCGGTAGCTTCGGCGGCACCGTGCCCGATCCAGGTCGCTTTGAGGAGCTTGAGGACGATCTCACTGCCGGCGGTGCGAGTAGTAGTGCTGCCAGCTCGACAGCAGCGAACAATCCCTCTGCGGCTGGCAGTAGCCTACTGACCGGCTGGTTCTCGGTGGTACTGGTTATACTGATGGGGATTGGCCTGACTGGACTTAGTGTCCAGTTGTGGCTTGTGCGCGAATTGCGCGGTCTCCGCCTGTCTGCTGCGGCCTATGCAGAGATGGGCTGGCTGGCCAATATTGCCGGTCTGCCTCAACACCCCGCAGAGACG
>NZ_DAOUBI010000089.1:0-35682 GCF_034432675.1 Chloroflexus sp. | reverse complement strand
GTGCGGCAGCCATGCTGCCGCAGCAGCCGTGCTCACGAGCCAGAGCGTGGCTTGCCGTTGACCCGGCTGGTCACGGGGTGCGGTGTTTGCTCGTTACAATCATGGAGTCGGTCAGTCAAATGTTTTTGAAATAGGTTCCTGTATTCTCGTGTAGAGGGCACATCTGCGTCAGGTAGGTGTCATAACCTGGGTTGCTCTCTATACTGTCAGCAGGTAACGGAGCCTGACTGTCAGGAACAGTAGATGTTGCATGCAACACTGTATGGCGTAAACGCATCAACAATGTGCGAAGCAGCCAGTTCTTATAGACGCACTTCACCACGCCTCACGGTAGCAACTCAGATTCTACCCATCCTCTGTGTCTCTGTAGTAACAAAGGTAGCAACTTGGGTTGTCATATCAAATCTGGTAGCAGAGACAGTCTGACAAGCTATCCAATCATCACCCTAGTATTATACTTGAACGATGCACTTTTGTGAATAAACAGTAGGGGCACGGCATGCCGTACCCCTACCTCGTCGCCACAGTTCTACACTCACGATGAACCACCTGTTGCTCGCTAATGGCACATCTCGATGCACGTCAATACAGATATGACACCTGAACGATGCACATCGTTGCGCAAACGTTGATATCACTATCGCGGGCGTGATGGGAACTCTGCTCTTGTGAACTTCAAAGCCTGCTCTCTGTACCTGCCTTGTCCCTGCGACCACCTACACATGTTTCCATCGGTAGGCTGCCTCTTACTCCCACGACATTCATGAGTGTGAGGTGTTCCACTGCCATGCCAATCGCATCTGATCGTGCTATACTACCAGTGTATGAAACAACGATCTGGTTATCTCACAATTGTTCTATGCTGGTGTGTCTGCCTGATACTGGCCGGCTTGCTAACCGCTTGTACTCCACCGGTGCCCGTTCCTCCTTCACCAACAGCAGCAGCAACGCCAGCATTGATGGTGCCGTCGCCGACGGTGAAGCCATCCCCAACTATTACGCGAATACCCACCCGACAACCAACAGCGGTAGTGGCTCCGTCGCCAACTGCGATACCAACCAGTGTGCCACAGCCTACGGCAACAGTCCCGACGCCGGTCTTTCCTGTTCCAACCCCTGATCCGGCGTTAATGCAGCGCAAACCGCCATTAGGTACCTTCTTCTTCTACTGGTACAACTGCCCGCAACAAGAATGTGACTCCAGTCAACTACTCGCTGTACCACCGGGATGGTTGACACCACTGCCTGCTGATCCTGACCCGCGTGATGGTTTTAGTTACTCGTCCTATAACTATGACTGGTACGAGAACGAACTACGCACGATGGCGTCTATCGGTATCTCGATGGTCTTTCCGGTGAGTTGGGGCGATCACCCCCATCCGTGGTTTCGGAATGATCGGCTCAATCTGCTTGTGCAGGCCAACGGTGTATTGGAACACCCACTGACCATCGGGATGTTTCTCGATACTACTGCCCAACAGGGGATGTATCAAGAGTTTTTGGGCAATGGTTATCGTGTTGGTCCCGATGTACCACGGTTACCGCTCAGTGATCCACGGAGTGGCTACTTTTTCTACAATCTGCATATTCGCGATTTCTTCACTCGTGTCCCTCGTGAGATGTGGGCGACTATCGATGGTCGACCTATTATTATCACCTACACCGCTCTCTGCTGCGATAATCTGGAGTTGAGCGGCACCCTCTGGCAAGCGGTGAAGGATGCCTTTCGGGCCGATTTTGGCGTTGAGCCTTGGCTCATTCTGGAAGAGACGTGGCTCAATCCGCAGGCGCTGGCACCACCGGAAGGCTTGCCGGATAGCGCTCAGGTTGCCGATGGGGTGTACCGCTGGGGAACAGCCCTTCTTGGACCGCATACTGCTGAATTGCGTGGCTTCAAGGTCAGTAGTGTCGGTCCTGGTTTTGATAATTCGCGTATTCCCTGGGTACGCGAACCACGATTCCAGCCGCGCGATGAGCCGCCCGGTGGTGGTTCTCCGGCACCCGGCTCATTCCTGCGCACCAGTCTGGCTGCTATCCCACCCGATACCGATCTGGTGTTGATCGAGACCTGGAACGAATGGCCTGAAAACAGCGCCGTCGCTCCTGCTGCCTACACCGACCGCGATGGTCGTCCACTCCCACCCGATTTCTACCTCCAGATCATTCGCCAATGGCGTGAGCAGTTTGTGCCGCAACCATAAGCCTCCTACGGCGTTATCATAGCGGCACCGACGGCACTGCCCGCACGCGAGTTTTCAGCCCGCGTGCGGGTATTTACTCCGTTGCCGTGAGGTGATGGACAAGATGGTACACAGGCTGGAAGTCTGTGCCACACCCTGGGCCACACCTCGGCCCGGCGCCTGCTTCCGTCACCTCTGCGTACAGCTGCATTCTGCACCATACCCATATGTCAGGGACGAATCACCGGTACGTATGGCAAATCCGTGAACATCCGCCAGACCCGCGATCATCCGCGTTCCGTTCCCGTCGACGTGCTCCGTCACGCCTGATCCACAGTGATCCACGTTAACGCCAGCCTGGAATTCGCAATCCCGGTTGAGAACCACACCGCAGCGACATGACACTCTCTACCACCAGCAAGCACCCAGGCACAGGCTGCGCACGCTATCGGCTGATTGCAATCTCGTGTGGCCCATCAATACGCCTTCTGACAGTAAAAACCCATCATCAATAATGGGTCTGACATGGACATGGATAGGTCGTTGCCACCGCAGGTGGGAAATCCATATCCCTTTACAGGCAACTTTTCCCTCTCTCACCTAACATAACACTGGTACAATACATACAGAAACGGATTTTTGCATCACATGCCTGGAAAGATTCTGGTATGGGTTGGACATTTCTTACCAATCACGCCCAAGTACTCCTCTGTATCGCGCGCAATCCACGGGTAACTGCCCAAGAGATTGCCCGCACAATTGGGATTACCGAACGGGCTGTTCAGCGTATTCTGCACGATTTACACGAGGCTGGTTATATTTCACACGTGCGTGAAGGTCGGCATAATCGCTACACAATCTATGGTGATCAACCGCTTCGTCACCCGGCTGTGCAGAACATTACCGTTCGTGAATTGCTGGCAGCACTGACTAATGGTGCCACTGTGATGGCGAAGTAAGCCCGTGCAGGGGCGCATTGTTCGCCCCTGCCTGCTTTGTCGCACTAATTCCCGCTTGTTTTTGATCCAATGCACATGTTCCAGGGAAAAATTATTTGTCCTATGCCTCATTTGAATGAAGGCACATTCTCCTCCGCAAATCTGCACTACAATATATAATATAATGGTTGTATGGTATGATGAAATAGCGCCGTGTGCCTGCTCGTCTGACGCAGCCGCGGCGTATTTGTTCCTCTATTTCGCCCTGTTTATGTCTGGTGCCACGAACACACCGAGGCACAGGACGAAATGAATTGAGGTGATACCTATGAAAGCAGCCCAGTTGTTAGCCGATTATACCAATCATCCGGCATTTCGTGAGTTGTGTCGGGCTGCTAAACAGATGCTGCGTGAAGGGCTTGATCCGGCTACAGTGCGCCGGCAGATCGCTGCGCAGTATGGTGAGCCGCCGGTGGAGTTACGCTTGCGCGCTCAGCCGCAGCCACTCAAGATTATCGGCGCCCATTTGATCGAGCCGGGTGCGATTGAACAGATGCAGACGGCACTGCGTTTACCACCCGCTATTCGCGGTGCGCTCATGCCCGATGCTCATCAGGGCTATGCGCTGCCAGTTGGTGGCGTGATCGCCTATAACCGGGCGGTGGCGCCGTACCAGGTAGGCGTGGATATTGGCTGCCGGATGCATCTCTCGATCTTTGCTGATATGACTCCCGAAGAGGCGTATCGTGATCGTCAGCATCTGCTCGACACGCTTACGAAAGTCACGGTGTTCGGTATTGGCTCACCAAAAAAGCCGGTTGCCGATCATCCCATTCTCGCCGATCCACGCTGGCGGGCAACAAAACTGCTCCGCGAACTGCACGCTCTGGCGACATATCAGATTGGCACATCCGGTGGCGGGAACCATTTTGCCGAGATTGTCGTCGGTGAGTGGCTTGATACGCACCGCACGTTTGTTGGTTTGCTCACCCATAGCGGGAGTCGTGGGGTTGGGGCGAAGATTGCCAACTACTACGCGACCTTGGCCGACCGGGAAACGGCAGCGATTGCCAGCGGTATTCCGAAGACGTATGGCTGGCTGGGTACGGATACCGAAGCCGGGCAGGAGTATCTGCTGGCCATGCGTCTGGCAGGCGATTTTGCCCGTGCCAATCACGAGGTCATCCATGCCCGCTTTGCCAGGGCAGCAGGTGTTACCGTGGAACGGGTGATTGAGCATCACCACAATTTTGCCTGGGAACAGCCCGATGGGACGGTCATTCACCGCAAAGGTGCCACTCCTGCCGAGGCTGGTACCTACGGGTTGATCCCCGGTTCGATGGCAACCGCCAGCTACATTGTCGAAGGGTTAGGCGAACCAACCTCGCTGGCTAGTGCATCGCACGGTGCCGGTCGGCGCTTCAGTCGTTCCGAAGCTCGGCGCACGATCACACCGGCAATGGCAGCCGCTGTTGTGCGGGAAGCTGATGTGTTGGTACGTGGTCTGGCCGTCGATGAGTCGCCACTGGCCTACAAGGATATCGAGACGGTGATGGAGGTGCAGGTTGCCGCCGGCCTCATTCGCCCCGTGGCCCGGATGCACCCACTGGTGGTGATAATGTCTGGCTCGGCAGGCGAGGATTAAACGCTGATGCGTCATCAGCAACGCATATATCATTCGTTTGGCGTGCGGAAGCTCTGCTTCTGCACGCACCGTGCGTGATGCCGGGTGCGTGCTATACCGCTCACCCGGCTGGTCACGGGGAGAATGTGCATTCATGATCATCTGGCTGATCAATGATGACTGCTAGCTATTCGCAATGAATGGAATATACGCTCTTGGCGTCAACGGCACACTGCTCGTGGTGAACGGAGTATCACTCGACCAGTGCTGAGCAGCACCGCCGGCACGCGGCTTCAGTTCGCCAGGGCTTTGGTTGCCGGCTGTGGCGTCGTTGATGGTTGTCCCACTGCCCTCATCAAACCGGTAGAGCGCAACGGTATTCGCATCCAGCGCATGTGGTGCGGTTGGGCGAGCAAATGCCCCGCTGTAACGCACGATGTTCGACAGGCGCAGATCGTCGAGCCATCCGTTGAAGTAACGGCTACCGGTCACGTCGTGCTTTTCGGCACCGAACACAAGGTAAGGATCGCTGGCAGGATAACTTGTTGGCCGATTCAGGCGATAATCAATCCGTCCCGGCGGCCCATCCATCTCGCTATCGAGCTGCCCGTCAACGTAGAGACGCACCGGTCCACTTGCAGAGCGGGTAATCGCGATGTGATGCCATTGCCCGTCGGTGACAATCGCATTGCCTTTGAGCAGTCGATCATCCTGTCCGACATTAAACCCGACGACGAGTTTGTTACCGCAAATGGCAACACCGTAATCACCATAATCCCCATCACCGTACACGTCGCGGTCGATCACAATATTGCCGTAGTACCAGCTATCGCACGGCGGCGCATCATTATCGCCTGGATTGGCCTTCATCCAGAACTCCAACGTCATATCACCGCTCACGTTCACCGGTCGCGAGCTGGTAATTCGACCCTGGCTGTCGATTGGGCCAAGCGGGATTTTGATCCGGTCGCTATCAGCGACGCCGTTACCGTTATTGGTGTAGAAACCGTAGAAACGCACCGAAAAGCCGACCGTCGCTGGGCTGGCCGCAGGCGCTGTTGGTGCTGGCGACGGTTGCAGCGTATTGGTGACCGGTGGCAGGGTGGGTTGCGGGGTGGGCGAGGGCGCGATAGTTTCCTCTGGCGCAGAACTGACTGTCGGACTACCCGTGCTACAGGAGATCAGCCAGTATATGATGCAGAGAAACAAGGTTATCTTCCCGAAGCGCTGCATAGCTGTTGCTTTCTGTATCTTGCGTCATATGCCATTCGACTCCGGCTGGCGCTGCGTACAACAACGGTAGGGGCATTCGGTCGCCAGTCTGGCCGAGAGTGTCTCAAGCGCTTGATCGGTTTGGTATTCTCACCTGGGTTGTAACCTTGTTCTACCATCGGTTCACGCCACATTTCAATAGTCTAAGGGTACTGTCTGCTGATACTGACCGGCGAATTCGTGCATCACTTGTGCGGCCCGTCGTCCTAGTTCGACGGCATAATTGGTACCGCGATCCCAGGGATAGACCTGGCTCATACTGGCCCAGAAGAGACCTGGCAGGGGGGTTGCGATTGGGGGGATGTTGCGACTGTGGTTGATCGGCACAATCGGTTGGGCATAGGTTTCACGGTGCAACCAGTACGCTCGCACCCACTCTGGTTGAAATGCCGGATTGATTTGGCTCAGCGCCGGCAGGAAGCGCTCTAACAAAGCCGACGCATCGAGGCGAAAGTACTCGTGGTTGGGATCGAGATAGTCACCACAGTAAATCAAATGATCGCCACCGTAATAATCTGGTTCAATAAAGTTAGTGTGCTCAACCAGGGCCAGGAAGGGAAATTCATCTTTGGGCAGGTTGAGCCAGTAAATCCCATTGGTGAGAGGGCGTCGGAGGGCGATGGTCATCACCACCGCTCCCATCGAGTTCAGTCGACGTAACTGCCCCAGATACTCTGCAGGGAGCGTCGTCACCAGGCGAGCCAGTAAGCCCGGCGCTCCGGTAACCAGGACGGTATCGTAGTCGGCTGGCGGATGCTGCGCCGCGCTAATTTGCCAACCGGTTGTGGTCTGGTACACAGCCTGCACCGGCGTTTGCCGCCACACCTGCACCCCACGCTTGATACAGGCCGCACACAATTCATCGGCAAACGCCTGAAACCCACCGCGAAAATAGCCTAATTGAAAGCTGCGTGCCCGCAAGCGTGCCCACAACCAGGCCATATTCACTTCATCGGCATGGGGGCCAAACTTGCCTTCAAGCAGTGGCCGCCAGATGACACGAGCAACATTGCGCCCGGAGACCCGCTCCGTCCACGCCATGGCCGTTGTCTGCTCAAGTCGTTGCCAGTTCTGTGTGATAAACTTCAGATAAAATGCGGTCAAACCAAACCGTAGCCGGTCAATGAATGGTAAGCCGGGGAAGCGCAATACCGGTAGCACACCGTCGAGCGCATAGCCTTTCCCCTGCCACCATTGCGCAGTGATCGGTGCCCGAAAAAAGAGCCGATCACGCATCCCGATTTCGTTCGTCAGTTTGATAATCGCGTGGTCAGTGGTGAAGATATGGTGATAAAACCGTTCAAGTGGCCAATCCCAGTCTGTATCGCGAAAGCCACTGGCCAGCCCGCCGACCTGATCCCCTGCTTCGTAGATTGTGACTGCATAGCCCTGACCGGCAAGATCGTAGGCTGCGCTCAGACCGGCAATGCCGGCACCAACAATCGCGATCCTCATGGCAGCACCTTCTGCGAATTGACCGCATCGTTGGTTTCGGTGCTCGGCCTGGATTGGACCCGAAGTTCTGCTGCGCGATCCAGATCACGCCAGGTCAGGCTTTGCCGGAGCATATACCATGCGCCGAGGAGCGTTATCGGCAACCATAGGGCAACGTGGAGCACCAGCGTATAACCGGCGGCGATAGCGTGCGTCACACCAAACTGGGTCAGAATTGCGATCCCCGGTGCATCAAACGTGCCAATGTATCCCGGTGTTGAAGGGATCGTGGTGAAGAGATTAACAATCGCAGTCATCAACATCAACACCAGAAACGAGACCTCAAACGGAAATGCATGCATCACGAACCAGTATTTGAGCGTCTCCCCCAGCCAAATGAACGTCGAAGTGAATAGAATCACGATCATGTCACGTGGACTACGCAAAGATTGCAGGCCGATGATAAAACGATCAAAGAGTCCGTGAATATGCGGTCGCAGCCAGCCGGGAGCGAAGCGATCAACAACTATCGTGTACCAACGGCTCATCGATTGGGGACGAGCGGCCAGCACAACAAAGCCGATAAATGCGCAGAGGAATAAAGCGCTAAACCCAATGACCAGCCAACGAAACATGGATGGTAATGGCGCAAAAGGCAAAGTAATAGCGACAAAGAGCAGCATCACCAGCCCGTCGAAGAGGCGTTCCAATACGACAGTGGCTAGCGAAGCGCTCATGGCAATCCCGCAATTGCGACGCAAGACATAACTGCGCAACACTTCACCGGCTCGCGCCGGGTAGACATTGTTGCCCATGTAGCCGATCACCACAATCGGGAAGAGGGTGCGTAATGGCACGCGAGCCATATGGCTGAGCATCGATTGCCAGCGCCATGTGCGCACCCAAACTGTGATGAAGTAAACCAGGATACCTGGAATTAACCACCAGTAATTGGCCTCGCGTAATGCTTCCCAAAAATGGGCCAGGTCGAGACCGTGAAGGGCAATGCCCAGAAAAAAGATGCTAATGATCAGGCCGAGCCATAGTTTCCAGTGACGCACCGATGTTCCTTTGGTGTGAATGCTACCTGCGTCGTACTCCGACGATCTCTTTGCATATTACCCTTGCTGTTGCCGAATGTCAAAGTTCCAGAATCAACAGGGCGAATGGGAGTGGGGTAAACGAGTCGACACGTACCCCGCCCTGATCACTCTGTGCAATTAACCCGCTCGAAGAACCGCCGTCGAGATTCACCGCAATCTCGATGTCGAGATCGGCAGATGCCAGAAATTGTGACCATTCGGCGAGGCTAAATGTCGCACCTGGTGCCACAATCAACAGCACATAACCGTTCCGATCAAGCGCAATCGCGCTCCGCCGGGCGCGCTGCCTATCGTCGTCGGTGTAAGCCGCTTCGCCGTTTGTTCGCACCAGCAACGGCCAGCCCTGTATCGCCTGTACAAAGGGTGCCCCATCGTAGGGTTGATCGGCAAGTGCCCAGAGGTGCGGGTTACCTTGCTCATCTATCGCAAACATACCACCTTGATTGACATAACTTTGTCCGACTGCTTGCTGGTTGCTGATCAACAGTGCAACCGGTTCACCTTGCCGATCAAAAAAGCCCCCGTTAATCGCTGCCACTGCGCCGTACCGGGCAACCCAGGCGCTCAGGGTAAGTGGTGCGGTCGGATCGTAACCAACAACAAAGCGCACGTGCGCCGGATCGATCCGCACCACCTGCACCGGTAACCCCGGAGCTTCCAGTTGGCGGAACGCAATACCTGTGCGCAAGGTGCGCCAGCCTGAGCTGGTGCTGGTATCAGGTGTCGGTGTCAGCATCAGCGTCGGCACAATGGTTGTCGGGGTGCCCGGTGTTGGCGTTACTGTACAGGCTGTCAATAGAAATATCAATCCGTACAGGATGAAGCACAACAACACCAGGCGGTACCCTGCTGGCTGCTTGATGAATCTCACCGATTTACCCCAACTGATGGTAGCCTGATCGGTAGTACAGCAATGGTCTTCCCCCAAACACCCGGGCCGCGATGACTTCTCCCACAAAGATGGTGTGGTCACCGCCAGGCAAGGCACTATGGAGTCGACATTCGATCTGGGCCAGCACCCCTTCGAGAAGTGGGAGTCCGTTCTCTGACAGGGTATAACTATGCGGGGCAAACTTTGCGCCGTCGTGCATGGCAAACCGGCGCGAGAGGTATTCCTGATCTTCGGCCAGAATGTTCACCGCAAACTTTCCGGCAGCGGCAATCACGTCATGGCTTGATGCTGCGTGATCAATACAAATCAGTACCAGTGGTGGATTCAGTGACAGCGATGCGAAAGAGCTGACTGTTAAGCCGGCCAGGCGTTCACCGAGCGCAGTCGTCACCACAGTGACACCGGAGGCGAAGTGACTCATCGTTTGGCGAAAGAGTGATTCGTCGATCATGATCGTCCTGTTGTTCGGCTATTGCGACGTGCAGCGATAGCAGCGTGAATCTCGGCACCAACGGCATGCTCTGCGCGGGCATCATCGTCGAGCAACAACAATTGTGGCACAACTGGCGCCGGCCCACCTTCGCGGTTGATAGCTACCATGCTGAAATAGCCGGTCGTGCAGAGCCGGCGATCTCCGATCAGCGGATGTTCGGCGAAGAGGTGCACGCGCACCACCATGGAACTCCGCCCAACATAGATCACCCGCGAGAAGGCTTCCACAATTTCGCCCTGCCCAATCGGGGTCCGAAAATCAATCCGTTCAGTCGAGGCGGTTACAACCGGTAAGCGACAGAAGCGGAGGGCGGCAATCGCTGCCGCCTTATCCATCAGTGCCATCACATCACCACCAAACATGGTACCGTAGCCATTGGTTTGATGAGGCAAGATGATTTCGGCCATGCGTTCTTCATTTGCCGCCCGCGCCAGCCGGTTAGGGAACGTTGTGTTATCCATATCACACCAACCTGTAGGTAGCGAACGGCGCTCATGCGAGCGCCGTCACTGGCTGTAGGATTATGCTCTTTCCAGAGGTAGAAATGGCCGGGATGCACCCCGACGACGTACTTGCGGTCTAGCCACCCCATCCCTTCGAGAGCTGGGTCTCTTCGCCGGGTTTGCGCTCGGGGAGACGGTAGACAAAGCGCACGATCTGATCGGCAGCCACGAACATGATAATGAGTGCCTGCACGATCTTGATCACGTCAATCGATAGGCTGGCGCGCACCTGCATCAGACGCGCACCGGTCAGTAACCCACCCCAGAGCAATCCTGAAAAGATGATACCGACCGGATTGGCACGGGCCAATAGGGCCACGGCAATCGCATCAAATCCAAGGCCGGAAAAGAAGTCGGCACTGAGCGCTCCACGCACACCGATCACTTCGATTGATCCGGCGATACCGGCCAGACCACCGGCAATTGCCATTGCCAGAATAATCGTGCGCGGGACACTGATGCCTGCGTAGCGGGCAGCGTTGGGATTGGTACCGGCAGTCCGCATCTCGAAGCCGAGCGTCGTGCGGTACAACAACCAGGCCACGACAAAGACCAGTATCAAGGCGAGAGGAATCCCCAGGTGGAGGATGGTCGAGCTACCAACCTGAATGCCGGGTAAACGGGCCGTTTCGGCAATCAAACGCGAGCGGGCACCAGTGGTGTCGGCAGGATCACCCAGAATGTAGGGGGTTTTGCTGCGAATCAGCCAGTCGGTCATCCGTAGCGCAATGTAATTCAACATAATCGTGTTGATCACCTCGTGTGCACCGGTGCGCGCCTTCAGGAAACCGGCAATCGCTGCCCAGGCTGCACCGCCAAGTGCACCGGCAATCAAGGCTGCCGGAATGTGAAAGATTGCCGGCATCTGCAAGGTTGTGCCGATAACGACCGCGGCAACCGCGCCAGCGTAGAGTTGCCCTTCGGCGCCAATGTTAAACAGGCCAGCCTTGAAAGCCAGGGCTACGCACAGGCCACAGATAATGAATGGCGTAGAACGGACAACCGTATCGGCAAATGCCTTTGGCGAGCCGAAGGCACCTTCCCAAAGCCCAATGTAGGCTGCCTGCCAGTCAGCACCGGTAATCCCGATAATGAACGCCCCCACCATCAGGGCTGTAAAAACGGCAAGGATCGGCACGAGCATGCCCGACCAGCGCTCCCAAAACTGGCGGAGCGCCGATGGGCGAATACCCGTTTCGGTGGCTGCCTGCGCCATGCTTTTCTCCCTGACCGCTTTTCTGCGGTCACAAAGTGTTTACGCTTCAACTGATACCGAACGATCTATGGTTGCGCCGGCCATGAGCAAGCCAAGCTCTTCACGCGAGATTTCACCGTTTTTGACAGTCGCCACAATCTGGCCGTGGTACATAACTGCAATCCGGTCGGCCAGCGACAGAATCTCGTCAAGCTCAGCCGAGACGAGCAAAACAGCCACACCTTCGTCGCGCTTCTTCACGATCTGGTTGTGAATAAACTCGATTGAACCCACATCAATGCCGCGGGTTGGCTGTGAGGCGATCAACAACTTGAGCTGACGGGTAAACTCACGGGCAACAATCAGCTTTTGCTGGTTGCCACCGCTCAGCGAGCTGGCCGGGACGTGAATGCTGGGTGTGCGGACGTCAAATTCCTGTACCAGCCGGCTGCAATGATCATTAATTGCCGGCTCATTGCGGATAATGCCACGGGCGAATGGTGGCAAATAATACAACTCCAGCACTGAGTTATCGGTTAGCGGATATGAGGTTACCAGACCGTCACGTTGGCGATCTTCGGGAATATGGGCGACCCCTAGTTCACTAATCGTTCGTGGGCTGGCGTTGGTCACATCGACGCCAGCAATAAGGATAGTACCCCCTTCACTGGGGCGCAGACCGGTCAGAGCGGCGACCAGTTCAGTCTGACCATTGCCTTGCACGCCGGCAATGCCGAGAATTTCGCCGGCACGTACCTCAAGGCTTACCCCCTTCACGGCCAGGAGCTGCCGATCATCGCGTACCTGTAATCCCTGCACTTCGAGCACCGGTTCGCCTGGGCGTGCGGGCTGTTTATCTACCTTCAGAATGACATCGCGGCCAACCATCATCGCCGCCAGACTGGCCTCGGTGGCCTGATCGGGTGTTGTTTCACCGACAACTTTTCCACCTCGTAGCACCATGATGCGGTCGGCCACTTCGAGCACTTCCCGCAGCTTGTGGGTAATAAAGATGATCGATGTTCCCTGCGCGGTCAGGGTACGCATCACGCGCACCAGATCATCGGCCTCTTGCGGGGTCAACACAGCGGTTGGCTCGTCGAGGATCAAAATATCGGCATTTCGGTACAGCGCCTTGATAATCTCCACCCGCTGTTGGGCACCTACATCAAGGTCGGCGACCAGGGCATCAGGCTCAACCGCCAGCCCGTATTGGGTCGAGATCTGACGAATGCGTTCTGCTGCCCGTTTACGGTCAAGGAAGGGACCACTGGTGATTTCGTTGCCCAGGATAACATTTTCCGTGACCGTCATGACCGGCACCAGTTGAAAGTGCTGGTGTACCATGCCGATCCCGCGGGCAATCGACTCGTGGGGGTTACTGATGCGAATAGGCTCGCCCTTGACAAAAATTTCGCCCTCGTCCTGGTGATACAGACCGTAAAGGATATTCATCAAGGTTGATTTACCGGCACCATTTTCACCGAGCAGGGCTAATACTTCACCCTTGTACAGTTTGATCGAGACGTTGTCATTCGCAACCACACCGGGGAAGCGTTTTGTAATCCCGCGTGCTTCGAGCACCACCGGGCGTTCCTGGCCGTTCTGCGTCACAGGCAACCTCATTCATCTACGTAGTATGTGGAACAGGTTATCGCCGTCAGCAACAAAGTTGTCGAAGTTTAGTGTATTGTAGCATATTCTGAACGTTTCGCCGCTAATCTTTCGGGGTGCATCTTTATGCTGGAGAATGTATCAACGCTATGGTTGTAAATGCTCCACCGCGGTAGGGAGTGCTGGTATCTTCCTGGAAATATGCTTTCCGGCACGCCCTTCCGCCAGGCGCGGCTGGGAGCGCACACCTCCGGTGCGGCCCTCTACCAGGCACGGAAGGGAGCGTGTGCCTCCGGTGCTGCTGGGAGCGCACGCCTCCGGCGCACCCCTCCGCCAGGCACGGCAGGAAGTGA
Organism: Chloroflexus sp.; assembly: GCF_034432675.1. GTDB lineage: Bacteria > Chloroflexota > Chloroflexia > Chloroflexales > Chloroflexaceae > Chloroflexus. The sequence goes on along the minus strand of NZ_DAOUBI010000089.1, from coordinate 22,081 downwards.
GTGCCTCCAGCTCCACCAGGCGCGGAAGGGAGCGTATGCCTCCGGTGCTGCTGGGAGCACGCGCCTCCGGCGCACCCATCCACCGGGCGCGGTAGGGAGCGTGTGCTTCCGGTGCTGCTGGGAGCACGCGCCTCCGGCGCACCCTTCACCTGGAACTGTCCGCCATCCCAGGCCTGCTCCACCGTTCCCAGCAGGTTAGCACACGCCTGAACCAGCTCACGACAGCGGAGACACACCCGGCACTGGCGACTCCCGCCCCCAGCGGGGTCGGGTTGGGGTGGGGGCGTATCGCAGAATTAGCACTAGGGGCAGCGCATGCGCAACTCGCTCACAAACCCGCTCCCCGGCATTTGCACCTGAGTGCGAATGTACGGAACTGGTCAGTCTGCCTGCAAAAACCTACTGGCGAGCCGCGGGTGGCACATCTGGCAGCGCTCCAGCATGGGTCTGACAATCAAGAGATGCACAACGCCAGGCACGATTTAATATACATCAATGCAGAAAATGTTGGTGACGGTCAGGTGTGTCATCAGCACAGCCATAGGAGCTATGCGTTTTATCAGGCACCGACAGCACAATAGCCGTGAGTCATCTCTGATACCACGTGCCAGTGTGGGGAGGGTGTGGATCGGTCACGGGTACGACGGGCGTTCTCGTCTATCTGGCCAGTCTTTGTGAGATGATTTCTAACGGCCTTGTGAGGATAGCGCTGGTAGTTCAAGGCGGATATACTCGTTTTGTCCATAAGATAATCCAAGTTGCCACCTACACTGTGAGCAAGCCACGAAAGACTACCTGCTATGATGAACAGCACGAGGCTACGCACTACGCACAACATTGTGCAGCGTACCTGAACGGTATGAATCGTTTGGGTCGCAGTCAGTTCCGTAGACGCACTACGTCACACACATCTGGTATGCCCATCCGCCGTGTCGCTGTGGTGGTATAAGGTGGCACCTTTGGTGACGATCTATCCTCGTTCATCCGCCTCACCCGCGTCCATCCGTGTTCCTCCCCTCCCCCATAGCGCTCAACGACCCGCACCGCGGTAGTGACGTAAGGTAGCAACTTGGATGATGATAATGTTACCAGGCTCACGTCGCGTTACGGTACCAACACCTCTTCAACGGCGCGCTCAATCCGTACCGCGTCGTCCTGGGTTTCGAGCGGGTCTTTGCGCAACCGATGGCGCAATGCCAGGATCGCGATGCGACGTATGTCCTGTACGGTGACCTCGTTCCGGCCTTCGAGCGCGGCCAGGGCGGTTGCTGCTCTGGCCAGGGTGAGTTCACCACGGTGACCATCAACCTCAAGTTTGACGCACAGTTCGGCAATCTTGTAGAGCACCGGATCGGGTAAGATCACCTCTGGTAAACGCCGTTGGGCTTGCTTGATTTTACGCTGTAGTTTCTGGGTCTCTTTGGCCCATTTTTCGACAAACGCAAACGGATCGGCGTCATATTCACGTCGTCGCTTGACAATCTCGACTCGCTCGCTCACATCGGTAATGGTGGTAATGCGGGCATGCAGACCGAACCGGTCGAGAAGCTGGGGCCGCAGATCGCCCTCTTCGGGGTTTCCCGATCCCACCAGTACGAAGCGGGCCGGGTGGCGCACGCTGACACCCTCTCGTTCAACCACGTTGACACCTGATGCCGCTACGTCGAGTAACACGTCAACCAGATGGTCTTCGAGCAGATTCACTTCATCAATATAGAGAAAGCCGCGATTGGCGCGGGCCAGCAGGCCAGGGGCGAATGCCTGTACACCCTGCGTCAATGCCCGTTCGATGTCGAGGGTACCGCAGACGCGATCTTCAGTAGCACCGAGGGGCAGGTCTACTACCGGCACCGGAATATTTATCACCGCAGGCTTTTTCGTTTTACCGGACTGCTGTTCTAACGCCCGACACTGATCGCACAGCCCGGCCGTGCGGTCGGGTGCGCACGAATACGGACAGCCGGCAACCGCTTTGATCGGCGGCAACATAGCTGCCAGTGCCCGTACCGCGGTTGATTTGGCCGTCCCGCGATGCCCCATCACCATCACGCCGCCGATAGTTGGGTTGACCACACACAGCAAAAGAGCCAGCTTCAGTTCAGCCTGACCAACAATCGCCACAAACGGGTAGGGGGGTGTTGAGGCGTTTGTCGGTGGGGTATGACCATTCTTCGATACGTCGTCGGTTGCGATTGTTTGCACGTGTTCTTTGCTCATCTGACGTTACCTTTGTACGCAATAAAACGGCAGGCGTGGATCCGCCTGCCTGCAACGAACCTGACCAGGCAGGACAGACAGAGCTATGCTGTGCTTCCTTCCTGGCGACGGTATTCCGTTATCCTGTGTAAAGCCGGTCTAACGCTGTGATTTAATCACGGAGCCGGCCGTCGGCTTGCGTCCGGTGCGAGTACGACGTGCGTAGGCAGTGATGTTCGTCCACAAGAACGTCAGACCAAGACCCAGAACGGTCAAAATCAAACTGGCCCAACACAGGATTGCCGGCGTCAACGGACCAATCATTTGGGTAGCTTCTCCGAGTCCGCTTGGCATAGTGTTCACTCCTCTCGCGACTGTTGAGCTTTTGCAGCATACGACGGCATAATGACTTCACGCATTTTCTGCGGATCGATACGGAAGTTCTCTATTAATTCTACCACGTAGCGCAAATGTGATCGCGGGATGGAAACGAACATTTCACTCGGATCGAGCCGATTATGCATTCGTCCGCCGCCGTCACCAATGGCAAACACTGAATTCTTGGTGTGCCAGGGTGCAGCAAAAATTGAGGCACACGCACTGGCACCCAGCTCACCGACCGGAAATGTCCCGCTGCGCACACTGGCTGCACCGGCGATCTGCATTGCCCGTTGTGGATCAACCACACAGACCATCAGATCAACCGGTACTCCATCTGGTACGTCGTCAAGTGGTGCCGCCGCCAGTGCCTTGATCATCCCTGCCGGTAACGAGTAGCTTTGCTGTTTATTGCACGCCGCGGCTTCCGGTGTATAAAAGCCCTGCGCATCGGTCAGATAGATACCCTGGGTAATGTACGGCCCCGGATCAGGATTGAAACCGAGGTGGTACTGCCCTACCCAGCAGTCGTGGTGGGTAGCATCAACATACACGCGCCGCCCCTGTTCGGCTTCGCGGACAATCGCACACGCCACCACATTGACCGGCTCGTATCCCGGTGGTGGCCCATCGTAACAATAGGTGATCGCGACCGGTCGCCGTTTGACCCGCATCCGTTCCACCAGGAGGCGATTGAGCAGTTTCAGATCGGGGATTTCATCGTTTTCACTCATCAGCGCCTCCACCACAGGTTTTGCAGATCGGGGCTTTCCGCGTTCAGTGCCGCCGCAGTTTGGCCCCAGCGCCATATCCATCCCTCGATCCACCAGCGTATCCGTAACCTGAGCGGCGTGACCCGATACTCAGTGGTTTGTCTGGCAAGGCGTAGCCACATTGCCCACCTCCATCATCCAACCTGCGGTTACAATGCTGCGCCCACTTACCGGTAGAACGGGCTGGCCGGTCGGCGCAGATCAACGTAGCGGAACGGCTCTCCTGAACGCTGCAAGGCCGCCAGGATGGCAATCTTGCTGTCCAGATCGTCGGTGTTACCCATGCACACCGTCGTATGCCCATCGATAGTTAACGTCATACCCTTCTTCGGATCGTGGTTGGCTTCGGTGACGTACATACCCAATTCTTTGAGCAACCGGGTGACAACCAGCCGGGTTGGGGCGTCCATTTCTGGCTTCTCGCCGACCGCTCGCTCCATCAAGCCAAGCGTGATCACCGGCGCTGGTTGGCGTACCTGGTGGTCACCGAACAATTCTTCAGCGGTCGCTCCGGTCGGCGTAATATCTGGCTCTTCGGCTCCAAAGACGCTGAGAAATTCTTTGTATGGAAGAGGTACGACCTCTTCCATCTTGACCGTCGGCAACGTGCGGTCGATGATCTGACGTGCCAGTCGGTCAAAGAGAGCATCAAAACGCGGCTCTTGCAAAGCTAACTGACAGGCATCGGCCAGTTCGCGTACTTTGCGATCCAGGGGAATACTGGCCAGCACCGGCAGATTGATCTTTTCGGCGAAGCGAGCCGCCACACCGCTACCGTCGTCGCGATTGACCACCAGCCCCAGCAGTTTGGTGCGCCCACCCATGCTGGCGAAATATTTGGCCGCGCTGGCAATGTTGTTGGCAGCGTAGAGGCTTTGCCGGTCGTTCCCGCAGAGAATGATGACCTCTTCGGCCAGTGAACGTGAGAGGGGTGTTGCAAACCCGCCACAGACTACATCACCGAGAAAATCCATCACCACATAGTCAAGCGCCCATTGGCTGAGGCCGAACTTTTCGAGCATATCAAAGCCGAACGTGATTCCACGTCCACCACAGCCGCGCCCTACTTCCGGCCCGCCAATCTCACAGCCATAGACAGTTGCCGCACCATTCATGATGGTGGTCTTAAAGATGACGTGATGGGCGGCCAGCTCCTCTTCACGTCCGGCTTCTTTAAACTCGCGCCAGACATCACCGAGTGTTGGCAGACTGATACCACCGAACAGCGCATTGCAACTATCGTGTTTGGGATCGCAACCGAGCTGAAGCACGCGATTTCCCAACAGGGCCAGCTTGCTTACCAGATTGGTGGTGAAGAATGATTTTCCCATGCCGCCTTTGCCGTAGACGGCGAGCATTCGTGCGGTTGAACCTGGCTGTTTCGTTTTTGGATGGGCAGGCATATAGCCATCTCTCCTTCCAGGCTGATGCGCATTGCTCCTCTGCGAAGGCGTACTACGCTGCGTCGGTACCGTTTTGCGGCCATGTGACCACGACCTTCAAACAGGCCGGGTCTTCCAGGGCCAGGCGATAAGCAGCCTGAATGCGGTCGAGCGGGACGTGATGAGTTAACAGACCATCAACCTTCAAGTCGCCATTGGCCAGCAAATCGCGTACCTGCGGCAGATCACCGTCGGGGCCAAATTCCCACTCGCGCGCAACCAGAATCTGCGCCTCACGCATAAAGACCGGTGCGTAGGGGATGCTGATGTGGTCGTAGTAGCCCAATAACACGACTCGCCCATGATTGGCCAGGAGTGGTAATGCCCCCGACAACGCACCCATTGAGCCGGTGGCCTCGATCAGTACATCAACCTTGGCTTCGCCGATAGCTTCATCGAGCGACTCGCGGGTAACATCGATAACCTGATCGGCCTGACTAGCTTGCAAGCGTACTGCCACCCGGTCGGCGACGGCAACGTGCTGAGCACCGACATATTTTGCCAGGCGGGCTGCCAGTTGCCCGACAATGCCCTGTCCCAAAACTAGTACCCGATCACTGCGGCGAATCTGGCCGATTTTGATACCGTGCAGTGCTGTGGCGGCCAGGGCTAGCAACACCCCGGTTGCCGGGTCGAGCGAACCAAGGGGGACAACTCGCTCGTGTTCGGCGGTAATATACTCACTCTGTCCACCCCAGGCCGCATTGACACCGCGGAAGCAACGGGCACCGCCGATATACACCCATTGACCGAGCAATTCTTTCGGCGCTTTACTACCAACCTGCACCACCTGTCCAACCGTCTCGTAGCCGGGTACCACCGGGAAGAGCAATTGTGGCTGGGGCAGCCGGCCATCAAGCAACATCCGTTCGGTACCGGCGCTAATCGACGTAAAGGCAGTCTTAATCAGCACATCGCCGGCTTTTGGTTCGTTGACCTGCACCGTGCGAATCTCAATTGTGTTTCGCTTTGGAATAACTACTGCTCGTGACTTGATCGGCATACAGTCGATCCGCTTTCTAGTACGCCGCAGCGTAATCTTCACCCAGAGAACCGGTTTGTATTATGATGGTTTGGCCATACCTGCTGATTGAGCCTGCAATTGTGCCTGTAATAAACGCCGTTCCTTTGCCGAACGAATGCCACGCCAGAGAAACTGACCAGCGTTGAAGAGGTATGTGACGTAGGCGAAGACCATCACCCACATGATCGTGCGGCTATCGAGGTGCAGCCACACGGCAACGAAATAGGCATTGTGGGTCAGAATAGCAATCAGATTACCCAAATCTTCCCAGAAGAACTCACGGGCCATGAAATACTTACCGTAAATGTCGTGTTCCCACAGCATACCGGTGATGGTCAGGGCCCAGATCAGCGCAATCTTGATCCACACGCTCACTGTCGCAACCCAATACCCTTCACCAGTTGCCAGATATCGGATAACCAGGGCAAAGCTGATAATAAACACGATGAACTGGATGGGGGCCAGAATGAACTGGGCTTTTGTCCAGGGTGATCGGTTGCGGCGTTCCAGTTGTTCGGGTGTATACATCATCTTCCTCCACGTTGATCGGTGACCGGTGCTGAGTTGACGCGACTCACAGTGAGTAGAAATCGATGTTCGACTTCTTGCCTCTCGTTGAGATCAGGCCATTGCTGCGCAGCCCAACCTTGCACACGCTCAATGGCTGTCTGCAACACCTCATCACTTAATGCCCATGTTTCTGCATCGCTGCGTGCGGCCATACCGGCAATCACCTCTGCCGGACTCAGCGTGCGGTGCCAGCGTGCTGCAACAATGCCTTCTTCTACCACCGGTGCTCCCAGCTTCGCCAGATGCTGGCTTACCGCTGCACCTGCGCCCGGTGGGCGAGCACCAGGAAGCAAATCCATCACCGCCTGCCGTAATTGCCCGCGCAGCAAGCCAACGCATGATGTCGGATCACGCCAGTCAACACCCTGAATGATCACACCGCCTGGGCGAGTTACGCGCACCATCTCAGCCAGTCCGGTGCGCCAGTTCGGGAGCAGATGAAGCACGTGTACAGCCAGCACCGCATCGAAGGTTGCCGTGGCAAAGGGAAGGTATTGCGCATTGGCCTGCACCAGATGAAGTGATGTGCCGGTCTCTTCAGCCCGTCGGTGGGCAACGTGCAACATACCTGCCGAGATGTCAATCCCGATGACAGTGGCACCGGCAGCGGCGACCGGCAGGGCAATACGCCCACTCCCGATCCCGATTTCAAGCACTCGTGCCCCACTGCCGGTCTGATCGACGATAGCCTGCCCAATCGAGGTTGACACCTCGGCGGGATGCGCACGTTGCGCATCGTACACATCGGCAATGTGATCAAATGTGATCGGTAACGGCATGTCAGGTCTCTGCTCTCCATGCGCTGCAAGCTATGATGCTGCATCCATTGCCAGTGCATTCGTAATCTCCTGCCGGGTCAGACCCTTGAATTCCTGTACCGAAATACCGCGCAAGATGCCGATAGCCAGTACCATGAGCAGAGCTTCCAACCCGAATACCAATCCGTAGCCAACCGCCGGAGTAACCAGACCACCTTCGATCATCACTGTATGACCAAGACCACTGATCACATTGGCAAACCCATTGCCGAGGCCTTGTGCCATACCCCACATCCCCATATACAGACCGGTCTGCCCCTCGACGGTCATCTCCATCATCATCGCCAGCGCACCGACGTTAAAGAGACCGATTCCCAACCCCATGATGAGCAGTGCCGGGCTGATGATCTCGCGGTGCAGGGTAAGAGCCGCAATCATCAACAGTGCCAGCCCACCGGCAACACCGAGACCGCCGAGAGTAGCAATAGTCTTCTTCTGGATGGGGAAGATGCTGGAGAGAATACCGATGCCGAGCATGCCGAGCAGTGCACCGGCCCCCCAAGCCTGCTGGAATGCAGCCGTGTCTTTTTGCGGCATACCGAACACCTCAGCGCCAAACGGCTCCAGGATTGCATCTTGCAGGAAGATACCGAGAATGGCTAGCAGCACGAAGGCGAAAAAGCCACGCACCTGGGGATTCCGCTTCATCAAACCGGTGGCAACTCGCCAGGTCTCTAGCGGCCCGGCTTCACCCTTCTCCGGAGCCTGCTCCAGCAGCTTGCGATGCTCTTCTTTCGCGATCGGCTTCTCCATCCCGATCACGCCCAGCAGGACGGTGACCGTCACGATAATTGGGGTCAGGTTGTAAAGTTGTTGCATGGCTTCTGGCGAATATACCGGCATAATGACACGTGAGATACCTGCTGAGACGATACCGCTGATAATCACCGTGGCCCAGATAAAGGCAACGACGGCCCCACGCTCTTTCGGTGTAGTGACTTCGGCAATGAGCGCATTCGATGAGCTGCCGTTCATTGCCATCAGTACACCGAATAGAAAGATCAGGGCAAAGGCTTCAACCGTTGCGATGAAGGATCGCTCGCCCAGGCCAATCGCAATACCCGGCAAGGTGAGGAAGATAAGGGCAGCGCCTACATTTGACAGAATAACGTAAGGTGTGCGACGTAAGCCGAAGATCGGATAACGGTCAGTAAATCGCCCCCAGTACACCTGAAAGAACGAGATGAAGTGGTGCATGCCAATCAGGGTGGTAACAATCACTGCCATTGCACCGAGGTCTGAAATTGACACCCGGTTGAAGTTGAACGTGAGCAGGGCAAACATCCATCCGGCGCCTACCCGCATCAGCGAGAGGCGAAAGGTCTTGACGGCGAAACGGAGCAGACCCATTGCGCACACCTTTCTAGTTCTTTGTCAAAGGCGAACCAACATGTAGCACGGAGTTTGCACTACATTTTTTCAGAGCGTCTCACCAATTGCTGTCGGCAGATTCGGTGACCCTTCCTGGATATTTTGAGGCGTTCGGGATATTTTGTTCAGCGTGAGTATAGCATATAGAACAGGCATATGCAATATTTGCAAAATTTGTGCAATCGCTTGTCAATCTCAAAAATTTGCATATATGTCGAAAATAATGATGTATGGTGAGTCGATTGTTTTGATCTTCCCTTCAATATGCCGTGTTAGATGGCTGAAACCTCAATTGACAATGTATGATTATCAATTGCATAGTACATGGAAGTATTGCAATAAGGAATTGATGCTCGGCATGGTTATGAATTCTCTACCCGAAACCCCTGCTTGTTACACAGGGTGACAATAACTATAACTGCGCATCCTGCCCTTGCCCTAGGAACGCGAGCCTCCGGCTTGCACCAGCCATGCGATTGTTCTGAGCGTGGATGCGCAGAACTGGCGTTATCGCTCTGCACACAGCAGGATTACGTTTCAAGGAGGATGCTGTTGCCAGACCGGGTTGCCTGTGTCACGTTGTGTGGAGTACGGCAGCCACACTACCGTGCCGGCCGTGCTCATCATCAGACGCGCGTCGCAGCAGTTTCTCCATCTATCACGGGGATGAGGCTGTGCAAACACACTAGAAGGCTAGCTGACTGCGTGTGAGCAGTGGTGTGGATCGTGGAGCAGGCTTCCAGCTTGTCTGTCGGCATCCCTCCGCGCTCGTCCCGTGAAGGTGGCCTAAGTGATGAACAAGCTCGAGCGGGAGTCTACCCCTAGAGTGAGGTATCCCATCACCAGGTTGATAAACACTGGTGAGTGACATCAGCAGTAATGCACGGTATCAATGAAGATGTGATATAAGACATGCTCCACGATAAACTGTCTCTGTGGTGATAGTTTATCCAAGACCAGCGGGTGATGCAGCACCATCCCATCCTCGGTGCCCTTTGTACTTTTGGGGTGATAGTCTATTCAGGCTACACCGGGGGTGATATAAAACTGTGTTCCTCACCAAAGAGAGACGCTGCTCTTCAGACCACATCAAGTGGTAATACTCTGGTTCGCGCTGTCGATATACTTCATTGTGGCTTTTCGGTCACACTTCGGTGTTGCCGGGTCATGCACGTATTCTTACTTGAGGTTGAACCTATGTTGCACCAGAACATCGTTGCTGCTCATCGCACACTGTTTAGCTTACTGATGATCCTAACTGTGGTTTTGGCAGGGCTGCGTCCGGATGTCGCTTTTGCCAATGCCACGACTGATGTAGTACTCAGCACCGATTTTCCCGTCGTTAACAGCGGTGACTGGTCGGTCATTAATGTTGACTATAGCTGTTCGAGCGTACTGAACACACCCTGTGAAAATGCCACAGTGACGGTGGTGTTGCCGCCAACCCTAGCTGGTGGTGCCGGTGACGTGCAGGCGCTAGGTGCTGGAACGTCGCCGGCATATAATCCCGCCAACCGTACCGTCACCTGGACGTTCAATGCACCACTGGCCGCAGGTGATAGTGGTAGGCTGGAATTACGGGTCCGTTTCCCGGCCGGCAGTACGCCCGATGGTACCACGGCTACTCTCCGTGCCGAGATGCGCTCGACAACCGCGCCTCCCGATCTGTCGAACCCGCTAATGATCACCGCTCGTGCTGAACCGAATGCGGTCGCCACCAAGACCTTTGTCTCCGGTGGTGCTCCTGATGTGCCAACAACCTATCAGCTTCAAGTGTGTATTCCCAATAACGGTTCTGGTGCATTGAATCTAACTAATGTTCAGATTACCGATACCCTGCCGGCCGGGGTTACGTTTGTTAGCGCTTCCGATGGTGGTACCTTCAATGGAGCTACCAACACCGTTACCTGGCCGCCAACCAGCCTGACGGTGCCGGCTAGCCTTTGCGCAACGCGCACGGTGACGGTGATCTTTCCGGCTACTACCTTTCCCGTCGGCACTGAAGTGCGGAATGTGATGGATGTCACCGCTCAGGCAGGTTTGGAGACGATAACACTCACCGATGATGATGTGCGTCGGATTCAACCTCCTACGCCGGGTTATGGTTTCACGAAGAATGGCCCAACCACCGCATTGGTTGGCGATACGGTAACCTACACCTTGAACACGGTCAATACCGGTACCACCCCATTAAATGATGTGGTGGTGACCGATCCGGTGCCGTCAGAGTTGCAGGTGACCCGGATAACGGCTGCCGGTGGCAATATTGCCGGGGTACGGGTTGAGCTGGAGTACACTACTAATCTCAATCCTACCTTCACTGCTGTGTCTGGGAGTCCATTCACGACCACAAGCTGTGTGAATATCGCGCCCAATACCGGTGGTGGCTGTACGACTCTGACCCTGGGAGCGGGTGAGCAGATTACGGCGATCCGTTGGCGCTATCTTGATCCACTGCCGTTTGGTTTCAGTGCGACTGGACATAACTTTCGTGCTGTGGTCACTGCCAGCCCGATCAATGGGGTGGTCGTTAATCAGGCTACCAGTACCTTTACTTACAATGGGTTTACGGCCACTCGCACCGACGAGGCGCGTACGCGCATCATCGAACCAGGTGCCCGTGCCGAAGTCTCCAAGTCGGTGAGTCCGGCGGTGGCGTATGCGGGTGATACGGTTACCTACACGATTACGCTGGCGAATACCGCCGTTGGTAGCCCGGCTGCTGCTTTGATCAATCCGATACTAGCTGATCTGCTGGTACCGGCTCTGATTTATGTGCCGGGGAGTGCAACGGTCGTTTCTCGTCCAACGGGTGCTCCCGATCCGGTATTCGATGTGATCGAGGATTTTAATGGCACCGGTCGCACCCTGCTGCGCTGGCGTTGGGATAGCTACAGCCTGCCGCCGAATGCGTCGTTTACGTTACGTTTTGGAGCCCAGATCGATCCGGCAACACAGGCCGGTACCATCAACAATACGGCATCGCTGGTCAGTTTTGCCAATCCTGCCGGCGAAATCTTTATTGATCGGTGTAGTCAGCAAAACCACGACAGCAACGATTTTGATGGCGATGGCAATATTACCGAGTTGCTCTGTTCATCATCAATTACCAGTCTGAGCCTGGCTGCTGCTGCAAATGCCAGTTCGGCAAAGTGGGTGCTCGGTCAGCTCGATACCGAGTGGACGCGCGATCCCGATACCGGGTTGACAACCCCTGGTGGGATGGCCGATTATCGACTGATTATCACCAATACGAATTCGGTACCGTTGACCAATTTGGTTATCATCGATATTCTGCCCTGGGTCGGCGATGTCGGTGTGGTTCGCTTCAACGATCCGCGTGGTAGTGAGTGGCAACCCTATTTGGCCGGTCCAATTGCCGTTCCTGACGGGGCAACCGTTTATTACAGTACGACAAACAATCCCTGTCGTAATCCCGATCTCGGTCTCAACGATGAGAATGGCAATCCGATTGATGCACCAGGGTGTGTTGATCCTCAGTGGTCGACTGTACTTCCCTCTGATATAACAACAGTACGGTCGGTGCGTATCGATTTCGGTAGCCGCGTGCTCTATCCGCAAGACTCGGTTGTCATCACCTGGCCGATGCGCGCACCACTGGGCGGTACGCCAGGCGAGATTGCCTGGAATACATTCGGCTATCGCGCTTTTGACATCAATGGGAATCCGTTGCTGGCGGCGGAACCACCACGGGTTGGTATCGAGCGAGGGCCGGTTATTCCGCCATCGTATGGGAACTACGTCTGGCTAGACACGAATCTGAATGGTGTGCAGGACACCGGCGAAGTCGGGGTCAATGGGGCACGGATTGACTTCTATCAGGACACCGACAGCGTTGCCGGGCCAAGTGCTGGTGATCGCTGGGTGGGCTTTACCATCTCTGGCCCGGATAATGATGGCAACCCCGGTTATTATCTCTTCTCTGACCCTGATGACATTCCACCAGGTGATTACTACATTCGTGTCACTCCTCCGGCTGGATATGGCTTGACTACTCCTGATCAGGGTGGTGATGATAGTCGTGATTCAGATATAAGCCCGACAACGCGCTATAGTGCAGTGACTACCCTTGTCTCCGGCGAAAATGACGACACTTGGGATGTGGGTTTGATCAACGAGACGGCAGTCGGGAATTATGTCTGGATCGATCGCAACGGCAACGGTGTGCAAGACGAGCCGCCAGGCGATGGCGTGAATGATATTACTGTGCAGTTGTACGAAGAGAATGGTGCTTTGGTTGCCACGACGGTCACCGCCGACGATCTGCTAGGTAATCCTGGTTACTATGTCTTCAGTGGCTTGAGCGCCGGCAATTATTACATTGAGTTTGTATTGCCTACTGGTCTGAACTTTACGACTGCCGATAGTGGCAGCAATGATCAACTCGACTCTGATACGAATCCGACGACTGGGCGTACAGGTGTCTTTACCCTGGTTGCCAATCAGTTCGACCGTAGCCGCGATGCCGGTTTGCTTGTGCCGGCGGGTACGCTCGCGCTGGGTGATCGGGTCTGGTATGACCGCGATAATGATGGTCGCTACGAGCCGCAGAACGGTGAAGCCGGCATCAATGGGGTTCGCCTGAGTCTCTTCCGTGATGTCAATAGCAATGGTCAGCCCGATGCCGGTGAGTATGTCGGTAGCTCAACGACGGCAACGGTTAGCGGCGAAGCCGGCTATTATCAGTTCACGAATCTAGTGGCCGGCGACTATATTGTGGTGATTGACGATAACAACTTCGCACCTGGGGGTGCACTCTTCGGCATGCGTTCGAGCAGTGGGAATGATCCGGCCCCTGATCCCGATAACAATGTCGATCACGATGACAATGGTGCGCTGTTTGGTGCAACCGTTCGCTCACAGCCGATTACCCTCACTGTCAACGGCGAGCCAACCAATGATGGTGATGGCGTGAATGGGAACCAGACCCTCGATTTTGGTTTTGTGAATGGCGCTGTGCTCGGTGATTTGGTCTGGTTTGATACGAATAGCAATGGTATCCAAGATGCCGGTGAACCAGGGGTTGCCGGTGTGACGGTTGAGCTGCTTGATGGAAGTGGTAACTCCATCGATAGTGATCCGACAGCACCTGGTGTGCAACCAATCACTACGGTGACTGATGGCACTGGTCGGTACGGTTTCAGTGGATTGGCTGCCGGTACCTATCAGGTGCGCTTCAGCAATCTGCCTGCTGGGTACAGCTTCACGACCGTCGATCAGGGTGTGAACGATAACTTGGACAGTGATGTCAACAATGCCGGTTTGACGTCGGTCATTACGCTTGCCGCAAATCAGACCGATCTGAGCTGGGATGCTGGCCTGGTCGCGACGCTAGCAAGTCTGGGTGATCGGGTCTGGAATGATCTTGATTACGACGGTATTCAAGACGCTGGCGAGCCAGGTGTGAGTGGGGTGCAGGTACAGCTCTATCGGCCCGGTTACGATAACGTGGCGGGTACCATCGATGATGAGCTGGTTGCTACCACAGTGACTGACATCAATGGCAATTATGACTTCACCAATCTGCCACCCGGTCGCTACTTTGTCGCATTTGGTTCACCACCAACCGGTTTTGTCGTATCGCCCACCGATCAGGGCAGCGATGACACAGTTGACAGCGATGCCGATCTCACCACCCGTCGCACCGCTATCATTGAGCTGACGCCGGGTGAGAACGATCCCAACTGGGATATGGGGCTGTTTGTCTTTGCATCTATCGGTGATCGCGTCTGGAGTGATACCAATAACAACGGTATTCAGGACGGTGGCGAGCCAGGTGTGGGTGGTGTGCAGGTACGGCTCTTCCGTCCAGGTAGCAGTGTACCGGTAGCCACCACTACCACGAATAGCAGTGGCCTCTACAGCTTTACCAATCTGATACCCGCCGACTACTATGTGGAGTTCAGCCTGCCCAGCGGTTATCGGGCCAGTCCACAGAACCAAGGGAGTGATGATACGCTCGACAGCGATGCCGATCCCATCACACGCCAGACGGCAACCACGACCCTCGATCCAGGCGAGAATGATCCAACCTGGGACTTCGGTATTGTGCCGACGGCCAGTATCGGTGATCGGGTCTGGCTCGATCTAAATGCCAACGGTATTCAAGATGCCAGTGAAACAACCGGTGTTCCAGGGGTGCAGGTTGTGCTGTACGACAGCGCAGGCAACCCGCTCAACACCACGGTGACCGATGTTGATGGCTTCTATCGCTTTGAGAACTTGCTTGCCGATGATTATTACCTGCGGTTTGTGGTACCGGCCAGCTTTATCATCAGCCCCCAGGATCAAGGCGGGAATGATAACGCCGACTCTGATGTCGATCCGACTACGTTCCTGACCGTACCGACGACGTTGAGCGCCGGTGAGAATGATCTGCGCTGGGATCTCGGCCTTTATCAGTTGGCCAGCATCGGTGATAGAGTCTGGCACGATGTAAATGGCAATGGCCGTCAGGATGGTGGTGAGCCGGGAGTGGCTAACGTGTCGGTAACGTTGTACCAGCCGGGCAACGATGGTCAGGCCGGCACAGCAGATGATGTGCTGGTTGCTTCAACCACAACCGATGCCAACGGCGAATACCTCTTCAGCAATCTCCAGCCTGGGCGGTATTTCGTCGTCTTTGGTGTAGCTCCTGGTTACAGTTTGATCAGCCCGCGCGATGCTGTGGTTGCCACCGACGAGACTGATAGCGATGTTGATGACAACCGGCGCACCCCAATTGTCGACCTGCTCTCCAGCACATCCAACCGAACGTTAGATATGGGTGTGCTAAACCCGGCCAGCCTGGGTAATCGGGTCTGGTTTGATGCTAACGTTAACGGTGTGCAAGACCTAGGCGAGGGTGGTGTAAGCGGAGTGACCGTGCGCCTCTTTGCGCTTGATGGGACACTGGTTGCCACGCAGACGACCGATGTCAACGGCGAATATCTCTTCACCAATCTGTCACCCGGTGAATACTATGTCGTCTTCAGCAATCTACCGCCAAATCGATCATTTACCCGTGCCGATCAGGGTGGTGATGATACTGCTGATAGCGATGCCAATCCGCTCGATGGGCGCACAGGGATTGTGCGTTTGAATTCGGGTGATGCGAATCTCACCGTTGATGCCGGTATCTTCGAGACCATCACCGTTGGTGATCGCGTCTGGCTTGATCGCGATGCCGATGGAGTGCAGGATAACGATGAAACCACCGGTATCCCTGGGGTACGCGTTGAGCTGCTGCGTGATAGTGATGGCGCCGTACTCGACTATACCTTTACCGATAGTAATGGTCTCTACCAGTTTACCAATCTCTTCCCTGGAACGTACCGTATTCGCTTTAGCGAGATTCCAACCGGTTATCTGCGTAGTCCGCAAGACCAGGGTAGCGATGATCAGCTCGACAGTGATGCCAACAGTAGTTTCGAGACAGCACCGTTCACGCCGGTTTCAGGTAACAATCTGCAATACGATTTAGGTTTGTACCAACCGGCTGAGATCGGCAATTTTGTCTGGGAAGATCGTAATGGCAACGGTCGCCAGGATGCCGGTGAGCCGGTACTGGCGAATGTGACCGTGACCCTAAGCGGCACCACCGGTGCAGGTAACTCCGTCACGTTGACGACGCAAACCGATAGCAACGGCATGTATCTGTTCTCTGATCTCGCGCCCGGTACTTACACGGTGACCGTCAGTGCACCGGCGGGGTATGTTTTCACTGCCGCCAATCAGGGTGATGATACAGGTGACTCTGATACCGACGCATCAGGCGTCATGGCTACAACTACGCTCGAATCGGGTGAGAGCGATCTGAGCTGGGATGCCGGTCTGTACCGTCCTGCCAGCATCGGTAACTTTGTCTGGCGCGATACCAATGGCAATGGCGTGCAGGATAGTGGTGAGAGTGGGATTGATGGTGTGACCGTGACCCTCACCGGTACAACCGGCAGTGGTAGCTTGGTGAGCCTAACGACCACGACAAGTGGCGGTGGTATCTACAGTTTCACCAATCTGGCACCGGGTAACTATCAAATTACGGTCACTGTGCCGACCGGTGAACGGTTCACTTATCGCGATATTACGGCAACCGAGGTGGCCGGAGCAACGGACAACAACGATAGCGACGCGGATAGTACCGGCACGATGATCACCACCACCCTTGAGTCGGGAGAGACCGATCTGAGTTGGGATGCAGGACTGGTGATTCCGGCCAGTTTGGGCGATTTCGTCTGGGAAGACTTGAACGGTGATGGCATCCAGGAGATGAGTGAGCCAGGCTTTGCGAATATTACCGTTGAGCTGATCGGTGCCGGGCGTGACCGTACCTTCAGTACTGCCGACGATACCTTGGCGACAACAACAACCAATGGGAGCGGCATCTACAGCTTTACCGATCTGCAACCCGGTCTCTATCGTGTGCGCTTCACTCGCCCGAACGGTTATGGCTTCACGGTTGGAGATGCTACGGCGGCAACCGACGCCATCGACTCGGATGTGCCGACAGGAATTGCGGCAACGGCTACGACAACAACCATTGATCTCGAATCTGGTGAGAATGATCCGACGTGGGATGCCGGTCTCTACCAGCTCCTCTCGTTGGGCAACCGGGTTTGGGAAGATGCTGATAACAACGGCCAGATCAACGGTAGCGAGACCGGGATCGATGGCGTGATTGTGAACCTTTACCGTGACCTCAATGGTGATGGTGATGTCAGTGATAGCGGTGAAACGACGCCGGTTGCCACAACGACAACCACGAATGGTGGTTACTATCTCTTCAGCGGTCTGGTGCAGGGTAACTATCTGGTGGAAGTCGTGTTGCCGGCGGGCTATGTGTCGAGCACAGGTGCGAACGGAAGTGCTACTGGGGCCTATGAACCGGCACCTGACGCCGATACCGACTCTACCGACAGCGATGACAACGGTACCCGCAGCGGAGGTGTTGTGCGCAGCACCATCGTGCGGCTGACCCCCAATAGTGAACCAACAGCCGAGAGCGATCCGTTGCCGGGCAGCATTACCGATCCGGCTCGCAACGAAAACAGCAACCTGACGGTTGACTTTGGCCTCTTCCGTCCGGCAAACATAGGTAATCTGGTCTGGTTTGACCGTGATGCCAACGGTGTGCAGAATGGTGGCGATGAGACAGGCATCGTTGGAGTGACGGTGCAGCTCTACGATGCCAACGACACGCTCATTGCGACCACAACCACGGCTGCTGATGGCAGTTATCGGTTTGATTATCTCATTCCAGGTGATTACTATCTTGTCTTTGAGCTGCCGACCGGCTATGTCTATAGTCCGCAGGATGAGGGTGGGAATGATACCACCGATAGCGATCCTGATCGCACCAGCGGTCAGACCATCGTGACAAACCTGGTCGCCGGCGAGAGTGATTTAAGCTGGGACGCTGGTTTGTACCAGCGGGTGAACTTGGGCAATCGGGTCTGGAACGACGTCAATAATAACGGTCTGCTCGATAGTGGTGAGAGTGGCATTGATGGGGTGGTTGTCAATCTCTACTACGATGCGGATCGAAATGGAGTCATTAACGGTAGTGAAACAACCCCAATTGCCACAACGACCACGGCGGGTGGCGGCTTCTACAACTTCACCGATCTCGATCCGGGGAATTATCTGGTTGAGATTGCAGATACAAACTTCGACAGTGGAGAGGCGCTTGGACCGAGTGGCAATCAGCCGGCCTTCCGTTCCAGCACCGGTATCAATGGCTCTGCAACCGGTCCTTACGAGGCAGCACCTGATCCTGACAACAACGTTGATAACGATGACAACGGTACAACCGATGGTAGTGGTGCCGTTCGCTCGGCTATGATCACTCTGCGCTCGCAAGATGAGCCAACGGGCGATGGCGATGGCAATAACGGCAACCTGACCGTTGATTTTGGTTTCTTCCGCCCGCTGACACTGGGCAATCTGGTCTGGCACGATGTGAACAACAATGGCCAACGCGATGGTGGCGAAATTGGGATTGATGGTGTTGTCGTCCAGCTCTACCGTGATACGAATGGAAACGGTAGCTACGATGCCGGCACCGATACGCTGGTTGCGACCACCACGACCGCTGGTGGTGGGGACTATCGCTTTACCAACCTTGTCCCCGGCGATTATCTAGTGGTCATTCCGGCAAGTAATTTTGGCACCAGTGATGCATTGCGCTTCTTCCGCAGCAGTGATAATGGCAATGCGACCGATACTGCCGCCGATCCCGACAACGATAGCGATAACGATGATAACGGGATTGGGCCAAATGTGGGTGTGGTGATCGGTGCGGCGACGGATCTGGTACGCAGTACCGCAGTAACGCTCAGCCTTGATGGTGAACCAACCGGTGAAGATGGCGATAGCAATACCAATTTGACAGTCGATTTCGGTTTCTACAGTCTGACCATCGGTAATCGGGTTTGGATCGATCTCAATAACAACGGTATCTTTGATGCTGGAGATATCAATGGTGGCTATGCTGATGGAAGAACTGTACGCTTGTTCTACGATGCTAATAATGACGGAGTGATTAGCGGCAGTGAAACAACTGCGGTTGCCACTATAACAACCAGCAACGGTGGGCGTTACCTGTTTGGTGGTCTGCGCGATGGGGGTAATTACGCTGTAGAGGTTGTATCGGATGCTAATTACGTGTCAAGTACTGGGATCAATGGCAGTGCCGGTGGCCCCTACGAACCGGGGCTTGATCCTGATAGCAGCACGGTGGATAACGATGACAACGGTACTGCGACCGGCAATAATGAGCGTAGTCCGGTCTTCACCGTGCGTGTCGGCTTAATGCCTACTGGCGAACCGGATGCAGTGATGCCGACTGGAGTAACCAATCCGGCTGCTGATGCCAACAGCAATCTCACGATTGACTTCGGCCTGTTTGATGATGCCCGGATTGGCAATCAGGTCTGGCTCGATGTCAATGGGAATGGAATACGCGAAGCGGGCGAAACAACCTATATTGCTGGGGTTACGATCACCATCTACGATGCCACCACCGGTCAGCCGCTTGACGGTGATCCAACTACGCCCGGCATCCAACCCATTACGCGCACGTCGGTAGCAGCCGCTACAAGCTACCTCTTCACTCACCTGATTTCTGGTACCTACTACCTGGTCTTTAGCGACATACCGGCGCAGTACGCCATCAGTCTTCCGGATCAGGGTTTTGATGATACTGTCGACTCGGATGTTAATCCATCCTCGCTGCGAACTGCCGACATCACTCTCGGCACAACGAACAATAACGATTTGAGCTGGGATTTGGGGTTGTACCCCCGTCTGACGTTGGGGAATCTGGTCTGGTACGACAGCAACGATAACGGTCTGATTGATGGGGGTGAGAATGGGATTGGTGGTGTTCAGGTTGATCTCTACCGCGATAGCAACAATAACGATCAACCTGATGCGGGTGAGTTTGTGGCATCAACCACAACCAATGTGACCGGTAACTACTTCTTTACCGGTTTAGAGCAGGGGAACTACATCGTCGTCATCCCGGATAGCAATTTTGCCCCTGGTCAACCGCTCTATCGCCATCGTTCAAGCACCGGCAGCAATGGTGCTGCAACCGGGCCGTATGAACCGGCTGCTGATCCGGACAACAACATTGATAACGATGATAACGGCACCGACACCAGTAATGGTGTAGTTAGCGGTGTTATTTCGCTCAATCCATCGTTCGAACCAACCACTGATGACGATGATGCGAATGGCAATCTGACGCTCGATTTCGGTTTCTTCGAGCCACTCACACTGGGCAACCTAGTTTGGAACGATGTGAACAACAACGGTCAACGCGACAATGGCGAGACCGGTATTGATGGTGTGCGCATTGAACTCTACCTCGACAGCAATGGCAATAACCAGGTTGATGCAGGTGAGTTTGTCGCATTCACCACAACAGCGAGTGGCGGTCTCTATACCTTCAGCGATTTGATTGAGGGGAACTACATTGTGCGAATTCCGGCCGGCCAGTTTGGTGCCGGTCAGCCGCTAGCCGGTTTTGTGTCGAGCACCGGTACCAACGGATCGGCTACCGGCGCCTACGAATCGGCACCCGATCCCAATAACAACACTGACAACGATGACAACGGTACCACCGATGGTATTGGCAACGTTGATAGTGCGCCGGTCACGCTCGCTCGCAGTACTGAACCAATCACCGACGGCGATGGCGATAATGGCAATCTGACGGTGGATTTCGGCTTCTTCCGTCATGCCCACCTTGGTGATCGAGTCTGGCACGATCTAGATGCCGATGGTATTCAGGATACTGGCGAATCGGGCATCGGTGGGGTAAATGTACAGTTGTTCAGTGCCGGCCCTGATGGTGTCATTGGCGGTGGAGACGATTCGCTGGTGGCGACAACCAGCACTGATGGGAATGGGGTATATGGCTTCAGCCACCTTCTGCCCGGCAATTACTACCTGATCTTCGCCCAACCCACTGGGTACAGCTATGTCAGTCCGCAAGATCAGGGCAGCGATAACGCTGCTGACAGCGATGTTGACCCGGTAACCCGCCAGACGCCGCTGATCACGCTCGCTGCGGGTGATAATGACCCATCCTGGGATATGGGGGTCTTCAACCGCGCCAGCATCGGTAATTTCGTCTGGGAAGACACTGATGGCGATGGAGTGCAGGATAGCGGTGAGCAGGGTGTGGCGAATGTCACTGTGCTGTTGAATGGCACGACCGGTGCCGGTACGGTGGTGAACCTGACCACCACCACCGACAGCAATGGCTTCTACCGGTTTGACAACCTCGTACCGGGTACGTACACGGTGACGGTCCAGGTACCGGCTGGCTATATCGTCACTGCTGCCAACCAGGACAGTGACGACACGCTCGACTCGGATGCTGACCCGAACACCGGTGTCATGAGTGCCACGGTGCTGACGTCGGGTGACGTTGACCTAACCTGGGACGCCGGTCTCTACCGTCCGGCCAGTGTTGGTGATCGGGTCTGGCTCGACACCAACGGTAACGGGTTGCAAGATGCTGGTGAGTCGGGCATTCAGAGTGTTGCCGTCGCAATCTACAGTGTTGGCCCGGATGGTGTTATCGGTGGTGGTGATGATGTCTATATTTCGGCGACATCCACCGACAGCAATGGTAATTACAGCTTCAGCGGGTTACGACCGGGGAGCTATTACCTGCTCTTCAACTTGCCGGTCGGCTACAATATCAGCCCACAGGATCAGGGCAGCGATAACACTATCGATAGCGATGTTAATCCGATCTCACGGCAGACGACAGTTATCACGCTCGCCTCGGGTGATAATGATCCGACCTGGGATATGGGGCTATACCAGTCGGCCAGTGTCGGCAACGTCGTCTGGCATGATGTCAACGGCAACGGTGTGCAGGATGCGGGTGAGATCGGGATTGAGAACGTGACAGTCACCCTCTATCGTGCTGATAGCTCGATAGTCGGTTCGACCACAACGGCGGCAGACGGCTCATACAGCTTCACCAACCTG
>NZ_DAOUBI010000088.1:0-3891 GCF_034432675.1 Chloroflexus sp. | reverse complement strand
GCAATGGTAGGTGTTTTCTGAAATAGATGCTACCTCACGAGCAGCATGAACGACGCCAGGGGCAATGGCTAATATCCCCTGGCGTCATAAATTCATCTCTCCTTTGCAAATCGCTCACCGGAACCACAATCACAATTCAATTACAAAATCTGGGCGTACCATACACTTCTTGAACGTTTCAAAATCACGCAGCGGATTGTCTTGAATAATACCAAGAATGCCCGTGAGCGCAGCATCGATACTCGTCGTGTCGTGGTGGGTGACACTTACATATTGATAGCGACGTGATAGAATAGTTACGCAGCAGCATCGATATTCGTCGTGTCGTGGTGGGTGACGCCTTCAAGCGCTCGCTCCGTTGCGTATACTTCTTGATGCAGCATCGATACTCGTCGTGTCGTGGTGGGTGACACCGTAATCCAGCAAGAGATAGAAGCGGTCAAGGGCTTCCCTACGATCGGCGAAGCGCAAAGTAGGCCAGGATAAACTTGCACTCGTTACAAAGCGCCTGGATCAACACATCACGCTGCACCGCAATCCGCGCACGCTTTGTCTCTTCGGTCTGAACAATCTTAATCGTTTCGGTAAAGGCGGTAATGACCTTGATGGCATCGAGCACGGGCACTTGGCGAGCGGCATATCGAATGATGGCATTTCTGATTCCTCTGTTTCAAGCTGCCTATAGCAATATCTTCACATCGATGGCTTCAGCCAGCCCCTTCGCAACCTTTACTACTTCAAACAGGTCTTCCTCACGGTTTGGATCGGCAGTGGCGAGCATATTGCTCAGTGTAGCGGTCAGTTGATTAATCGTCGTCTCAAGCTCTTTGATACGCTCTTGAATGACGTAGTACTCAGCGATGCGATTCTGCATCTTCTCTTCTGCAACTTCCATCGCTGCGATCTGTTGCTCCACCGTAGTTTTAACCTGGGCAGTTGTGCCCTGTAAGGACAAACCAGCAGTCAACAGAGCTGGGCCGACAACCAATCCGCCGAGAACAGCTGTACCGAGGGCCATCCCACCACCACCGACAGCTAGAGCACCTCCGCCAAGCCAGGCCAGTGTCGCATTGGTGGCAGCAGCTCCACTCAGCGTGCTGATCGCCGTACCGGTTGAAGCAATACCCAAAGTGTGAACAGCGCTTTGGACTGTTGCGGCTATTGCTGTGCTGGCCCCGGCCGCTTTAAGCACAACCTGAACTATCTCGATGGGAGCAATATCGACATCTTGCCGGTTAGCGGGCTGTTGCAGAAGCAGCTCATTGATATCTTCTATTGAAAAATCGATTCTTAACTTTTGCCCGTTCCAGAAACATAACAGCTTTTTGGAGCGTATCATATGCATGGCGACGTAGATCGTTGTGTCTCTTCACGCAGTGGGCAAGGTGATTATGAGCTGCCTCGTACTCTGCTCTAGATTGTTCATGTACAGCTCGTCGTCTCTCGTACATATCGTTCAGTTCTTTGATTTTTTGAGTAGCATGTATTGTATCAACAGTACCCTTAACGCCGGCAATTACCGAACCACCTAACAAGACGAGAGGGACGAAAGGTAGTGGCATTAATCTCCTCCACAACAATGAAAACTCAACAGAGACTGGTCATAATACATCTGTCTGAAAAATGTTTAGCAATAGGTTATTAGTACTAAAATGGTACAGTATTACATGACATAAAAAGATAAATAATACTATCGATAACGCATGTACAGATTATGTGATATACACCAGCAAGTTGAATGGCGTATACCAAGTTTCGGCGGCAAACGACAAGCATTGCCACGGAGTGGCACCAGACCAGGATCGTAATTTATGACACGTCAGGTTCGTTCACTCATCAGCACGTTGATCATCTTGTTCGTCTTTTGGTTGATCTGGTCGCGCCTGCATATTGTGATCTTTGTGCAGATGCCGTGGTGGGGATTACTGCTGCTGGCGGTTGGTCTCTATCTGGTAATTGACTACGGCGTTGACATGATCTTTGGCCGACACCGGCGCTAAACAGGCGAGTTGGCGGGTTCGATCTGTCAGCGAACCGCAAGCGGCGATAGGCGAGTGATATGCAATGAGGGTGGAAGGAACGCCTTCCACCCCCATTCCAACACGAATATCATCCGTGAAACAGATACTACTCGCGTGGCAGACCAAGAATGGTCATGATCTCTTCTTCGCGGTCACGCATGCGTGCCGCTTCAGCGGGGCCTTGCTCGTGATCGTAGCCGAGCAGGTGCAGAACGCCATGCACCGTCAGGTACGCCAGTTCGCGAGCCGGACTGTGGCCGTACTCGGCGGCCTGGGCCAGCACCCGCTGGTACGAGATCGCAATATCGCCGAGGTAGCGTAGCTGATCCGGTGCGGCCACAAAGCGGCTATCGTGCCCATCATCGGCAAACGAAAGGACATCGGTTGGCGCATCAACCCCGCGAAAATCGCGATTCAGGCGGTGAAGCTCATCATCGGTAGTGATGCGAATTCCAACCTCACAGCCTTCCGGCATCTGCTCGGCGGCCAGCACTGCCGCCGCAGCGCGTTCAACCAGTGCGCTGTCGGCGGTGATACCTTCATCCAGTTGCACTTCGATAGTGTAGATCATACCTTTGCATTACCGCTCGCATCACAGAGTGCCTGCCGGGCCAACAATAGCACATCACGTTCCCGCTCGAATGAAACCCGCTGGAGCGCTTCATCGAGCGGGAACCAGCGAGCATCGTCAACTTCGCCGATCTGTGGTCGCACCTCACCCCGTTCATAGCGGAGCAGAAACAGATCGACATACTTGTGGACCCGGCTATGACCGGAGCGAAACCAGTACTCAATTGTCGCCAGATGCCGCTCCACAACGCCCTCAAGCCCAGTCTCTTCGGCTATTTCGCGCACAGCCGCAGCCTCCGCGGTTTCGCCCCGGTTTACGTGCCCTTTGGGCAGCCCCCAACGCTCACCACGATCGGTTGCAATCAGTACCACTTCGATCTGCGTGGCAACAACCCGATAAATAACACCGCCCGCCGAATAGGCTGTGCGATGCGAAAGTGAACGGCGTGAAGTCATGACCATCCGATCAGGCACGCTTGAGCACGCGACCGGCGCGCATATCCCAGTAGCGATCTATCGAGTACTGAATCCGCTCGCGAGCCACATCCGCCGACTCCCAGCCGACCGGTTCGACCCGTGAGCCTTCCAGGTCTTTGTAAACGGTAAAGAAGTGCTCGACTTCGCGCAGATAGTGCGCCGGCAGTGCCGTGTAGTTGTGGTAGTCGGCGAAGAAGGGATCATACTGTAGCACGGCGAGCACTTTGTCATCCGGCTCACCCTTATCGAGCATACGGAACAACCCCAGTGGCCGTGCCTCCACAATGCAACCAGGGAAAGTGGGCAGGTTGGTCATCACCAACACATCGAGCGGATCGCCATCATCGTAGTACGTCTGCGGCATAAAGCCGTAATCGCCGGGGTATTGCACGGCGGAGTAGAGCACGCGATCAAGGCGGAATGCCCCAATCCGCTTGTCAAATTCATATTTGTTGCGTGATCCCTTTGGAATTTCAACTACAACATGAATGACATTCGGAACGTCTGGACCGGGTTCCAGATCGTGCCATAGGTTCTGCATCGGTAGCCTCACTTGTACATCAGCATCTTAAGCCCTATTACCGCAAGATTATAACATGTAAAATAATCACCCGGTGACTGGATGCAGGCAGCGTTCGCTGGAACCTGGTGGCGACATGAAAACCACCAGGCCACAGAGGACACGACGGCGGGTCGCAACCGACATGGCGGGTGTATGTTAAAAGTTATCTCGTGTTACTGACGGACTCTATGGTCGTAACGAGCACACACCGCACACCCGTGACCAGCACGGTCAACCGCGTGACACGCACCTGACCCAAAG
>NZ_DAOUBI010000087.1:0-5977 GCF_034432675.1 Chloroflexus sp. | reverse complement strand
GTATGCCACGCGCCGGATCGTGAGCACGGCTGGTGCGGCAGCATGGCTGCCGCACTCCAAACTGCACGACACGCGCATGACAAGCGAGTAAGGCACCCAATCCAACGAGTGATGGCACTGGCGATGATCGTCAGCGCTCCTCGCTTCCATACTGGCAGACCGGGAGCAGGGTAGACTTTCGTTGGTCATTGGCAAGCGTTCACGGGCCTGAGCAATGGTCGGGTAGCACGACCGTACAGCTTTTATGAAATAAGTGCTAGACAATCCGCAATGACTGCTATTAAACCAGAGTCACTGAACAGCCAGTAGAGATGCCTGGCCGCGTCCCTACCGGGTTTGCGTACAAACAAAAAGTCGGGTGGAGCAGAGGATTCACCCGACTTTTTGCTTCCAATACTCGAATTTAAATGGGATTGTTCTTGACGAAGGTATTAAACGGCAGCTCGTTGGTCTGGTGCCAGCGCTGAATCTTCTGGCGGAAGGTGTTCCAACCGGGGAAAATCTCTTTGAAGGCTGCCGATTTGCTTTCATACTCGGCATACAACTCGAATGCCGCCTTCTGGGCTGCATTGAGAATCTCGTCGCTGTAGACGCGCAACTGTTTACCCTTGGCAACAATCCGCTCAAGGGCATCATTGTTCAACGCATCATACTTGGCAAGCATGTTCATGTTCGATTCCCATGCTGCAACCCGAATAAAGTTCTGATATTCCTTCGGCAACTTGTTCCAGGCATCGAGACTGAAGACTGCATGCAGGCTTGGCCCTGGCTCCCACCAGCCCGGCGCGTAGTAGAAATCGGCTGCATCAGGCAGACCCAGTTTCTCGTCGTCGTAGGCACCGACCCACTCAGCAGCATCGATGGCACCAGTCGAGAGCGCCTGGAAGATTTCACCACCGGGCAGAGTCTGCGTAACTACGCCGAGCCGTAGCATGACCTGGGCTCCCAGACCGGGGATGCGCATCTTGAGACCCTGCATGTCGGCAACGGTGTTGATCTCGCGGCGGAACCAGCCACCCATCTGGGTACCGGTATTACCGGCAACAAAGCAGATCACCCCAAAGTTCTCACCCAGCTTGTTGATGGCTTGCTCACCACCACCCTGGTAGAGCCAGGCGTTTTGCTGTTGGGCAGTCAAACCGAACGGCAACGAGGTTGCAAACGCCCACGCTGGATCGAGACCAACGTAGTAGTAGAGAGCAGTGTGGCCCGACTCGACGGTACCCTGCGAAACGTTCTGAAGTACTTCAAGACCGGGAAATAGCTCACCGGCGGGGAAGGTGGTGATTTTGAACATCCCATTCGACAGTTCGGCAACACGCTCGGCCAGCACTGTAGCTCCGCCATAAATGGTATCAAGTGCAATTGGCCAGCTCGTACCCATACGCCACTCAACTGCCGGCATTGACGAACCCTGAGCGGGGGCTTGCGTTGCCGGTGCTGGGGCCGTGGTTGCTGCTGCTGTCGGTTGTTCGCCACCTGCTGCCGTCGGTTGGGCAGGTGCCGCAGTGGGTGGATTAGTCACTGCCGGAGGCTGACCACACGCTGACAGAGTCAGACCAAGGCCACCGAGAACGCCTGCTGCGGCGCCACGCAGAAACTCTCGTCGTTTCATGTTGTGCTCCTGGGCAATCTGAATAATGAATATTCGATACTCCGATTATACACGAAATCACGAAATTACGCAAATCCTGATGTTATTGATCGAAAAACATTTGTTGATTCAGTGATTTCCAAATCAAAGCTCTTTATAGTAAGACTAAAACTATGGCCAGTGAAATGATACTAACCAGATTCGAGAATAACACGGTAGCCGTAACAAATTCAGGGAGCAATTCGTTCTCCATGGCAATAATACTGACCAGCACAGCCGTCGGCATACTGGCCTGCAAGATACCAACGTTACGTTCTAACTGTGGTAATGCAAACCAGCCTACCGTGGCAAATGCCAGCACCGGACCGCTAATCAGGCGAATGGCGCTGGCAATGAGGAGATCAGGATTGATCCGTGGAATACCGGCCGCTGCCAGTTGCGCTCCTAACACGATCAGCATGGTCGGAATAAGCGCACCGGAAAGGAGTTCCAGCGGACGCATAACCACCGGCGGTAAGCTGATGTTGAGCCAGTTAAATAATAAGGCCGGCGGAAGGGCAAGGAGAGCAGGAGTGCGGAAGACCTGCGCTGCCATCCTCAGGCTAAAACCACGGCTGAAGTTAGCAGCGCCAACGCACACGATAAAGGCAAGTACCAGATTGGCCAAAAAGTAAACGGTAGCTACACCAAGTGCTGCCGGACCTTCGGCGAACTGAATGATCGGTAACCCAAAATTACCAACATTACCAAAGGCGGCAATCATCACATACGCTGCGCTCATTTTGGCACTGCGCCTCAGTAGCCTGGCAACCAGGAAGGCAATCGCGATTGAACCGAGATAGACCACCGTGATAAAGCCAATCATACGCCCGGCCAGACCAGCTTCGATACGCGTTTGACTGAGGACGTAAAAGACAAAGGCGGGTGTCAGAATAAAATAAGCGAATCGCGAGAGGGTGCGGGCTTCGAGTTGCAGCCGGGGGCCGGTGATGTAACCGAGCAAAACCAGCAGAAAAACCGGGGCAAGCACATTCAGGAAGATACCGGGTAGTTGACTCATAACTGGTGTTCTTCTTTCACAAGACTCGCATGGTGAAGTTGCGATGGCGGTGAGACAGCGTTTTCAGGTGGTGTAGTCTGGCTTCAGCTTAGAATTGCTCGTCCTATCCTTTAACAAAAGCAGATACTTATACTCATATCAGATCTGAACTGACACTATGCGTCATACGGGTTGTCCTACTTTGGCGTGCCTCCAGGCGTGCCGGCGGCACGCCACTGATGGGTCACAGCACAGGTGCACGAACTGGTTCACTCGCAGGTGCATGCAGGACCAGCGCCAAGTGATGAGTGGCCAGCGGATGACGGTAGTACTACTTCCAGCAGGGCTCTGCAACACGCTCCCACTCTTACCCGCCCTCGCTGGGGGCGGGAACCACCGCTACCACGTGGCCCCCCCCGTTGTCGTGTGCTGGTTCAGGGTTGCGATACCCCACCGTGTCTTCGCCCAGCGGGGTATTCCAGGTGGTGGACAAGCCAAAGGCTCGTACTTCCAGGGCATACCCGTGCTTACACATCACGATAGAGTGTTCTAGAGCGCCGCCTGAGAGTGACAGTAGGTAGCAGGTCATGACTTTTATTATCCTGGATTAACATTATGTTAACTTTAAGCACAAATAGACATCTCCTCCATCATTGACAGGTCAGATGATCGGAACAAGAACACACGTCATATCTGTGACCGGTACGACTTATGCATGACATCGATCACGGTGAAGATGGAAGTATAGCTTCCACACGTCAAACCACATACCACGGACATCACGGAGCGTGAACGATGTTCAATCCAGCGCGTGATTGCTCCGTGGACAGGCGACGAAGCTTTTCCTTTCAGGTGTACTGCAAGCAAGACATGCGGTCTATGGTGCATTGGAAACGTTCATCAGCCTGTGCTGGCGCAATATGACGGAGACACAGCCTTGTGAGATACGTTCCGCTAAAAGAGCAGACGTTTTGCCAGAACTTGCAGTAGGACAGTGAACGTTCATCAGCTTTAACCCACCCTTTGTACAGCCTTTACAGATGTGTCTGGTCCTCAGGTGCTACTGTCATGTTCATGTCTCCCTGGTCATGCGTATAATACCACTTCTTCGGTGCTTGCCCGTCATGCAGGGCTGTGATACAATACTGCCATATTCGCCAGTTATGGGGTGGATTGTTTACAGGTAATAGGGCTTGTGGGAGATTAAGGAGTTTCTCCTATGTCCGATTTTTCCGGTCGCAATCCGGCAATCATTCTAGTTGAGGATGAGCCTGATATTCTCATCATCTTGCATCGCTTGATGCGAGATTTGACCGGGGGATACGATATTATTACCGTCAACAGCGGTGCTGACGCGCTTGCTCAGATTGCGCTCAGGAAAGTGCCGCTCGTCATCACCGATTACAATATGCCAGGTATGAATGGCTTGCAGCTTGCGGCTGCGATCAAGGAGACTTCGCCCGATACCTGTGTGGTGATGATTACTGCTTATGCGACGCCTGAGCTAGAACGACGCGCTCGCGAGCAACGTATCGATTATTATTTGTCTAAGCCTTTCCCGCTGGATCGCCTCGAACAAATCGTGCGTGATGTACTGCGCTCATACATCAGCTAGACATCAGATCGCTGTCATTCCCTCAGCGTAGCCTCCTCGTTACGATGATGACGCCTGTCATTCAAGCGTTCCCATTTCAGACGGAGGCACCTCATGAATGATTTGATGTCATTCCTGCCATCATTGTTGTTGTTCGGGATGATTGCACTAACCCTGATCCTGTTACCGCTCCTCGATGATGATCGTCCTACCGCCGGCGATCGGCAGCAAACCGACCGGATCCGTTTGCCGCGCCGACCACGCTGATGATCCATTATCCGTGATCGGTGGTCTGTAGTGTGCGAGCCAGCGCAATCGCCTCTTCAGGACTATGAATCTCTCCCGCCAGTTGCGCTTCGTGGATTAAGCGTAGCAGGCGACCTACTTCCGGCCCCGGTTTGATACCCAACGCAGCCATTAGGGTGTCGCCACGCAGTAATGGTGGCGGCGACGGGGTCGGCGCGTTCCAGTAATGGTTCAGCATCATTGCTACCCAATGGAGATGTTCCCGCCACGCCATCGGGTCAAGCCAGGGGCCACGGGTTGCCAGATGGTCGGCCAGTTCGTGCAAGAGAATGTCAGGCCCGGCATCGCCGGTATCACGGAAGAAGCGGGCAATCCCCCGCTCCGTGAGTTGACCACCACTCCGCATTTGGCCTGGACGCATGTGTTCGCGAACAATGCAGACCAGATATGCGGTGTCGGCCCGACTGAGCCGTAAACGCTGACCGATGATCAGAACGCGCTCGGCACCCAACCCCTGATGACCGTAGAAGGTTACTGTACCATCGGGATGGCTGACTTTCGTCTGCGGTTTGGCGTTATCGTGGAGCAGGGCTGCCAGTTTTAAGAGGGCTGCCCGCCGCACATTGCTGCGCCGTTGGTGGAGAAGGGTCTGATACTGTTCAGCAAACGGGAGTATGCATTCCAGGTGGGGATGGGTCTGGACAGCAACGGGTGGCTCGCCGTTGTCAATCAGCCAATCCAGCGCGGCAACTGTTTCCAGCATATGGGCCAGCACCGGCAGAAAATGGACATGCGGCTGATCGCAGGTGCGTGCCGCTTCCAGTTCGGGGAAGATGGCAGTGAGTGCGCCGACCTGATCCAGGAAGCGCAAACCGCCAGCGGCAGCTAACCCATCGCAGAGCTTGAGCAATTCGTCACGGATGCGTTCAACGGCAATCGCCGATAGTAATGGGACTACCTCACGTGCAGGTATCACCAGTTCGGGCACAGGGATGAGCTGATGGGTGGCGCGAAAGCGACCGGCCCGGATCACACGCAACGGGTCATCACGTAGACTGGTCGGGGTACACGGGCGCAAGCGGCGTGCGTCAAGATCGGCCTGCCCGTCGAGTGGATCAAGTAATGCACTCCAGTCGCCCCGGCACGCTGCATCCAACGGGAGTGCCAGCGCATTTACGGTAAAGTCGCGCAGGTAAAGATCGGACACAATATCGGCTGCCCGCAGGCGGGCGCAGTCGATCACGATGCCATCAGGCAGCACGACGCGACCGGTATCACGTTCGCGATCAAGCAGCACGAAGGTGCCCTGGCCGGCATCGGCAAGCGCCTGCGCGAGCGCCAGACCACTCCCGTCAATCGCAAGATCGAGATCAACCGGCTGGTGCCCGGTTAAAAGCTCTCGGACTGCACCACCGACCAGCCACACCGAGCGCGACGTACAGGCGGCAATAAGCTGGAACAGGTTGTTAAGCTGGTCATTCACCATAACACGAACCAGGATCAC
>NZ_DAOUBI010000086.1:0-6016 GCF_034432675.1 Chloroflexus sp. | reverse complement strand
GGGCACTATCGCGTTGCATCGCTGTCGCGAGGGTCTCACGTCACGCATGGGCAGCGGATGGTCGCAGTGGTAGCGGCGGTAGCCAGTGTATCCGACCGTGGGGAAGGCTGGAAGCCTGTCAGCAGGGCCAGCATCTGCCTGCGGTGGCGATGATACCGACACGCGGGCCGGAAGCCTGCGCCACGGGGAACGCGTGCAGCCTGGTGTAACGCAGCGTGACATGTGGGTAATGCATAGTGCTCATTGGGAGATTGGTTAGGTATGACGACCTTCAGATCATCGCCAGACCTCCTCTTGTATCTTCGTTCAAGTGTTCTATTCGTTCCTGAAGCCATTCCTGCAGCCAGATGAACATTGGTGACGGGATGAGCCACACACGCTGCACTATGTTTGTGGTGAAAGAAAAAGATTCAGCCGATTTTCAGCTCTCTCACAGTCCTGACACAGGAGGTGTTGCTATTCTGAAAGAGACGGTTAAAGAGTGGTAGTTGATGACATCCTTCATCACGATAAAAGAAAGGGGAAACAATGATACGTGTCGTTCTTGCCTTATTGATCGTCACCGGGCTGTTCGCTCTTGTCAATCCGGTGGGTTCGGTAGCAGCACAGAGCAGCTCACCAACGATTGGGCAGATCCAGGCCAATCCGAATGCGTTTATCGATCAAGTCGTTACCATCAGCGGCCGTAGCGGTATCTACGTTGACGAGGACGAATTTATCCTCGATGACGGCACCGGTCAAATTGTGGTTGACACGCCATCCTCGGCGCAGCTTATCACTATTCCTGTCGGTACATCGATAACAGTGGTCGGTCAGATCGACTGGATAGGATCTCCATCGTCACCGCGGGGCGTCGATCTTGATGCGTGTCGCATTACGCTGCCTGACCGCACAATCGATATCCGCGACTGTTCCTTCGGTTCGTCCGTTCCGGCGAATCCGCCCCCATCACAGAGTCCGCCGGCAAATCAGAGTAATTCACCCACGATTGGGCAGATTCAGGCCAATCCGAATGCATTTCTCTATCAGATCGTTACTATCAGTGGCAATAGTGGTGTCTACGTCGATGAGAACGAATTTATGCTCGATGATGGCTCCGGTCAGATTGTGGTTGATCCCGGCCCACCCAGGTATCAGCGCATCAATATTCCTGTCGGCACACCAATTACCGTGGTTGGTCAGATAGACTGGATGGGACCACCGCAGGCACGGCGGGGAATCGATCTTGATGCCTGCCGCATTATTACGCCTGACCGCACAATCGAGATTCGTGACTGTTCCTTCAATGGCCCTCCACCATGGGCAGGCGGACCTAATCGTGGCCGCGGTCGTCCGTAATCACCGATCCGGAGTGTCTTTGAACCGCCTACCGGTACTCTTGTCAGATGTCGGTAGGCGGTATATGATGCTCAATATAGCAGCGTCAAAACTTGCAATCTAACCTGAAGAGAAGAGCATGACGAACACACCATCATCGTGTCGAATCGTCTTGATCGAAGATGACGAAGCGCTAACCGCTATGTTAGCGCCCAGTCTGCGGTACGCCGGTATGGACGTGATCGTTGCTGCTGATGGCCCTACCGGCCTTCAGGCTGTCATGACCCACCAGCCTGATCTTATTCTCCTTGATTGGATGTTGCCGGGGATGGATGGATTGGAATTGTGTCGCCACATCCGCCAGTGTACCCAGGCACCGATCATTATGCTGACGGCACGGGATGCGATTACCGACCGGGTAACCGGACTTGATGCGGGTACAGATGATTACCTGGTGAAGCCATTCCATCTTGATGAACTGCTCGCACGTATGCGTGCTCGTCTGCGCGGGCGAACTACGCCTGCGAACGTGATCACGTTTGGCGATCTGACGCTCGCTCTCGACACACGCGAAGCACAACGTGACACAAGACGAATATCATTGACCAACACGGAGTTTCAAGTGCTCTCTCTGTTCATGCGCCACCCACGTCAGGTCTTGAGCAAAGAAGTGATATTGGAACATGTGTGGGGGTATGATTTCGACGGCAACACAAACATTGTCGAGCAGTATGTGCGTGCGTTACGTCACAAACTCGGTGATCCGCAGCTCATTCACACCATCCGCTACGCCGGCTATATCCTGCGAGAAGATACATGAAGCACCTTCCCTCGTTCAAAACAGTACTGATAACGCTCTACCTTGGGAGCGTTCTGCCACTCCTGATTGGTTTAGGATTTGTCCTCTACCTTGAATACCGCACGCTGTTGATTCAAGAACACGAAGCAACGTTACGCGACTTAATCAATGTGTTGGTTGAACCACAACCGTCAGCTACACTCACCCTGCACCAGACGGCAGAATTGCTCAATACGCAGTTACGTCACACCGACTTTCAAGCCGTTGTTATCGATCCTACCGGTCGCTGGTTTGGTGATGTACCACCATTCCTCATGACTACCGAACATACAACGCTCCGGACAACCGGTGTGCCGGTAAGTCGCCTGGTCCAAACAGACGCAGGGGAATATCTGGTGTATGGTCGGGCGATTTTAGATATCGATGGGCGGGTTTCTGGCGTTGTAGAAGGTCAGTTTCCGATTGCCGCAGTCACGCCCGATCTGGTTCAAGTAACCCAATGGCTCGCACTTACCATCGGTGGCTCCATCCTCCTGTTGCTCGGATTGACGCCCCTCGTTGTCCATCTGGCGATGCGACCACTCCGCACCCTGCTGCAGACGGCGCACGCCGTCGGAAGTGGGCAACTCGCTGTGCGCAGTCCGTTGCCAGGTGTACGTGAGTTTGGTGAACTGGCAAACACAATCAACGCTATGCTTGATCGGATTGAGCGTACCCTTCGTGTTGAGACCCAAACTGCCGATCAGTTACGCCGCTTTGTTGCCGATGCCTCGCATGAATTACGTACTCCACTTGCCGTTTTTGGTCATGGGCTTGATCTGCTGCAAGAGGCACTACGCCATCGGGATCACGATCAGGTTCAGCATACCTTGCTCCGATTGAAGCGGGAACAGGAAAGTATGCGTCGGCTGGTGAACGACCTGCTGTTGCTGGCCAAAATGGAGCAACCACACGCCGCGCCGCTGCGCTATGAGTTCATAGAACCGGTGCCATTTCTGGAAGAGATAACCGAACGGGCACAGATGACTACCTGCGGTCAACACATTCGCTTGCAATGGCCTGCCGCTACGCTACCGGCTATCGAAGCCGATCTTGAAGCCTTGCGGCGGGCGCTCTGCAATCTGGTAGAAAATGCGATTCGGCATACCCCGCCTGGCCGAACGATTACATTGAGTGTGTATGCAGGAAATGCTGAGATTGGTTTTGTCGTTGCTGATGAGGGTGAAGGCATTGCCACCGAGCATCTGCAACGATTGGGAGAGCGTTTTTATCGTATCGATGGATCGCGTTCGCGGAATAGTGGGAGTACCGGTTTGGGACTGGCGATTGTCAAAGCAATTGCCGCAGCGCACGGTGGTCGATTGGAAATCGCCAGCGCCCCAGGACACGGCACGACGGCTCGCTTCGTTATTCCGGTGGCCCGTCCACATACATCATTAGCGCGTGAATCCGGATACACAGATGTATCCTCTGCCGGTAAGACGACGGTTAAACTGCGACAGCCGTTTCCCCTGACCCTTCGGGGCTGGATCGCATTGAGTGGCATCCTGGGAGCGCTAGTACTACTCATTGGACTGGGTTATCAAGCCCGACCGGTACTCACTCCTTTGGTCAACCCGGCAGAACCTTTCCCTGTCGGAAACCGTATGCTACCACCACCACCTGAGCATAACGCCGACAGGGAGCCATTCATCTCACTACCGACCGGCTATCTCGATCAGGCGGCAGATATGGCGGCAAAAGTGAACGGTGGGGTGGCTATCGGCATCTTTTTCAACGGACGACACGATTCTTTTGTTGACGTGATGATAAGCGACGGTAGTCTGGTCAGAATTGATACTCGCTCAATGGTTATCCAAAATGTGCGTCCTGGCCCCCAGGGTCGTGGACGCGGCGCTGGGCGTCAGCGACGCGAATGGGCGGAACTGGCAGCCATGAAAATACGTTACCCACCGTCTCTTGGATTTGACGATGTACACAAGATCGCCCGGCAGGCAGAAATAGTACCTTCCCATATTTCGTTGTTCCTGATCGATGACCAGCTCGTCTATCCGGTGGAGGGCGATCGTCAATGAATGTTGATCGATGCGTATACCGGTGCATTCTCTCTGAACGAGCGGGACTGATGTGCGCAAGTAGCTGGTTCCGGAGTTAGATCGTTGTTACCTCATTCAATCCCACAGTTATTCATCTCTTTGTGCTCTTTCTTGAGCAAATCTTGAGCGCTCCTTCACAATTGCTTGAGCCGATATTGCTACACTGAACAAGGTAGCAGGTACAGCGCTTGCGAAGGATTGTAACAAGATGAACAGGTCGTCTTGCCTGAACCGTATACGAGGTCTGACAACCGGAATCATACCCGGATCACGTGTGCGCAGATCTGGCTGACTCGCTATCAGCGATGATGTGTCGGCAGGCAGGATATGAGGCACTCCATGGGACGTCGCATTCGTCATCATCAACATTGGCTATCACAACGCACCATCGGATTTCTCGTTGCTGGCATAGGACTGACAGGCATCCTGATTGCCAGTTTGATCACAGCTCAACCGGGCAGAAATACAGCAATTACGGCTGATGCTTCCCAGATTGCCGATGGGCGATCACTGTACGTAACATATTGCGCCAGTTGTCATGGTCTCAATCTTGAAGGGCAGCCTAACTGGCAACGATCGCTGCCCAATGGCATGATGCCGGCACCACCGCATGATGCGACCGGACATACATGGC
The DNA here is from genome assembly GCF_034432675.1 of Chloroflexus sp. Lineage (GTDB taxonomy): Bacteria > Chloroflexota > Chloroflexia > Chloroflexales > Chloroflexaceae > Chloroflexus. The sequence continues at coordinate 1,170 of NZ_DAOUBI010000086.1, read as the reverse complement.
ATCATCCCGATTCGCTCTTGTTTCAGATCACAAAGTATGGCGGGCAGAGCATAGCCTCGCCGGGGTATGTCAGCGGGATGCCGGCGTTTGGCAATCAGCTCACTGATCGTCAAATCTGGGCCATTCTGTCCTATATCAAAAGCTCCTGGCCGCCCGAAATTCGGGAAGCGCAGGAAGCTATCAACCGCCAATCGCCGTAGCTGATTTCTTTCACACCACACGTGCAGAAGGAGATACCTATGCTTTCACGACTCACACGGCGGGGGTTGTTGCGCTTGTTTGGGGCAGGTGCTCTCGTCTTTGGCAGTGGCGTTCTGAATGGCTGTGCCCTGCCTACGCGCTCTTCAATGTCGCAACCGCAGACCAATCCCAGTCCAGCCTTTACCCCCGATCTCGATCTGACCATACGCGCAGTTGCCGCAGAGGTGCCAATCCTGCCGGGAACGCCGACCAGGGTGTGGACATATCAGGCTCAGGTACATACCGGCGATCCGGCAGCAGTACAACCCATTCCCGACAGCTATCTTGGGCCGATTATTCGTGTTCGTACCGGTCAGAAGGTACGGATCACGTTTGAGAATGGGCTGCCCGATCCCCGGCAGGATTCGATTATTCACTGGCATGGTCTGCATACCCCACCCGCGATGGATGGGCATCCGCATACAGCGGTGCGTCCCGGCGAACGTTATGTCTACGAGTTTACCGTCACTGACCGGGCCGGTACGTACTGGTTTCATCCCCATCCTCACGGCCAGACTGCCCAACAGGTCATCATGGGTCTTGCTGGACTGTTTGTGGTGAGTGATCCTGCCGAGGAGGCTATCGGGTTGCCGGGTGGTGAATATGACCTGCCACTTATCATTCAAGACCGTACCTTTGATGCTGACAATCAGTTCGTCTACGACTCAGACCCGATGACCCGCATGATGGGGTTTCTCGGCGAGCGAATTCTGGTCAATGGCCGGCCAGACCTGACCATCACCGCTGCAACCCGCGCCTATCGCTGGCGCATCCTCAACGGATCGAACAGTCGTATCTATAAGCTGGCCTGGGATTCGGGCATGCCATTGACAGTCATTGCCACCGATGGTGGTTTGCTCGAACGTCCGCTTACCCGCCCGTTCGTTATGCTGGCGCCGGGTGAGCGGATCGAACTCTGGGTTGATCTCC
>NZ_DAOUBI010000085.1:0-3507 GCF_034432675.1 Chloroflexus sp. | reverse complement strand
TGCGAAGTGCGTGGCAGCGCCGTTTGGGTCAGGTGATAGACGCTGCGCACAACGTTGCCAGAACGGCTTGCTCGCATGTTCAGAAACTATTGTTACCACATCTTATCAATGTGGGCAACAGAGCACAACGATAGCGATACGAAAATACCCGACTCACCTGTCTCAACCCGTACTTCCTCTTCCCCATCCATCCCGTGGTATCATATTCCCCAGAACAGACATGGTTTGCCGTCCAACGGCAAACAGGCAAAGCACTAGCTACAGGTACAACAACTATGCTCTCAGATTTACCAATTGCCGTTATTGGGGCCGGCGCGATGGGCGAAGCAATTATCGGTGGCCTGTTGCGCAACGAGCTGGTTGCCGCCGATCAGATTTTAGCCAGCCATCCCCGTGAAGACCGCCGGCGCGAACTGAGCCATCACTACGGCATTCAGACCACGCACGATAATCTGGCCGCTGCCCAATGGGGACGGGTGATCATCTTCGCCGTCAAGCCGCAACAGTTACGCCGGGTACTGCCACCACTGCGCGGCGCCCTGCGCGACGACGATCTGGCGATTTCGGTCATCGCCGGCGCTACCATCGCCTCGTTTGCCGAGGCGCTTGACCATCAGGCCGTTGTGCGCAGCATGCCCAACACTCCCGCCCAAATCGGTTGTGGAATGACGGTGTGGACTGCGGCACCGACAGTGAATGAGCGTCAGCGCGGCTGGGCAGCCACTGTGTTGGGTGCGCTCGGTCGTGAATTGTTTGTCGATAACGAGACCTATCTCGATATGGCAACCGCGATCAATGGCACCGGGCCGGCGTATGTCTTCCTGATGATGGAAGCGATGATCGATGCCGGTGTTCACCTTGGCTTGTCGCGGCGAATCGCCGAAGAGCTAGTACAGCAGACAATGCTCGGCTCGGTGCAATATGCCATTCAGAGCGGTTTGCATCCGGCACAGTTGCGCAATGCGGTCACCTCTCCCGGTGGCACCAGCGCCGCCGCGTTGAGTGAGCTTGAGCGCGGTGGTCTGCGCACTGTCCTGGCCGATGCAATTTGGGCGGCTTATCGGCGGTCGGTTGAATTGGGAAGGAATGGTTAGATGGCGGTAAGCTATGCGCGGGTGCGCTTAACAACCGAAGACGACCGTCGCTACCGGGCCTTTGTCGAGCAGTTTAAGCTGCAACGCAAAAATCAGAAAGCGATTCGTCCACCACGCCAGCGCGATATTTTTGGTGGACAGGCTGAAGCTGCGTTGCGCGATTGGCTGGCTACTCACCTGACCCTCGACGAACGCCGGATTCTTGAGTACGAAGAGCGCCGCAACCGGATGGCCCAGATTAAGTATCGCGAGCTGGATGCCCTGGCAATTGTTGATGACACGGCCTGGGTGTTCGAGATCAAAGCCAGCCGTACTGCCAGTGCCCTGCGCCGGGCAGTTGCCCAGCTTAACGAGACGCGCCAGATTCTGCGTTTGCTCTTTCATCGGGTGGGCATCACGATTTTGCTGGTTGATACCGGTATACCGGCTGATAGTGCTGCCGCCGATGCGCTGATGGCAAGTGATCATCCGCCACCCCGCCGACCAGAACCGCTCGCCGAAGTGCTTGCCGCCCTGCCACAACTGCACCTGATTGACGACCTGTCCCTCCGCTCCGCAGCGGATGATCAGGTCAACCTGATGTTGTTTAGTGTCGATGATATTATTGCGCTGGTCGGTGCCGAAAACCTGGCATTGGATTGGGAAGAAGACGATCTCTTCGATGAAGAGGTTGAGACACCCCCATCAGCATCGCTCTTTGCCAGCAGTGGCGATGACGATGACGACGATGATAATCCGCTGGCTGCTGCGCTGCGCAAAGCAGGCTTGAGTTAAAAGCTATGTACCGTCTCCGCACAACCGCAGCACTCGCACTCGCTCGCACTGCCGGCACCCTCTCGCGACGGTTGGGATTAGGTGGTGGTACCAGCCTTCCCGGCCAGGTCGCACGCATCCTCGATCCGACCATTCTGACCAACTTCTGCACCGCTTTGCCCGAAGGTGTGGCGTTGATCGCCGGTACCAATGGCAAGACGACCACTAGTCGCATGGTCGCTACAATTCTTGAGCAGGCTGGCAAACCACTGCTCCACAATCGCGCCGGTGCGAACCTGTTGCCCGGCCTGACCACAGTCGCCATTGCCGATGCCGACTGGCGCGGACGGCCACACGCACACCAGGCACTCTTCGAGACGGACGAAGCAGCGCTGCCCCAGGCCATCGCCGAGACACGACCACGCCTGGTTGTGCTGCTGAACCTGTTTCGTGATCAGCTTGATCGCTACGGTGAGATCGACACTATCGCCAGGCACTGGCGCACAGCGCTGCAAACGCTTCCCCCAACCAGCATCGTCGTCTTCAATGCCGACGATCCGGCACTGTCCTGCATCGTGCAAGGGTTATCGGCTCAGATTATCGCCTTTGGCCTGGCAGATGTTCGCCATGCCACCGGAGCGGCACTGCACATCGCCGACTCACAGTTCTGTCACGCCTGCGGCCATCGCTATCACTACCAGCACGTGTTCTATGCCCACATCGGTCACTATGCCTGCCCGCAGTGCGGTCAGCACCGTCCTGAACCTGACATTGCCCTCACCGTGCTTGAACCACGCGGACTTGATGGGAGTGACCTTCAGATCACACATCCCGGCGGTACAGTCCAGTTCCGTTTACCACTACCCGGCCTCTACAATACCCAGAACGCTCTGGCAGCCACAGCAGCGACGCTGGCGTTAGGTATAACCCCTGCGACTATTAGCAATGCCCTCCAGAACTTTCAGGCCGCTTTTGGTCGGATTGAACGAATTACTGCCGGCCCGAATGGGCCACCGCTCTTGATCGCGTTAATCAAAAACCCGGTCGGTGCTTCCGAGACGGTACGGATGTTTACGACGGCCACCAACCAACCCCTGCATCTTTTGATTGCCATCAACGACCGTTTCGCCGACGGCACCGATGTCTCGTGGTTGTGGGACGCCGATTTTGAACCGTTGGCACAGCGGGTTGCCCACGTCACCGTCAGCGGTACCCGCGCTGCCGATATGGCCCTGCGTCTCGACTACGCCGGTGTGGCCGGTAAGGTTATTACCGTCATCGATGATCTCCCTGCTGCCCTGGATGCCGCCCTATCCAGACTGCCACCCGGTGAAACACTTGCCGTTCTGCCCACCTATACCGCCATGCTCGATTTACGGAGCGAAATAAGTCGCCGCGGTTGGGCCAAACCCTTTTGGGAAGCGTAACCGCGACGACCTGGATGCCGGTGGCTCTGGCACAGAGAAGGAATGACCCGCTATCCAACTATCACCCCGGCACCACAAAATAGCACCGTTACGCCAAAGGGATGAGAGAGAGGGGACATGCAATCTACCGGGTGGTTGGATGTGAAATCACCGACCCGTACACACTGCGCATCACGTTTGACGATGGAATAGTTCGAGAGATCAATTTCAAGCCGGTGCTGGCAGGGCCGGTG
>NZ_DAOUBI010000084.1:0-19525 GCF_034432675.1 Chloroflexus sp. | reverse complement strand
ATGAGCGATCAAGGCAACCTATGCAGCGCGTGATGGCACCGGAGATGGTTATGAGAACGCGACAGTACAGCTTTTATGAAATAGGTTCTAGCATATTAAACCTTGCGTGATAGGGTACATCACTACCTGGCACCGAATATGCGGCCATCCGTAGCAATCCGTCTTCTCCGGTACGATCCGTGGGGTCATCTGGCGGGTTGCGGGGGAGCGGGTTCTCATGTACATACATTGTGGTTTTCGGATTTGGTATGACCACGCTGAACCAGTGCACGCTAGAGACGCCTTCCGTCATCGCTGGTTCCCGTCCACAGTGTCGGTCAAGATTGGAAAATCTTGGTGACACGAGTGCAATCACGGTCAAACCGCTCGGTGAACGGATGTTGTTCAGCGCAGGGGACTCTCGCCTATTGGCGACGAGCGTCGCTATAACGGGCATTTACAAAGGCGACCTCATACTATCGCCGCCAGCACATTCATTCTATACCCATACACATCAGCCCGGCGCTTACCACCGGGCGGGTTGTCCGTGGTACAATGCTGAAAACAGAAGACCGTAGGATCAAGGTATGAGTCCTGAGCTTATTCGCGTTGTTGTTGCGCTCGTCATCGGCCTGCTCTTAATCGATCAATTCCGTCGCAGTGCGGTCGGATCGTGTCGCCGATGGGCATTTGCGCTCGGTGCAGCCGCAATGCTGGTTATCGCAACATCTAACCTCTTCATAGGAGCGCTCTTGCCGCTGATGATCATTGGTGGTAGTCTGGCCCTGGCGGCGGTCTGGTTGCTCTGGCAGGCATATCAACGCGGTGAACTGGCAGACCGCTTCGAGCGCGCTCGTGACTACCTGGAATCAGAACGACGTCGCTATGACGAGCAGGATCGGGGAGGATCGCACGATGGTTGATCTAGAAGCAATTGGACGCCGGGCAAAGGCGGCGGCCCGGGCGTTGGCGAAGCTTTCAACCGAACAGAAAAATGCAGCCCTGTACGCGATTGCTGATGGACTGCTGGCGAGACAAGATGAGATTCTGACTGCCAACGCTGCCGATGTCGCCGATGCAGAAAAGAATGGGATGCCACCAGCGATTGTTGATCGCATGCTGCTGACGCCGGCGCGTCTGGCGGCGATTGCCGGCGATTGTCGGCAAGTGGCGTCTTTGCCTGATCCGGTTGGTGAAATCTTTGATCGGCGTGAACTGCCGTCCGGGTTGCGCCTCTATAAACGGCGGGTGCCGATTGGGGTGATCGGTGCGATCTACGAAGCCCGCCCAAATGTGACTGTTGATATTGCGTCGCTCTGTCTGAAGGCCGGTAATGCCGTTGTTTTGCGTGGTGGAAGTGACATTGCACGTAGTGTGGCGGCAACAACAGATGTGATTGCGCTGGCGTTGGAACAGGCTGGCTTGCCGTCGTTTGCTGTGCAAAGCATTACCGATCCCGACCGTGAGCTGGTGCGGCAATTATTGCGCCTCGACCGCTATGTTGATATGATCATTCCGCGTGGCGGTGCCAGTCTGCACCGTTTCTGTGTTGAAAATGCAACGGTACCGGTGATTGTTGGGGGAATGGGGGTCAGCCATATCTACGTTGAGCCGAGTGCCGACTTCGCCCGCGCTGTACCGGTGATTGTCAATGCTAAGGTGCAGCGTCCGGGAGCCTGCAATGCACTTGACACACTTCTGGTGCATCGGGAGGCGGCACCGACCTTTCTGCCACTCGTAGCTGCTGCTCTTGCTCAGCACGGCGTGGAGTTGCGCTGTGATCTTGAAGCCCTGGCAATTCTCACCGATGCGCCTGGGCATGAAGCCTGGAACCTGAAACCGGCCAGCCCAAACGATTTTGGCTGCGAGTTTCTAGCCTTGATCGCTGCGGTCAAGATTGTGGGCAGCATCGATGAAGCACTCGATCATATCGCCCTGTACGGCGGTCATTCCGAAGCCATTCTGACCGGCGATCCGATCAGTGCTGAGCGCTTTACCCGTGAAGTTGATGCCACTGCTGTCTTTGTCAATGCCAGCACGCGCTTCAACGATGGTGGTCAGTTTGGTCTGGGTGCCGAGGTGGCCATTTCAACCAATCGCCTGCATGCGCGTGGCCCGATGGGGTTACAGGAATTGACGACCTATACCTGGATTGGCGAAGGTGATTATCTGGTGAGAGCATGAACGTATGAACCAAACCCTGCGTTTGGCCCATCTCTATCCGGAACACATGAATGTGTATGGCGACCGCGGCAATGTGATCGCGTTGCGTCAACGTTGTCAGCGGCGTGGTATTAATCTGGACATTGTTCCGGTCAATCCCGGCGACATAATTGACTGGCAAACCGTCGATCTGGCCTTCTTCGGTGGCGGACAGGATAGCGGGCAGGCTTTGATTACAGGCGATCTGATTGAACGGCAGGGTCCAGGGTTGCGGGCAGCTATCGAAGCTGACCTGGTAGTGCTGGCGATCTGTGGTGGCTATCAGTTGCTCGGTCACTACTTTTTGACCCATACCGGTGAACGTCTACCCGGTCTGGGTGTGCTCGATGTCCATACCATAGCCGGCAAACAGCGGATGATCGGCAACATTGTGATCGAAGTGCATTTGGGGGCAGAGCCGTGGCAGTTGGTTGGCTTTGAGAACCACAGTGGCCGTACCTTTCATGGCTCCGGCGTCAAGTCATTGGGCAGAGTACTGGTCGGCTACGGCGACAATGGCCAGGATCGCAAAGGGGGGGCAGTTTATCGTAATACCTTTGGTTGTTACCTCCATGGCGCACTGTTGCCCAAAAACCCCCAACTGACCGATCACCTGATTGAGCTGGCCCTCCGCCGACGGTACGGCTCCCAATACGTCTTACCGCCGTTACCGGCAGAGCGCGAACTGGCAGCCCAGTGCGCAATGGTACAACGTTTATTGACACGTTAAGCGAACCTCAGACGATGAAGGAGCATGTCGATGCAGATCACAACCACCGGTACGCCAACCGCAGAAGAGGCCGCAGCCGCAGTGGCAGCGATCATGGTCATCCTGACGGAAGAGGCTGCCCAGACAAGTGAGCAGCCCGTAACCCTGCCGACGCGCTGGCGCGACTCGATGCGGCTCATCGCTCAGGGAATGCAACCCACCCGTGTACCGGTACCCCCAGGCTGGTCAACCATCGAGCGGATTCGACGCGCCGGACGTGGTGGGATGGGCATTGTGGGGATGTGATCGACGAGTATCGTACACCTCACAAAAAGGGATTCCACGAGAGGGGCGACGTATGATTCGTCCCTTTTGCATCTCTCCATGATGCTTTATGTCAAATCTGGTGTGATAGCGCATCTTGATTGATATGGGCATCACTGCCCGTCACCGGGTATGCAGTACCGTGACCAGTCGTCCCTTGCGCGACGATCCGGGGGTATCTCCTGTATGATAGGGAATGGGCGTGTAGGGGCGGGTTCGGTAGGGGCGGGTTCGGTAAATGTGGGTTTGGTAGGGGCGGGTTCGGTAGATATGGGTTCGGTAGGAGCGGGTTTAGAACCCGCCCCTACTCCACGCTGAGGAATCACGTTTTGGAGCAGATTGCCCGTGGCGCGTGGTGTGGCGTACGGTAGCCATGATGCTGCACGCCAAACGTCGCGACACACGCATGACGAGCGGGCAAGGCAACCAATTCAGCGAGTTGATGGCATTAGAGATGGTCGTCAGCCTCCTCGTTTCCATACCGACGGGCCGGGAGCAAGGTATACTGTCGTTGGTGCCGCATGCGTTTATGCGCCAATGCGATGGTTGGGTAGCACGACAGCACAGCTTTCTGAGGTAAGTTCTAACCTACAACAACCTTATGACGATCCAACAAGCCATTCAGTACGCAATCACCCAATTGCGAACCATCTCGCCGACCGCCCGGCTTGATGCCGAACTCTTGCTTGCCCACATTCTCGGCTGGTCGCGGGCAAAAGTAGTTGCTGAACGGGATCATGTCCTGACGCCAGAGCAAGAGATGGCCTTCAACACCTTGATCGAACGTCGGGCTAACCGTGAGCCGGTTGCGTACCTCATCGGCCATCGCGAGTTCTTTGGCCTTGATCTGTTCGTTGACCGTCGCGTGCTCATCCCGCGCCCGGAAACCGAGTTGCTGGTCGAACTGACTCTCAAGGAAGCGCAACGCTTCAACCACACCCCACTGATCATTGCCGACATCGGCACCGGTAGCGGTGCTATTGCAATTGCACTGGCTATGCACCTGCCGCACGCCCTGATCTACGGCGTTGACATCAGTCCTGATGCGCTGGCAGTAGCCGCCATCAACGTTACCCGCTATCAACTCGATAACCGGATCAGGCTGCTTGATGGCGATCTCTGCACGCCACTCCCCGGCCCGGTCGATCTGCTGGTCAGCAACCCACCATACACCATTCTGTCTGACATCGATGAAGGAGTCTACCGTCACGAACCACACCTTGCTCTAGATGGCGGCAGCGATGGCCTCGACTGCTACCGACGCCTGATCGCTGCTGCTCCGACCTGTCTCAAACTCAACGGGGCGATCTTGCTGGAAATCGGTTCAACCCAGGCTGCATCTGTGGTACACTTACTACGTCAGGCGTTGCCGATGGCAGAAACCGGTATAGAACGTGATCTGGCCGGTCACGACAGGATCGTTTGGGCACGTAATCGATATGTCATCCATTGATCTGGCCCCTGGCTCTATCTTATCGATATACTACGGGTAGAGATCAGGAGGATTGCTATGACTGCACTCTTTGTCGCCCTTGGCATCGCCATCATCACTCTTCTCTTCATCCTGCTCTGGTATGTGCCGCACCTTTTGCAGCAACAGGCCGGACGTAGTGCCAGAGAGGCTGAACAGTTGCGCACGATGCTCCTCGACATGCTCAACGAACAGGAAGCGGTTACGCAGCGTCAGTCCCAGCTCAGCTCGGCGATCACCAGCCTGCAACAGCAGCTCACGCAACTGACGACATCGCCACAACAGCGATTAGCCGTCGATATTGATGTACAGGCGATCCGGCAGTTGGAAGAACGGATCACCGCTCTCCAACAGCAGATACAACGCTGGATCGAAGCGCGTGGGCAGCAGCAACGTCAGCAAGACGTATACGACAACGAGTCTTGGGCCAACCTGCTCAGCCTGCTTGCTGCTATCCAGGAGCGCATGGCAGCCTTATCCGCCGAGCGGACAAACGTGTCGGTTGGCCTGCAAGCGCGTACTTTGCTGGAAGAACTTGAACAAGAGATGGCCCATCTGCGCAGCATTTCTGAAGATATTGCAACACTACAGTGGCGGTTACGCCGATCTCTCCACGAGCGCGAAACTAGCGTGGCTCAACTGCGCGCCCGTGCGGTCGGCGCTTCCTCAACGGCGAGGCCAGCATGAGCATCATTGTTATCGACAACCAACGGGTTCACTACGAAGTGTTTGGTCGCGGCAAGCCGGTCGTCTTCCTCCACGGCTGGTTAGGAAGCTGGCGCTACTGGTATACCTCGATGGAGATCGTTGCCCAGCATTTCCGCACCTATTCGTTTGATTTTTGGGGATTTGGTGATTCGCGCACGAACGAAATGCCCACGATCCAAGGCTATTCCAACCAGGTTATCCGCTTTCTTGATGCCATGGGGATTGACCGGGCAGCGCTGGTTGGGCATTCAATGGGTGGCATGGTTGCGTTGAAAACGGCACTCGACCATCCTGGACGGGTAGTACGAGTCGCTACGGTAGGTGCACCCATTAACGGCAACTCGCTCTCGTGGATGCTAAAACTCGTGGATCGTCCCTTCTTCGCCGAATTTTTCGCCCGCCGGCCCTGGCTGCGTCGATCACTGTTCCGGTTTTTCTTCGGCGACTCTCTCGATCCCGAAGTTGACGAAGTATTTGAAGATAGCACCAAATCAACTGCCGACACGATTCGGGCTGCGATCCACTCGATGTGGCGCACCGATCTTACCCCTTTGCTGGATCGGTTGCTGGTTCCGGCATTAATTGTCCACGGTGCTCGCGATGAGATTGTGAATCCCAACCAGCTTCAGCTCTTCATCCACGTCCCAATGGCGCAGGTCATTCGTATGGAACGGAGCCGTCATTTTCCGTTTGTTGATGAAGCGGACCAGTTCCATACCATTCTGCTGGATTTCCTTAAGCAACCTGATCCAATGGCACCAACCCGCAAAGCAGCAATGACACCGAAGCCTGATCCGGTACCGCCACGACCCGAACCACCAACATTGTCGATTAACGGGAATAATCATCTGCCGTCAGGACACGACACACCCAATCCGCAGTCACTACCTTCGTCATCACGTTCGATATTTCCCCCGGGAAGCTAATTGTCTCACTGTCTGAGCATTAGCACGCGGCAGCCGGCGCTGCCGCGTTGTTGTTTGTGTCTCGTGTAGTCCAGACGTTATATCGAATATGGTGTAAGTCGCGAGGAGCGGGTGCTCGCACCCCCTCACCTCACCCTCAGCTCCGCTCCTCTCCCACCTGCGGCGAGAAGCGGGAGAGCGGCGACGGGCGTACTCCATACGGCTCTCGTCCACCTCACGTCTGCCCCCTCCCAACCTCCCCCCGCTGCTATGCATTACCCACATGTCACCCAGCAGCCGGTATGACCCCTCATAGTACCTCGTGCGGGACACGGCGTATCGTGAGTCACGTACACCATGTGGTCAGGCGCTCTTCGGCATCCTGCGTTGGTATAAGTACGACAGCGAGACCGTTCCTGTGGTGCAGGACTCCTGTGGCGCGGGCTGCCAGCCTGCGTTGCAGGCATTCCCACCACCTCGTCAGGTGCTCGCCATGGCCGCTGGTGCGCAGGGTGGATGCCTGTCCCATCCTCCGTTTCCCCCAACCCACCAATTTGGTCGTGCGGTCTGACGCACCCCCTCACGACGAGGCAGTCCCGCTGGGGCTATCCATGTGAGCGCCTGGCACCTGCTCCCCGTCAGCAGGCAAGCCCCGCAGGGGCTTCCACGAATTGAGGCAGGGTTGTAACCGGCTGACTCGCCGGCCTCCACCCATGACCTGCTCCCGCATCCGAGTTGTGCAGTAGCCGACTTATGAGTAATGCATAGCGCGTTGGGGGTGGGTGAGAGTGGGGGATAGGTCGCATACCTGGGAGTGCGCACCTCCGATGCGCTCAGGGGCCATCCGGCATCGGTGAGGCCCGACCTCAGCGGGGGCGAGCGAGGGTGGAGGCGGGTCGCATGTCTGGGAGCGCACGCCGGAGGCGCACTTCCCACCTGCACCGACTCGCGACAGCGGGAAGCATCCGGCACCGGCGTATCTCGCACACCACCTACCACCCTGGTACTACGTGTGTGCGACGGCACTGAACCGATCAGTGCGTCTGCGACAACCGATGATCAGTGCGCTGGCATGGCTCTGCCAACCTGATGAGTATATATCACTGCCAGAGTGTTGTCTGGTAGCGAAGCTTACGCAACAGCGTGGTACAATTGTCTCGTGCCGATTGGCAACGATCTATGACACCGCTAAGCGGGTGGAATGGGCCAGATAACGATTGACTTGACGACGGCATCTCCATAGCCGTATTGTGAGTCATCAGGCTGGATCAAAAGCAGAAAGACACTGTAACTCGCCGGCAAAGAGAGCATGAATAATCGCATTTACGTTGCTATTGATGTCGAGACCACCGGGTTGCAGAGTGGTCTCGATGAAATTATTGAAGTCGCTGCCGTAACCTTCCGCGGGTACGAGATTCTCGATCGTTTCGAGCAACTGGTACGTCCCCGGCAGGCAGTACCGCTCAAGATTACCCGTCTGACCGGGATCGATCCGGCGGCGCTGGCACAGGCCCCCCGTTTTAATGAGATCGGTGCTGATCTAGCCCGCTTTATCGGGAACCGGCCAATTGTCGGGCACTCGATAGGCTTCGATCTAACGATGTTGCGTGCCCAGGGGATGCAGTTTAATCAGCCCGTCTACGATACTTTTGAACTGGCTACGCTCCTTTTGCCCCAGGTCAGTAGCTACAAACTCTCGGCACTGGCTGCTCACCTTGGTATTCCCCATCCTGATGCCCATCGTGCGCTCAATGATGCGGAAGTGACGGCACGACTGTTTGCGATCCTGAGCGAGCGGATGCTGCAACTTGACCTGGCGACGTTGAGCGAAATGGTTCGCTTGATGGGTAAAATCGGCACACCGCTACGCGATCTGTTTGAAGAGGCGCTGCGGCAGAAGGCGCGCAATGCTTTTCGCGATCCAATTCTCACCCAGCAGTCAACCGGTACAATCAGCTCTGAGCCAACACTGTTCTCGTCTGCACCTGATACCGGCAGTCCTGAGTTACCCCCTCTGCGCCCTACCGGCGATACCCGGCCTCTTGATCTTGACCAGATTGCTGATCTTTTCAGCCCGGAAGGCGTGTTTGGCCGAGCGTTTCCCGGCTACGAACCACGTCCGCCGCAGATCGAGATGGCCCGTGCAGTTGCCACGGCCTTCAATCACAGTGAGCCGTTAATTGTCGAAGCCGGCACCGGTACCGGCAAGAGCATGGCCTATCTGGTACCGGCCACACTGTATGCAGCACAACGCGGCGAGCGGGTGGTGATTTCGACCAATACCATCAATCTGCAAGATCAGCTCTACAATAAGGATATTCCCGATTTACAGCGCATTCTTGCCGCAGCCGGTCTGCCCCCGTTTCGTGCCACACTCCTGAAAGGTCGCAGCAATTATCTCTGTCTCAAACGCTACCACGAGCTACGTCGGCTGGAAAATCTGACCACCGAGGAAGTGCGGGCGTTGTTGAAGATTCAACTCTGGTTGCCAACCACAACCAGCGGCGACCGTACCGAACTGCCGCTGGTTGATCGCGAGCAATCGGCCTGGAATCGAGTGAATGTCTCGGTTGAGACCTGCACAGGTGCGCGCTGTCCACATTTCCGCGAATGCTACTTCTTCCGCGCCCGTCGTGCAGCCGAGTCGGCACATCTGGTCGTGGTCAATCATGCCCTGCTGATCGCTGATCTGGCTGCAGCGTCCAAGGTCTTGCCACCCTACGATCATCTTGTCATTGATGAAGCACACAACCTCGAAGACGTTGCGACCGATCAGCTTAGCTTTAATCTCGACCAGGCCGGCTTACTCAAGTTTCTCGATGATCTGTTCCAGACCGGTGGTGCGCAGGTCGTGAGTGGTCTGCTCAGTGAATTGCCGGCAGTGCTCAGCGAGATTAGCGGTGGCGGTGCCGCCGGTGAACGAATTACGGCTGCGATTGAGCGGATGCGTCCGTCTTTGATCCGGGCCCGCACGGCAGTGTATGAGTGCTTCAATCTACTCACCCGCTTTGTACAGCTCGATCCTGAATCTGGTGGTCAGTATGATACCCGCCTGCGTCTAACCAAAGGAGTACGCCAGCGTCCAGAATGGCAGGAGATTGAACTGGCCTGGCAGAACCTGAATGATATTCTGGCCTTAATCGGCAATGAATTAGCAGTTATCGAAGAGCAGCTCCACGAGCTGGAAGAAGCAGCGGGTGATCTTGACGATTTGTTGTTGCGGACAGAGGTGCTGCGTCGTTTCGCAACCGATGCGCGGGTGCGAAGCGGGCATGTGATCTTTGGTGATGATGACAGTATTTGCTGGCTGACCTATGATCGCCAGCGGGATGTGCTAACCCTTACCGCAGCACCGCTTAGTGTTGCCGAGATTTTGCAGAGCCAGCTCTTCGCGCAAAAACAGACCAGTATCCTCGCGTCGGCGACATTGAGCATTGCCGGCACCTTCGATTTTGTGAAGAGTCGGATCGGGCTGGAAGATTGTCAGGAACTCATGCTCGATTCGCCGTTTGACTACGCCCAGCAGGCATTAGTCTACATCCCCAACGACATTCCCGAGCCGAATCAGCGTGGCTATCAGCCAATGATCGAGCAGGCGATCATCGATCTGGCAATTGCGTCGGGTGGACGCATGCTCGCGCTCTTCACTGCGTCAAATGCCTTACGTCAGACCTACACAGCCATTCAAGAAGTTCTGGAAGATCACGGTATTGGCGTCATGGCGCAGGGTATTGATGGTTCGCGCAAAGCACTGGTTGATCGCCTGAAAGAATTTCCGCGTTCGGTGTTGCTCGGCACCAACAGCTTTTGGGAAGGGGTTGATGTCGTTGGTGATGCTCTGTCGGTATTGGTCATTACCAAATTGCCGTTTGCGGTACCGACCGATCCGATTGTAGCCGCACGGAGCGAACTGTTTACCGACCCGTTCAACGAATACAGCGTCCCGCAGAGCATTCTGCGCTTCAAACAAGGGTTTGGGCGCCTGATCCGTTCACGTGAGGATAGAGGCATTGTTGTCGTGCTTGATCGCCGGTTACTGACCAAAAAATACGGCCAGCAATTCCTCGACTCACTGCCACCCACGCGGGTACGTACCGGTACCCTGGCGAATCTCCCCGGCCTGGTTGCACGTTTTCTGCAGAAAGTCAATGGCTCGTTGGGATAGGATCAGCCGTACACATTCACGCTTGCTATCACACCTGACAGTAGGGGCGACGCATGCGTCGCCCCTACTCGCGCTGGTGGCATGCCTGAACGATGTACATTGTTGAGCAGGAATTGGCACAACACGCTTCATCTCTCTGGCGCCATACCTCTATGCATAAGATAGGGCATGCCCCTGGGAGCGCGAGCCAGAGGCTCGTCCATCACCTGGAACCACACGCCATACCGAACCCGACTGCGTTCACTCCCGTTCCCAATGGGGTTGCGTAAGCCTGAGTCGGCGCACGACAGCGGAGACATTCTGCATCGGTGATTCCGGGGGTTGGGGTGGGGCGTGGCTTACATCTCCGCTGAGAGCAGCAAAAGCGTGATCTGCTACCGCATCGTCGTCCTGGCGCTGCACCTGGTGCGGATGCACTGAACCAGCGTACTTGCAAGGGCGACGACCCACTCAGGAGTATCAGGTTTCGGGCTTGACACCATCAATCTTCCTCGCCGGAACCGGGTTGAATCTGCTGCGGCGTCTCGATCCAGCCGCGGCGCAGCGCAAAAATCACCGCCTGGGTGCGATCATTGAGCGACAGCTTGCGCAGGATTGAGGAGATATGATTCTTCACCGTTTGTGTACTGATCCCCAGGGCGTCAGCAATCTCTTTATTGCTGTTACCGGCTGCGATTCGTTCGAGCACTTCGATCTCGCGCTCACTGAGTGGCGTGAAGACCTGTATCGACGGATCACCGACCAACATCTGCACTTCGGGCAAATTGCGAAATTGCGACAGAATGCGACTTGCCACCCGTGGCTCTTCCAACAAGACATCGTTAATCACATATTCGCCATGGGCTACGCGTCGCAGGATATCGGCCAGGGCAGCAGGTTTAATATCCTTCGAGCGATAGGCAGCAGCACCGGCACGCAAAGCATTAAAGGCTGCCTCATCATTCTCGTGCATGCTCAGCATCACCACAGCGATACTCGTGTACTGTCGGCGAATCTGGCGTGTCAACTCCAACCCACTCATTCCCGGCAAATTCAAATCAACCAGCATCACATTTGGCTCAGAACCGGCATCAACCTGGGCCAACCAGCGCAATGCCTCTTCGCCATTGGCTGCTTGACCAACAATCTGAATGCCCGGTTCATTCGATAGTGCCCACCGCACTCCTTGCCGGAAGAGTGGATGGTCATCGACGATCAACAGCTTTACGGTTGGGTTGGCCATGGTGCCGGTTCCTTTCCCTGACTGCGTAGCCATTCGTCGTATGCTTTCATCGGGTCAACGGGTGGTTCAATGCCGACAGCGCGCAAGAGCCGGGCCACTGCCGGTAAGGGTAATCCTACCACATTGGTGTAACTTCCTTCAATCCTGGTAATGAGTGCCCCACCACCACTTTGCAAACCGTAGCCACCGGCTTTATCCAGCGACTCACCCTGGGCAACATACGCAGCGATCTGCTCGTCACTTAATGGTCGCATGTGAACCTGACTGGCCACAAGATCGAAGAGGACTCGTTTCCCATCATAGAGAAAACCGCTCGTATGAACTGAAGGCGGCCTCACAATACAAAGCCCGGTGAGCACAGTATGTACCCGTCCAACCAACCGGCGAAGCATCTCCTGCGCGTGTGCTTCATCGCGAGGCTTTCCCAAGACCATCCCATCAATTGCTACTTCGGTATCGGCAGCAAGCACAATGGCATCGGGGTGTTGGTTGGCAATATCACTAGCCTTGCGCCAGGCGACTAGCGTTGGGTGAGATTCTATCGGTAACGGGATGGGCAATGATGGTAGATGACTCAATAACTCTGCCGGTGGGAGCATCGGCTGCTCTTCAGCCTGACTGACTACACAATGGTAAGAAACACCAAGCCGGGCCAGTAATTCACGTCGGCGTGGTGATGCTGAAGCCAGAATGAATGGGTGGGTAGCTGCTGAGACCATAACTCTCCGCAAATACGTTCATATCGGCACATCGATCATAACACGCTCGATAATGACGCGCAAGTCAAACGTTTCTGAACTAATTTTCTGAGAATCGGGGTATTTTTCAGTTGACAGTAACCATCACAACGGGTATAATCCCGCCTAACGATGTACAGTCTCTCGCGGTTCTTAAACAGTCGCCGTCGCACCACGCCTCATGCGATTTCGTCCACAAATACAGGTTTGTATTGTCTCAACCTCAGCTTATTTGTGGGTTGATAGTGCAATCGGACAGACAGCGTGTGGGCACTGGAAAGGGGGTGATGCGGCGCAGAACAAACGCAATGGCGCGGCCCGACTGTTTGAGCATACGTAAAAGGCTGGAAGTCGTTGATGTTATTGCCCTCAAGTGTTAAGGAGGACACAGACAGATGGCTGGTTTTACCAAGCGAGTTGTTGCCGCTCTGATGGCAATGACGATGGTTATTCCGATTCTGGCAGCTTGTGGTGGTGGTGCTGCTCAACCACAGGTGATTCGTGAGACAGTTGTGGTCGTGCAGACGGCAGAGCCGGTACGCGAAACAGTTGTCGAGACTGTTGTGGTGACGGAGGAGGTTGCGGCTGAGCAGTACACCACACCGCACCCCATTCTGAGCGATCTGCGGGTACGCCAGGCAATCGCTTACTGCACCAACCGTCCTGAGCTGATTGCTTCGGTTTATCCATTCCTGACTCCAGAGCAGCAGCAGAACCTGCTCATGGACACCTTCCTGCCCAAGGCGCACTGGGCGGCAGCGAAGGAGAATATTACCGTTTACCCGTTTGATCCCGAAAAGGGTAAGGCGCTGCTCGAAGAGGCCGGCTGGACAGGTGAGCCAATTCGCAGAAATGCCAACGGTGAGCCGCTGTCACTGAGCTTTACGACCACCAATGCTCAGTTTCGCCAGACCTGGTCGGCAGTGTTTATCCGCCAGATGGGAGCCTGTGGTATCCAGATTATTCCGACCTATGCTCCAGCTTCCTGGTGGTTCGGCAGCAGCACTGGTCTGAGCCGCCGCGACTTCGAGCTGGGTGCCTTCGCCTGGGTTGGTCAGGCCGATCCGGGTGGTCAGACCCTTTACGCCTGTAATCAGATTCCACTGCCTTCCAACAATTGGGAAGGCCAGAACTACATGGGTTGGTGTAACGAGCGGGCAAGCCGAGCTATTATTGCTGCCAACAATACGCTCGACCGCGCTGAGCGTATCCGTCAGTATGCCATTGTTCAGGAAGAGTTCACCAAGGATATGGTAAGCTTGCCGCTCTTTAATCGCCTTGAGGCTTATGCAGCCAGTAACCGGCTGGTGAACTTCAAGCCGAATCCCACTGAATACTACACGGCAAATGCCGATGAATGGGAGCTGACCGATGGTGGTGATACGCTGGTGCTCGGCTTTACTCAGGAGCCACAGACGATGTGGAGCCTGATCGAGAGCGCAGCAGTGCAGCGGGTAGCTGCGGGTCTCCTTGGTGTTCCGGCTACCACTACATACGATTATGACTATCAGCCGGTTGGGCTTGATGGGCTTTCCACCATCGAGAGCGGTCGGGCGACGAATGTTGATGTCGAAGTAAAAGAGGGTGACACCGTCTGGAATACCGATGGTGAAGCTGTGCCGTTGGCACCTGGTGTTGAGATTGTGAACGCCGCTGGCGAGACGATTACCTACGAGGGTGGCACGGTCACGATGAAGCAACTGACCGTGACCGACAAGTGGATCTCAGGTATCACCTGGGAAGACGGTGAGCCGCTCAAGAAGGCTGACTTCGAGCTGGCGTATAAGATCAACTGTGATCCTGAGTCGGGTGCAGTTTCGTTGACCTACTGCAACTCGATTGCCAAGATCGATTTCACCAGTGACACCGAGTACACCGTCACCTTCCACCCCGGTGTGCAGTGGCCGACCTACTTCGCTGGCGCTGGCCTGGGTGCCTATCCGTCGCACCAGGTGCTGAGCGATGGTCGCCGGCTGGCCGATGTGCCGGCAGCGGAGTGGCAGACCCTGCCCGAAATCATCGAGCGCCCGCTGAGCAATGGCCCCTACGTGCTCAAGGAGTGGGTCAAGGGCCAGAGCATGACCTTCGAGGCCAACCCGAACTACTACAAGGGTGAGGTCAAGATCAAGACGGTCATCGTCAAGTTCATTGCCGATACCAATCAGGCCGTGGCGCAGTTGTTGACCGGTGAAGTTGATGTGCTGGGCAGCGAGACCCTAGGTGCCGGTGCTGAGGTACAGACCGTGATCGAAGCCGGTAACCGCGGTGAAATCCAGGCCTTTGTGGTTGCCAGCCCGACTTGGGAGCACATTGATATGAACCTCTTCACCAAGTAAAGTAGGTTCAGTTTGCCGGTAAACGGCACGGCGATGGGCAGAACCGCCCATCGCCGCCTCTTCTGTCTTTGTAGCGCTGACCTCACGCTGTAAATCGCGATCGGTCATTTCCCATTGCTGAGGAGCATAACTATGGCAGGTTATCTTGCCCGCCGTTTTCTACAAATGTTTTTAGTGGCATTAGTAGCTGCAATCTGTGCCTATGGCATGCTATATCTGGTGCCTGGAGGGCCGATTGATCAGTTACTGGCTGAACGCCAGAATGCCGGTCAAAATCGTATTTCAGAAGATGATATTCGCCGTGTGCGCGAGCGTTTTGAATTAGATATCTATTTGCCATTTCGCTTCACACGCTGGTTAATCGGCTGGCCGGCTGGGCCATTGCCCGGTGGCCTGGGCGCCGATTGGCAGGTGGGTTGTGCTGTGCCAGGGCAGGTGCGTCTGCGCTATCCCGATGGCCGGGTGGAGGTAGTTGAAGAAGGGTGTGAAGTACCGGTGACGATGGCAGATCTCGAAGGTCGCAAGGTGAGTCGGGGCATCATCTTCGGTGATTTTGGTATTTCGCAGGTCATGTTGCGAGGCCGACCGGTAACTGACCTGATCATGACTCGTCTTCCCTATACGCTCTATCTGATGGGGGCATCGATTCTGCTGTCAATATTGATCGCTGTTCCTATTGGGGTCTACTCGGCGGTACGTCAGTATTCTCGATTTGACTACATCATGACGACGCTTGCCTTTATTGGTGCTTCACTGCCGAGTTTTGTGTTCGGTATCTTTGCTATTTTGCTCTTCTCGGTGCTGGCAAAGAATGCCGGCTTGCCCTATCTGCCACCCGGTGATGCCGTTGGTGTGCGTGATTATACGGTTCCACTACTTGGTACGGTGGAAGCCGGTTCTTTCCTGGATCGATTTTTGCGCTTCCTGATGCCGTGCGGTGTGCTGACCTTTATCAATATCGCCGGCTGGAGCCGTTTTGTACGCGGTAGTATGTTAGAGGTGCTAAGCCTCGATTATGTGCGTACCGCACGTGCCAAAGGGGTTGCTGAGCGGGTTGTGATTTTGAAGCACGCGCTGCGTAATTCATTGATTCCGTTTGTGACTCTGCTGGCCGGTATTCTGGTTGCACTCTTCAGTGGTGCTCTGATTACCGAAACCGTGTTTAACTGGCCGGGTATTGGCCGTCTGTTTATTGATGCCCTCGGTCGCAATGATTATAATGTGGTAATGGCACTGCTCATCATTAATGTTGTGCTGTTACTGATCGGTATTCTGATCACGGATATTCTATACACGGTTGTTGATCCGCGTATTCGACTGACATAAAGTGCGTTATCATTATGATATAGCGACCGACAATGGCGCCGGTCGTATGCAAGCATTTCACGAGGAGAGGTTTGATGGCCACCAGCACGACTGCCGTGCCGCTTGAAGAGGCCGCACCCCGACGGTCGGAGGGGCAATGGGCGATTGTCTTTCGCCGTTTTCGCCGCCACCGTCTGGCTATGTTTTGTGTCGGCCTCCTGACAGTGTTATTTCTGTTGTCGGCGATAGCGCCGTTAATTGCTCCCTATCCACGCGATGAGCCTAATCTCAGTGGTCGTTTCCTGACACCGATGGGTGTTGACGCTGATGGCGGTGTCCACATTCTTGGCACCGATCACCTGGGCCGCGATTATGCCACTCGTCTGCTCTACGCATCACGGGTGTCGCTCGGTACGGCCTTCCTGGCTACCGCTGTTGCCTCGACTATCGGTATTTTGTTGGGGATGCTGGCCGGTTATTTCGGTGGCTGGGTTGATACGCTCATCAGCCGTTTTCTCGAAATCGTGGCCACGTTCCCTACGCTGCTGCTCCTGCTTATTCTGGCCTCAATTCTGGTGCAGAATATCAATGCTATTCCAATCCCTGACTGGCTGGCATCATTTCTGGCCTTTGTGTTTGCCGTCTCAGAACGGGAAGCTCGCATTATCATTGCCGTGATTATGGTGCTGGCCTTTTTCGGGTGGACGGGAACAGCCCGTTTGATGCGCGGTATGGTGCTCTCGGTACGCGAGAATGTCTATATCGAGTCGGCGCGTGCTTTGGGCGCCAGTAATGTGCGCATCCTGTTTCGCCACGTCTTCCCCAATGCCCTGCCACCGATGATTGTTGACTTTACTCTTGGCGTCAACGGCACGCTGGTGGCAGAATCGGCGCTCAGTTTTCTGGGCTTTGGTATTCAAGACCCGACGCCAACCTGGGGCAATATGCTGGGCTATGCCCAGAGCTATATGTTTCAATATCCATGGATGCCGCTGATTCCGGCACTCCCGATTCTGATTGCCTCGATTGCAATCAACTATATTGGTGATGGGTTGCGTGATGCGCTCGATCCGCGTCAACGCGGCTAGGGAACACGGCGCAAACGCTTGAGGAATAAAGATACGGAGCAACTGTGGCAACCGAGTCTCGTGTTGTAGCGGGTGCAGAGCGCCCAATTACCCGCCGTGGCACCGAATTGCTACGTGTGGAAGGTTTGAAAACCTATTTCTTTACAGAAGAAGGCGTTGTCCAGGCAGTAGATGGCGTTGATTTCACGCTACGCCGTGGCGAGACGCTGGGGATTGTCGGTGAGTCGGGCTCTGGCAAGAGTGTGACGTCGCTCTCCATTTTGCGTCTGGTCAGCCCACCTGGTCGGATTGTCGAGGGGAAAATTATTTTCGATGGTACCGATCTGCTGGCGCTTGATGCGGAAGCGATGCGTAAAATTCGTGGTGATCGCATCGCGATGATCTTCCAGCAGCCGACGACGGCGTTGAATCCGGTGTTTCGGATTGGCGATCAAATTATCGAGACCCTGGAAATTCATCAGGGTCTTAAGGGTGAAGAGGCAGCCAAACGCTGCATTGAATTGCTGTCGATGGTTGGTTTGCCCGATCCGCAGCGCCGCATGCGTCAGTATCCCCACGAACTGTCGGGTGGTCAATGCCAGCGGGTGATGATTGCTATGGCGCTGGCGTGCAATCCTGAGTTGTTGATCGCTGATGAACCCACGACTGCGCTCGATGTTACTATTCAGGCGCAGATTCTCGATCTCATGCGTGAGCTGCGTGAAAAGATCGAAACGGCCATTATGCTGATTACCCACGATATGGGTGTCATTGCAGAAATGGCCGATAGCGTCGTGGTCATGTACGCCGGTCAGGTCGTAGAGTACGCTGATGTGCAATCACTCTTTAGCGACCCGAAGCATCCGTACACCAGAGGTTTGCTTAATTCGATGCCGGTGCTTGGTGATACCAGGGAAGAGCTCGAGGTCATTCCCGGTACGGTGCCAAGTCTGATTAATCCACCAAAGGGCTGTCGGTTTGCTTCACGTTGTAGCAAGCGGTTTGAGAAATGTGATCAACCGCCACCAATGGTAGAGTTGGGTGCTAACCGACGGGTGCGCTGCTGGCTGTATGAATGAGTATGATGGCAGGCGAAGGTCTGCTATCTGACGTGCGATATATGGAGTATGAGCATGACTACTCCGGTACTACAACTGGCAAATGATACCTTGCTTGAGGTACGTAACCTCAAGAAGTACTTCCCCATCAAGGGGGGATTTCTACGCCGAACGGTTGCTGAAGTTCGGGCAGTTGATGATGTGAGTTTTACCGTTAAACGTGGTGAGACGCTGGGGCTGGTCGGTGAGAGCGGCTGTGGCAAGACCACGACCGGCCGTACTGTGCTGCGTCTCGAACGTGCGACGGCGGGAGAAGTAATTTTTGAAGGTCAGGATGTGATGCGGGCCAGTGGCCGAACGATGAAAGCCCTGCGCCGGGATATGCAGATCATTTTTCAGGATCCGTATGCTTCACTCGACCCGCGGATCACGATTGGTGAGAGTGTAGCTGAAGGATTGGTGATACACGGAATTGGCACTCCCGCTGAACGGC
The DNA here is from genome assembly GCF_034432675.1 of Chloroflexus sp. Classification (GTDB taxonomy): domain Bacteria; phylum Chloroflexota; class Chloroflexia; order Chloroflexales; family Chloroflexaceae; genus Chloroflexus. The sequence continues at coordinate 844 of NZ_DAOUBI010000084.1, read as the reverse complement.
GAGAACGGGTGCGTGAGGTGCTCGCGAAGGTTGGACTGAGTGCATCGCATATGAGTCGCTTTCCGCACGAATTTTCCGGTGGGCAGCGGCAGCGCATCGGTATTGCCCGTGCTTTGATTATGGAGCCAAAGCTTATCGTATGTGACGAGCCGGTCTCTGCACTCGATGTGTCCATCCAGTCGCAGGTGCTCAATCTCTTGCGTTCGCTTCAGCGCGAATTTGGCCTGACCTACCTCTTTATTGCACACAACCTGGCCGTGGTCGAGCATATCTCGGATCGCGTGGGCGTGATGTATCTTGGTAAGATGGTTGAATTGACAACCAGTGACGAGCTGTTCCGCGAACCGCTCCATCCTTACACCAAAGCCCTCATTTCAGCGATTCCGAATCCCAATCCGTTTGCCAAGCGCGAACGGATTGTGTTGCAGGGTGATGTGCCAAGCCCAATCAATCCACCTAGCGGTTGCCGCTTCCACCCCCGCTGCTGGATTGCGAAAAGTATCTGTAAAGAGCAAGAGCCGGTGTTTGAAGAGAAGCGCAAAGGTCACTGGGTGTCCTGCCATTTTGCCGGCCAGTTTTAGTGGGAACAAGCATAGAGGTAACGGGCAATTGGTTGCAGTTGCCCGTTTTTATTTTGGTGAACGTATCTTGATCTACGTGATGTGATGAGCCTCATGGTTTGACAGAGTCGCCAGCCCATGATGGTAATGCTTTTCAGATGCTCTGTTGCACACATTGATGAGATGTGGTAACAATAGTTTCTGAACACGCGAGCAAGCCGTTCTGGCAACGTTGTGCGCAGCGTCTATCACCTGACCCAAACGGCGCTGCCACGCACTTCGCA
>NZ_DAOUBI010000083.1:0-22172 GCF_034432675.1 Chloroflexus sp. | reverse complement strand
GAGGCGATACGCGCAACGTTGCCAGAACGGCTTGCTCGCGGGTGCAGAAGCCATTGTTACCACTTTTAATCAATGTTTGTAACAAAGCATTTAGTAGATGTTTTTTGAAAACACCACATCCTGGTTATAAAACAAAACGCGAGCCTGATGCTCGCGTTCCCAGAGAATGAACGTGTTTATCTGAAAGCAACCGTTCATGCCACCATCACAACGTCCCGGTGAGAATAACCTCGACATCACCCGGTGCAGTGCCGGTAGCAGGCTCTACCGTCAACATCACTTCGGTGTAGGCATTCACCTCGCGCGGTGCCGTGACCATCAGCGTTGCCAGGCCAGTGGCATTGACTTGAAACGAACCGGCAGCAATGCGTTGTGTGCCATCGCTTAGCCAGAAGCGGTAGACCCGATCTGGTTCGAGCGCTGGCAATCCGCTAAACACAACCACCGCCTGCGTTTCACCTGGATACATGTACATCTCACCGCGAGCCGTAACGCCGGCCCGTGTTGGCAGCAGCTCACGAGTCGCCACGCCAGGTGCGCTCACAAACGAGACCAACAGGCGCTCCTGGGCAACCTGATCGTTCAACCGTGCCAACTGCTGCTCGTAAGTCGCCAGTTGTGCCGTCAGTTGAGATTGTCGTTCTTCGCTGGCATTCACCGCTGCCTGGAGGTTATTCACCGCAGCCAGTAGTTGCTGGTTTGTCTCATTTAAGGCTGTCACCTGCTGTTGCAATGACAACGTCAGACTGCCCAGCAACGCAATCACCAGGGTTAGACCAACCAGTATCAGCGGTGTTACCCAGCCGGTGCCAATCCGACGTGAGGGTTGTGCTCGTCGCAGCGGAGCCTGTGCAGCCTGGTCAGCGGCGATACGCTCCATCAGGCGGGTACGGACATGGGCCGGTGGCGTAACCGGTGGAGCTGCATAAGGCAACAAAGCAACTACCTCGCGCAACTGCTCGAATTCAGATCGGGCAGTGGGTGAGCTGGCCAGAACCTGCTCGAACGCTGCCAGATCGGCGGGATCGAGGCTGCCGAGCGCGGCTGCAGCGAGGAGAGATTGTTCATGTTCGCGGTCAGGGTCGTGCATGCAGCTACTCTTCTAGTGGTCGTTTGCATCGATGCCGTAGTGAAGCAGGGTCTGCTTCAACTTCTGTAAACCTAAACGAATTCTTGTCTTAATTGTGCCAAGCGGACTCTGTAAGTACTCGGCGATTTCTCGCTGCGATAAGCCTCCAAAATAGGCCAGCTCAATAACTTCACGCTGGTCGGTCGGTAAATCGGCCAGAGCACTGGTGATCAGCCGCCGACGTTCGGTTTCAATGGTTGATTGCTCAACGTTCTGTTGCTGATCGGTAAGCGTTGTCAAAATATCTTCATTGTTACTGGCAGCCACCGGTCGGGCCTGACGTCGACGCAATTCATCAATGCACAGGTTGCGGGCAATACCGAACATCCACGGCAAAAACGCACTGTTGCGTTGAAAGGTGGCCGCTCGTTTCCAGACACGCCAGAACGTCTCCTGTACAACCTCTTCAGCCGCTTCAGCGGTGGCCAGCATTCTCAGCGCCAGACCATACACTGCCCGCGAATGGCGGTCGTACAGGTGAGCGAGCGCTGTACTATCACCGGCAGCAACCAGCTCCATCAGAGATTCATCACTTAATCGTGACAGATGCGCTGCATCAATCGGTTGGGCCACAGCCAACCTCTCATGAAATATACGCACACCACGTCAATCTGGATGCATATCAATGCGGTGATGTGCGAAGATTACCAATTCCTATTATACACGAATCACTTCTCCGCTCGTGGTAAGCGACACAACGAGGGGATGCCGCGTCTACACGACGATAGTAGTTGTCGGCATTTCTCGTCTTTCCTGCGTAGCCTCCTGTTTTGAACGTGACAGCTTATGAAATGCCCTCGAATGAGCGAAACTTATGGTACAGTTATATTGACAGCGTCTCGCTTGACAGTCGCGATGAATATGATATAGTTCAGATTGTGGTGAATATCACAAGGTGAGAATATCTCACTATGTATCTGGCATTAATCACCACAATCGCCGGATCGTCGTCGCCTCCGGCGCCAGACCGGCTCGGCGATCCTAGGAAGGAACAGCCGCATGGCCGGCTACCAGTTACCATTCAATCCGTCAGGTTCATTCACTATACCAGAGGCTCGTACATCGCTGCCATCGAGTCATCGTCTTGTCGGTGAACTTCCACCCCAGACTGCTGGTGGGTTGGCCGGTATCTTCCACCGGGCCGATATTCTGGCCGATCTCGGTGCCATCGAGCAACGTCTGCTTGAATGTACGCAGTCTCGTGTTGCGGTTATCAGTGCCGCCGGTATGCATACGGTGCGCTCTGGTGGTAAGCGACTGCGCGCTGCTCTGGCTGTGCTGGCCGCACGCCTTGGGCACTATCAGCTTGAACAGGTGATCCATCCGGCAGCGGCGGCTGAACTGATTCACGCTGCGTCACTGGTGCATGATGATCTGGTTGACCGGGCTAATCGTCGACGTGGGCAGATCACGGTTCATACGCGTTGGGATAACGACGTGGCGTTGATGGTAGGCGATTATTTTTTTGCCCTCGCTGCCGCCGAGATGGCTCGCAGTCCTGATCCACGGATTGTTACCTTCTATGCCGAGGCGGTCCAGACAATCTGCGAGGGCGAACTCAGTCCGGTTACAGTTGCTGAGCCTTTTGATAAAGCCTTGCGCCAGTATCTCTACAAAACTGGGGCCAAAACGGCAGCGCTCTTCGAGGCTGCCTGCAAGGCTGGTATGGTTGCCGGTGGCGGAAGTGATGAAGAGATTGCTGCGCTGGGAGGATACGGCTACGATCTGGGTATGGCCTTCCAGATCATCGATGATGTCCTCGATTTTATCGGCGACGAGCGCACCCTTGGGAAGCCTGCCGGGAACGATTTACGTCAGGGTACGATTACGTTGCCGCTCATCTATGCCACTGCTGCATCACCAAATCAGCTTCTGCGCGATGTGCTTATGCACACTCCACCATCCGACACGCTGGTGGCCGAGGTGATCCGTGAAGTGATCAATGTTGGTGGTGTGGCCGCGGCCCAGGCTGAAGCGGCCCGGCATATCGACCAGGCGGTGAGTCACCTTGAGCGGTTCCCAGCAAGCCCGGCCCGCCAGGCGTTGATCGACATTGCCCATTTTGTGCTTGAGCGCTCGGTGTAGTACACGGGGGCAGTGTTCACCACAGAGGCACGGAGTACACAGAGGGTGATGGTGTTGCTACGGGAGAAAATGCCCTTCCCTGGGCAAGAGGTGGTCATTGTGGGGCTGGCTTCTAGCCTGCCCCACGAGTTCTGATAATACGAATGATGCTCCATCACGCCGGAAACTTAATAAACCTTGCCGGTACCTGCTTCATCAACCATACCCCATTTGCCGATACGTAAAACACATAACCGGCAGCCGTCATCGCCGCAGCATGCACGGTCAACACAACTAGTCGACCGTGGCGTTGCCCGACGGTAAGCGCTGTCGCTTCGTCTTGGGAAAGATGTACATACTGCCGCTTGCCGGGGAGTAACCCATCACGCTTGATCGATTCCACGAAGCGCTCCGCGGTACCGTGGTAGAGCACGGGCAGCGGTTGTGCCGGTGTCAGTTGTAGATCAACCGGTAGCGAATGACCTTGATTTGCCCGAATCCGCCGACCGTCGGCACTGAAGGCAAAGCGCTGTTTGTCGTTTTCGGCAACTACCTGTTCAAGCAGCGCCCGACTCAACGGCAAGCCGTGGCGGTTGGCGCCCCGGATCAGTTCATCAACCTCTGCCCAGCCGTGTTGGTCGAGGCTTAACCCGATTTGTTCAGGACGGTGGCGCAGCACCAGGCTGAGAAACTTACTGATTCGGATGAGTTCGCGCTGTTTCATCTGTCGGTTAGAAGGTAGAATGATACGCTTTGAGCACTGATCTGTCTGACTCTGCCCGCTATGTCTCGTCATTTGCAGTGTAGTACACCGTTGCACGGTCGTCTTCGACCGAACGGAGGATGGAAGCTGCGATCCAGTCGGCTTTCCCCAGCATACCAAACCATACGAAGTGTCGGCAAAGTTTCATCTGTCAGCTAGAAGGTAGAATGATACGCTTTGAGCACTGATCTGCCTGACTCTGCCCGCTACGTCTCGTCATTTGCAGTGCAGTATACCGTTGAAGGGTCGCCTGCAAGCGAACGGAGGATGGAAACTGCGATCCAGTCGGCTTTTCCCAGCATACCAAACCATACGAAGTGTCGGCAAATCATCGGTAGGGACAAGGCAGGCATCAGGTCAATGTAGCTTTAGTCGTGTGACACTAATGCATAGAGTGCACTGCTGCTATTCGCAAATGTCACACGATGGTGCGCACCAACGAACGTAGGGGCAAATGCGTATTTGCCCCTACTCCTCATCATCGGCAGCAATACCGCCTGTATCCGCTCACGAACGGCTGTTGGTGATTTCTACAACCTTGTAGAGAGTGTGATATAATTCACATAGCCGATGCCGTCATGAAGTCCATTACCGTACACGTACCGATCAGGCGCGCTTCTTTGTCTGTTCTCGCTTGCAGGTATTGATGCCAAACAGCGAATACAATGGGCAAACTGCGAATGCAGCGGTGGCAAACATAATCAACGCCAGGAAACCACAAATGACCTGGAGCCAGAATATCTGACCAAACAGCGAAATGAGACCAAAAACCATGGTCAATACCAGCCGAATATCGCGATCAAGTGTGCCCATGTTGCGAGAAAACATAACTTTGTCCTTTCTCTACACCATATCTCGTGCCTAGCATAACAATCTCTGTGAGTGTTGTCGGTAAAGATATTGCTACTCGCTGTGACGATAACTTATCGGTATTGAGAGGCGTATTCTGGTATGTAGCGTAGCGCAGCGCCTCTTGTGATACAATAGGGTAGTTTCGCCAAAATGATGCTGTGGGGAGCTATGAAGGACGAAACAACAGAATTGCCAGCCGATCAGCCCGATCCTTTCGGTCTCGCTGCCGTTCGCTTGCTCTTGCAAATGCTCGAACGGAGCGACGTTTACGAAATTACGATTGAAAACGGTGATGCCAAGCTGCATGTCAAGCGTGGTCAGCCGGGTGGTGTGATCTATTCGGCACCACTACCAACAGCACCGATTCCCAGTCCGTCCTTGCCGGCTACACCGGTCACTCCATTTGTCCAACCGCCACCTGCACCGGAAGGGCCGCCGGTCGAGATGCCGGCAGGTCATACGATTACTGCACCAATGGTCGGTACGTTCTACGCGGCTCCTTCGCCGAAAGATCGACCGTTTGTCCAGGAAGGTGATGAAGTTCGGGTTGGCGATACGGTTGGTATCGTTGAAGCGATGAAGATGATGAATGAGATCGAGAGCGATGTGGCCGGTCGGGTTGCCCGCATCCTGGTCAAGAATGGTCAGCCGGTCGAGTATGGGCAACCACTGATGGTGATCGAACCACTCTAATCTCATGCGTGCATTTACGGTATCCGATCTCAATAGTGCACTGCGTGCTCATCTGGAAGACGAAGGCTTGTTCTTCGACATCTGGCTGCTGGCGGAAGTGATAGAGTTTCGCCGCTACCCTTCCGGCCATTGCTATTTTACGCTGAAAGATGAGCAGGCGAGCATTCGTGCCGTTCTCTGGCGCTCGAAAGCTGAACAAATCGCCTTGTTGCCGGCTAACGGTGAAGCTGTCCTGGCGCATGGCCGGGTCGGTTTCTATGAAGCACGCGGTGAGTTGCAGTTTGTCGTTGATCAGATTGTTCCAGCCGGTGTTGGTCTACTCAATGCCCAACTGGAACATCTGCGCGCTCGTCTTGAGGCAGAAGGACTCTTTGACGAACGCCGTAAGCGACCGTTGCCGGTTCTGCCGCGTCGTATCGGCATTGTGACATCGCCACAGGCGGCTGCTTTGCAAGATATGCTCACCATTCTTCGTCGCCGTTACCCGTTGGCCGAAGTTATCCTCTCGCCGTGTCTGGTGCAGGGTGAGTTAGCGCCGGCCAGTATTGTCGCCGCGTTGCGGCGTGCTTACGCCGAACCAGTTGATGTTATCATTTTGGCCCGTGGCGGTGGCGCCAGCGACGATCTGGCCGCCTTTAATGATGAACAGGTTGTACGCACAGTGGCCGCCAGCCCGGTACCGATCATTACTGGTGTTGGTCACGAGACCGATACGACCCTGGTTGATGCAGTAGCCGATGTTCGTGCACCGACTCCCTCAGCCGCCGCCGAGCTGGTCGCGCCGCCGCTCTCCGATCTGCGGCAGCGGATTACAGAACTGCATGAACGTGCAGAAGTCGCGCTTTTGACCGGCATCGATACCCAACGCAGTGAAGTAGCCCAGCAGCGGCTCTTGTTGCAGCGTCATCATCCCCGTCGCCGGCTCGATGCAGCCCGACAGACGATTGATGATCTGATGCTGCGGCTGGAGCGAGCCTTCTCCCGCTGGCTTCAGCTTGAGCGGACACGTCTGCAAGGTCTGCAATCCCGTCTGAACACGCTTAGTCCGCAAGCAACCCTTGCCCGTGGGTATGCGATTGCCCAGCACGCCGATGGGCGAGTCATTACCGATTCAGCTCAGGTACAGACAGGTGAGCGCATCGCGCTGACGTTGCGCACCGGGATTGTACATGCCACTGTGGAGTCGACGAATGAGTGAGCCGAATCCAGTTGAGCAGTACGAGCGATTACTGGCCGAGTTGCAGCAGATTGTCGAACGCCTGGAACGCGGCGAATTGTCACTGGCTGAAGCGTTGCACCTGTACGAACGAGGTGCTGAACTGGCCGCTATCTGTCAGCAATTGCTTGACATGGCGGAACTACGGGTTCGCCAGATTGCGGATGCCTGACGAAAGGCGGGTCGCTTATGAGCGTCATGGTTGCCGAGAAGATATACGATTACCCATGGCGTCGTCGTGTAGGACTGGTAACGCTGGGGAGTCTGCTTGTGTTGCTCAGTGTGTTCAGTGCGCTGTACCAACTGGCACGCGGCTTGCTAGCGGCTAGCGAAGGTCTGGTTGTCTGGTTGCGCCGTACTTCCTGGCTCCGCCCGCTGCTTGATGCGCTCTCGCCATTACCCCAAGACCTCAACCTCTGGATGGGTGAGGCGCTGGGTGTGCTGCTGTGGTCACTGGTCGGCTTGCTGATTGCATTGGTCTTGCTCAATGCCTTTCCCGCCGTTCGGGTGAGTAGTCGTGGTCTGCTGGTCGCGTTTTCCGGTAGCTGGCTGCCGGTTGCCTGGGAAGACCTGCAACACATTCACGTGACCGGCGATGCCTCTGGGCAGCGCTTCATCCTGCTGGTTATTCCGGCGAAGCGGGCAAAGCGGCTGACCGGCTGGCACCGTGTGTACGGTCTGTTGTATGGCACAACCTTGCGACCGGCCTTCTTCATCTCGTCGGATATTGATGAGTTCGATCAGTTGTTGAATACCATCTTGCAAGAGAACGCACGGGTTGTTCGTGGTATCGAGGGCGGTCAACCGGTGGTGGTTGATGAGCAGCGGCGTTCTCCATTGTTAGGTCTGCTGCTCCGGGGTGAGTCGACTGCCGAGGCAGCTCCAGTAGCGGTGAATCTGCCGCCGACCAACCAGCCTGATGTGGTGGCGACACTGCCGCGCTTTTCGTTGGTGCAAACTGTTACCTTTGGTTCAGCCACAGTCATTCTCCTGCTGGCATTTTTTCATTATCGCAGCTACTGGGATCGGGCTTTGAGTCTGCTCTTTCCGACCTACCGTAGTAACCCGGCTGCGTTGTGGGTCAGTCGCGATCCGGTCTATAAGGCGATTTTCGAGTCGTATCAAGGGGTAGGTGTATCATTGTTTGGTATCGCTGGGCGTGCCGATCTACCGGCGCCATTCTGGCTCTTGATCGCTGCCCATCTGATGCTTGCCCTGGCAATCATTGCCGGGCTTGCCATCGTTTCCGCAGTACCGATAGTCGCCGTGGCTGGCCAGCAGAACCTGACCATTGGCTACAGTCGGAGATTACAGAGACGACCCTTCAGTATCGATATCCCCTGGACGCAGGTACAGGCGTGTCATGTGATTGATCTGGGTTCTGGCAAACAGATCGCGTTTGTCCAATCCGCACGTCTGCCCTGGTTTTGTCGTTTGTGTGGTCTCATCGTCAGCGGCACATGGCAGCCAGGAGTTATTCTGGCCGGAAATATGAACAACTGGACCGATCTGATAGTTCGTTGTGCCGAGCGGTTGAATCATCTTCCTCCAATGAAAGGGACACCTCGCTTCCAACCGACAGCGTTTGCGCCAAACTTGCAACTGATCGGGCAGCCGGTTGCCACCATCAAAGCTATGGCAGTAGAGCTTGCGGCTGGTGAGCGTTCGATCAATTCGCTCCTCTGGGCCGCCGCCCGCTCAATGCTGCTGGTGTCGTTACCGATTGGTTTGATGTTCTCACTCCCGGCGCTGCTCGACGGGGATCGCTGGCCCCATATGGGGATGATCTTCGGCGGTCTCGCGTTTTGGCTGGCCGGTTTGCTAGAGTGGCCGCTGATTGTTATCATCTCGTTCCTGATCCAAGGCAATTTTACCAACGAAGAGGATCAGGTGCGCATTTTTGCCTTCTATTCGCTTGTGCAGATGCCTCGCCTCTTGCCGATGCTGCTGGCGCTGGTATGTCTGCTGATCAACTTGCCCTGGTTAGCTGCTCTCTTCTGGTTTGGTGCGCTGGCTATTGCCTATTGGGTCACAGCAGCGCTTTGGGTTGAAGTCTATGAATGGGATGGTTCACAGGTGATTCTCGGTGGTTTACTCCCTGTGATCTGGCATATTTTTGTGATGCTTGGGTTCTGGCTCTTACGTTAAGCGAGGGATGATACCAATGGAACGTACACCCATTAGTACTGACGCTGCTCCGGCAGCAATTGGGCCGTATGCACAGGCTATTCGGGCCGGTAATCTGATCTTTGTTTCTGGGCAGTTGCCGATCAATCCGGCTACCAATGAGCTGGTCACCGACGACATCGGGGCAATGACTCGGCAGATTTTTGCGAATATCGCTGCGATTCTCCAGGCCGCTGGTAGCTCGCTTGACCGCATTGTGAAGACCACCGTCTTCCTTGCTGATCTGAACGATTTTGCTGCGATGAATGCGGCCTATGCCGAACATTTCGGTGATGCACCACCGGCCCGTTCGACGGTACAGGTGGCGCGTTTACCGCGCGATGCCCGGATCGAGATCGAAGTTATTGCATTAGCCTGAAATCCACTGCAACGTTTGCCGCTGTTGTCCGGTTTATTATACAGAGCACACACGTATAGTGAACCAGAGAATAATATGCAACAGCGGCTGTGGTGGTTTACCGGTCTGATCGGAATCATCGGGGTGCTGGCCTGGTTCCAGTGTCCTGACGGGAATTTGCACGTCATATTGCTGCCAACCGCCGGCGATGCAATCCTCATTCAATCGCCCGGCGGTTCGTTTACGCTCATTGATGGTGGTCGTGACCCGATAGGGTTGGCGGTTGAGCTGGGGAAGTATCTCCCCTTCTGGCAGCGTCGACTTGCGGCTGTGGTGCTAACTCAGGTCGACGATCAACACGTGTCTGGGCAGTTGGGCGCATTACGTCGCTATCAACCGGCACTGGCGCTCGCACCATCAGACGTTGGCGGTGAATGGCGTGCGGTGTTACGCGATCTGGCAACCCCAATTCACCGGTTACAGGCCGGGCAAAAGCTTAATCTCGGCGGTATTCGGCTGCGGGTACTAGCCGTCCACGAGGGCGAAGAGGGCGGTGCTGTGCTTGTCATTGAGTATCGTGCGACTCGTATTCTCATCCATACCGGTGGTAGCAGCGGTGATGGAGCGCTTGCTACACTGGCCGGTCAACAGATCGACCTGCTGATTTATCCCTGGCAGCGTTCTATTGACAACCCGATGCTTGATCAAATCCGTGTGCGTGTAGTAGCCTTCAGTACCGGTTTTCAAGCCGCTGAACCGGCGCTCCACACGCTGTACGAACGCCGACGACTGGCACCGCAGGTGTACCATCCCAAACTCGATGGCGCAATTCGCCTGATCAGTGATGGTCGTGCAATTAAAATGACAACACAATTGCCATGAATGTTGATCGTTTGACTCTGGTCTTGTTCCTTATCGGTGCCGGCCTGCTCATCCTCGGGGCAGGTGCCATACTCTGGCGGCGTTTGTATCGCGACGACCCGGCAAACACTGCGCGTCGTATCTTCAAAAACAGTGCCGTTACCTTCGGCTTACGGCTGTTTGTGCGTGGCCTAGATACCGTCATCCTGCTCCTCCTGGTCGGTTCACTCGATCCGGCTGTCCTAGGCGCATACAACACTGCCGCCCTCTTGGTCGCTCAGTACCTGGCAACATTTACCGAATTCGGGCTGGGTGTCCTGCTTACCCGCGAAGTCGCCCGCCATCCAAATGCTGCTCAACGCCTGTTCGGGGTTACGCTCGGCTTGCGCTTCATCTTGATCGGTGTGGCTGCCGTGCCGGTCGCCTGGCTAGTCATCACTGCCTATCATGCTATCGGTGTCCTTGGCCTCAGCGAACCGCTCACCGGCGATGGGCAGCAGGCGATCTGGATTCTGCTCTTGACCTTGGTACCGGGCGCCTACAGTGGTGCGGTCACCGCTCTCTACAATGCCGCCGAACGCATGGAGGTACCGGCAGTCATTGAGGTGTTTACGGCGCTACTCAGTTTTCTGGCCCGCATTGGCGTTCTCGTGCTGGGCTGGGGAGTGATCGGGTTGGCCTGGGCCGCAGTCTTCGTCAGCTCGATCACCGCGCTCATCTTTCTGGCCTTGCAGGTACGCACCTTTTTCACCCCAACCCTGAGCTTCGATGGCACAGCGCTCCGCCAGCTCGTGCCGCAAGCCCTGCCACTGATGCTCAATAATTTGTTGAGTGTCATCTTCTTTCGCTTTGATCTCTTCATCGTGCGTGCGTTCGGCGGTAGTAATGCCGATCTTCTAGTGCAGCAATACGTTCTGCCGTATCAGTTACTCAACATTGCTCTGGTCTTACCGCCTGCGGTCACCTTTGCCGTGTTCCCGCTGTTAGCGCGTCGGGCTGGTGGTGTGCGGAGCGAACTGGCATCCGCCCAACAGCGCACCCTCCATCTTCTCTTACTCATCGCGTTTCCGCTGGCGATGCTCATGACCGTATTGGCCGACGATCTGGTCTGGCTCTTCGCCCGCCGTCGCTTCGCCGAATACCTGCCCTCGGTGACAGTTCTGGCGATGCTAGCCTGGTTCCTTCCTCTTTCATTTGTCAACGGGTTGTTACAGTACGTCTTGATCGCGATTGAGCGCCAGACGGCGATTACCCGCGCGTTTGTGATCGGTGCTGCCTTCAACCTTACCGCTAACCTAATCGCGATCCCGCTCGCGATTCGGTGGGGCCGCCCGCAAGACGCCCTGCTGGCAGCGGCGGTGATCACCATCTTGTCAGAAGTGGTGTTGTATATGGTCTTTCATCCGGTGTTACGCCGTGAGGGTCTGGCACCGGCGATTCACCGGCTCATGTGGCGTCCTGCCCTCGCCAGCCTGTTGATGGCAGTCGTGATGGCACCGGCAATCCTCTGGTTACCGGGCTGGCTGGGCAGTGTCGGTGCAATTCTGATTGGCCCGGTTGTCTATATTGCCGGCTTGTGGATGGTAGGGGCTATTGGTGCCGAAGAGCTGGCATTGGCGCGGCGAATTGCCGGTCGGACAGCACCCTGACAAAGTGATGGGTGGGGACAATAGCACTTATTGTTGATCAGCAATGGTAGTCGGGTATAATACCGACCTGTGTTGATAACAACCTGATAGTCGTATCAGCTACGAAATAAACTGTATGGCACCATTTACCATTACCGCTCGTGATCCTAAGAGCCGCGCTCGCGCAGGTCTTCTGCAAACTGCCCATGGTACGGTAGCCACGCCGGTCTTCATGCCGGTCGGCACGCGGGCAACCGTCAAGTCCCTCACCCCCCACGAACTCCGTGATCACGGCGCATCAATCATTCTGGGCAACACCTACCACCTCTACCTCCAGCCCGGCCACGAATTGATCGCCCGCCATGGTGGCCTGCACAACTTTATGGGCTGGAACGGCCCGATTCTGACCGACAGTGGCGGCTTTCAGGTCTTCTCACTCGTCTACGGCGGGATTGCCGACGAAGTGAAAGGCCGTCGTCCTGCCCATCCAACGCGCCTCAACGATATGGTCACCGTCACCGAAGAGGCGGTCATCTTCAAGTCGTACCTTGACGGTTCACGCCACGTCTTCACCCCCGAACGCAGCATCGAAGTACAGCACCACCTCGGCGCCGACATCATCGTCTGCTTCGACGAGCTGCCGCCATTTCGCGCCGGCTACGACTATACCGCTCAAAGCCTGGCCCGTACCCACCGCTGGGCCGAACGTTGTTTGATCGCGCACCAACGACGGGATCGGTCAGCCTTGCCCAACCCCGATCAACTGCTCTTCGGAATCGTCCACGGCGGCATCTTCCCCGATCTACGCCGGGTCAGCGCCCGCTACATCAGCGACATGGCCTTCGACGGCCTCTGCATCGGCGGCTCGCTCGGTGCCAACAAAACTCAGATGTACGAAGTGGTTGATATGACCGTGCCCTACCTGCCCGACGGCATGGCCCGCCACCTACTCGGCGTCGGCGACGTTGACGACCTGCTCGAAGGGGTAGCGCGTGGGATCGACATGTTCGACTGCGTCAGCCCAACCCGGCTTGGCCGCCACGGTGCAGCCCTGATCCGCAACCGCGAGCGCAACTGGCGGCTCAACGTCACCAACGCCGCCCTCCGCGACGATCGGCAGCCACTGCAAGAAGGCTGCCCCTGCTACACCTGCCGCCACTTCTCACGCGCCTACATCCATCACCTCTACCGCTCAAAAGAGCTGCTTGGCATCAGACTGGTAAGCCTGCACAACGTCACATTCCTGCTCAACCTGATGGCCGACATCCGCAGCGCCCTGGCTGCCGGACGCTTCGGCGAACTCTACACCGAATGGTTGAGCAAACCGCTGCCGGTTTTATCTTCGCCCGAATAGCCTCTCCTCATCCCCGATGCGACCGGATTATGGCTGGGTGAATGGGTATAGCCATCAGACACGATATACGAGGCGGTGCCCAAGTCACCCCACCTCTGCCTGCCCGCCCTCGCGATACAGAGAGGCCATCAACCGCAAACGCACCGGTTATCGATAAAACCACTCCCAGCAAATCAGGTTTATCACAGCACACTGTCTAACGTCAACTGAAGGCCGCCACACGATCACCACACTGCGGTACGCAAGCACTGGTATCACTGGTGAGCTGGGAGCGCGCACCATAGGTGCGCTCGTCACTGACACCAGCAATCCCTGCGAGCCAGGAGCGCACGCCTACGGCGCACTCGTCACCTGCACCAGTAGTTCCTGCTCCCAGCGGGTAAGGGTGGGGGCGTGTCGGCTACCGCGGCGGGACCCAGCACCGGTGCACCTTGTATATGGATGTGGCGAAAGAGTTACGGCCGTTGCACAACCGGCACAAACACCCGATCACACGCCACAAGTAGGCCATTACGCACGGCTGCGCGATACACCGCATCTGACAACGTAAGCGTATCGGTCACGCGTTGGTGATACGTCGTCACAAGCAACGACTCTGCCTGCCAGATGTGCTGGATAGTGCCTGCCGGATCGTCCATCGCTCGTGTAAAAGCGTCATAACAGCGAAATGTGACCAATGGTAAGGTGTCTCGCCTATCAGTAAAGGCAGCTTGAGCAGCCGACTCATCGGTAAAGCGCTCAAGCGTAGCTCCTATCGTCTCACCGGCGCCGCCGGTACACTGAAATTGATAAGTCGAGTCGTTGATCGTATCAACTTGTTGGTAGCACCCGATCTCATACGCTGCCTGTTGCAATACAACAGCTTCCTGATGCGTTGGTGGAACAGTTGCCGACAACGGTTGTGAACTATCGAATGCCCAGTATGCCGGGCCGGGATACCCTAGATGCACCTCAAAACTCGCCGTGGCCCGTAATGCGACTTCACCGACCCCGATTGCTTGCAACTGAAACGAAGCCGTATCGCTTTCTCCACTTGCTAAAGCCCGATAGTTTGTGATCGAGAGCAGTGAGATCGGTGCAAGGATCGATGACGGTTCAAGCAAAAGCTGGTAGGTTGGCTGCCCAATCTGCCCACAATCAGCATTGGTCAAGGTAACAGTAATCTGAACAATACTGCCGACTACTGGCGTAACCTGATTTGTCGTCAGATCAAGACTACTTGTATGCGTGGTGCAGTTGAGGGTAGATGGTGGTGCATATACGCCGGCGCTCTAGGCAATGAGCACACGAACACCGGATATCGTAACAACGATCACGAAAGTAAGAACGAGGGTAAACGCGAATACTGTTCGTTGCTGCATTGTGGCCTTCTTTCGTTGCAGAGTTTCGCATTGTATGCAGAATAGCCGTACAACATATTGTAATACATCTGAGACACCTGCTCAGGCAATCATCTGAAGATACGGGGTCGGCGTACTCTAAACCATTGTATAAATGTACCGATCACGGTGGGCACGAAGCCTGACTTCCACTTATCAGAGGGGTGTAGCACGTAATATCAAATCTGGCAGGATAGAGGTCATGACACACCAGCCAATCATTACCCTGATCCTGCACCTGAACGATCCACCTCTGGACGCCAGGAGGGGCGACGCAGGCGTCGCCCCTACAATGCTCGCTGGTGGTACACCTAAACGATGTACATTGATGCATGCAATACGTTCTCCTCTCCTTCTCCATTGACGTGGAACACTATCGGGCTAAAAACTGAAAAGGAAGCATAACTGATACACTCCTCTGCTCCCCGCTTGATAAGGCTCGGTTCTGACAGTATGTGCTGGCTAACGCTTCAGCTCAGCCATTGGCATCAGCGACGCCGGTGACCAAGCGCCTGATCGATCCGCTCCAGTACCCGCAGATTTGCTTCCTGCGGTGGTAATCTATCGGTATCTAATTCGCGTTCGGTATGAATCGCATGCAGAAAGCGTAGCAACCAGATCAACAGACCGATCAGTGTCAGAGCCAGCATACCCCAGGGGAGCAGATTGATCACCAGTGGCACTACAGTCGTGGTTGTCAACCATGCCGTGGTAGCCGGATCAGGCCAGGCGGCACCGGCATAGCGGGCAAGGTATGTGATGACCAGGGCTGTATTCACCATACCAATCGCTGCGCCGATTAACCGATGCGACCACTCGGCAGCATTTTCCAGGCCAAGCTCAAAAATCGTATCAACCCCGTAGCCAACCACTATCGCGATCAACAGGAGACTACTCAGAGCCAGAAAGAGAGGCCAGCCGGTAGCCATGCCTATCGGCGTTAGCAGATGCACAACCCCATTGCGCCAGAGGTCAACCAGCACGGTACCGATAAGCGTGCCGAGTAACACAAACCCACTCTGCCATGCCCCCCGCCGAAACCCTGCTGTAACAAACAGAACTAGAAGTACTATCGCTCCCCCATCGATAAACAGATGACCCATGCCCTCTCTCCTTCGCTAACGCAGAGTGTATACTACATATTGTAGCAATTCAGATGCAGAATGCCAAAACCTCATCATTGAATGATGACTTAATCGCTGTACCAGAATGAACGATGGCCTGAGTATATTCTGGTGGATGGGTGCATCCACGCAGATGCAGCGTACAACGCTGGTTAGGTTAGTTAGAAGTACGTCTTTCGTACCCCAAACCTCGCGACCGCAAGCTGACGTGGATGAGACATGCGGGTTATCCGCGACCTGAAAGCACGAGTCTCCGGCTGATTCCCCATCCAACCCAAACAATCGGCACAACCCCCACTTTCGCACAGCCATACTCGTGCCGTGTGTCTGCTAAGAGGAAGCCATGCATCCGCACTGATTCGCGCTATGTACCACCGGCCGCTAGGATGCGCTGGTCCTTTGCTTGTTGATGTTTAGGGCGCCACGGTATTTCTCATTACCCCTTCTATTCCTCTCCTATGCCTAACCCATCATCTCATGCGATGCCAGGTCAGGTGTACCTCTTGCTAACCGTACCTGAATATCGGTATCCGGTATGGCCTTGGGCCCTCTACCACTACGGTGATGGCACGATGGCAAATGCTCAGCCTGGTGCTGAACCGGCCCTCCGACCTGCGATAATCAACTCGCGACTTGCCAATGGCATACCCGGTGGCGATTCAGCACGGATGACCATCGTTGATCAAGCGCTGGTACCGCGAGGGATGCATAGCCGGTAATGACACTCGTGTGACTGTCCGTCTAATCGTTTCAATGTGAACAATTCTCTACCCGGTGGGTAAGAAATCTGTATGTGAGCAGACGTGCAAAGATGCTATAATGACCGCGTCGGTCAATGGCAACAGGTTATGCCATTGTGGCTCACGGCCCGTTGGCCTGAGCATCTTCGTTTGAGTATTTAAGGAGGCTTACATGGTTCGCGTCGCTATCAACGGTTTCGGCCGGATCGGACGCCAGAGCTTCAAGGCAATGCTGGAGTACTACCCCGAAGAGTTCGAGATTGTCGCTATCAACGACTTGACCGACGCGCAAACGCTGGCCCATCTTCTTCGTTATGATTCGACCTATGGTGCCTTCGATGGCGAAGTGACGGTGACTGAAAAGGCGATTGTGGTAGAGCAGGACGATATTCGCTACGAGTTGTTGACTCTGGCCGAGCGCGACCCAGCAGCATTGCCCTGGAAGGAGCTTGGGGTTGATATCGTGATCGAGTCGACCGGCCGTTTCACCGATGCAGAAAAGGCCAAAGCTCACCTCGCTGCGGGGGCGAAGAAGGTGATCATCACGGCGCCGGCGAAAGGTGAGGACATCACCATCTGTCTGGGTGTGAACGACGCGAAGTACGATCACGAGAAGCATCACATCATCTCGAATGCATCATGCACAACCAACTGTCTGGCGCCGGTAGCGAAGGTGCTCAATGATCGCTTCGGGATCGAGCGTGGTCTGATGACGACCATTCACTCGTACACGATGGATCAAAACTTGCAGGATAACGTACACAAGGATTTGCGCCGGGCCCGGGCTGCGGCTATCAACATGGTACCGACGACAACCGGTGCTGCGAAAGCAGTAGCGCTGGTCATTCCCGAATTGAAAGGGAAGTTCCATGGCTATGCTGTGCGCGTACCGACGCCGACGGTGTCGATGGTTGACTTCTCGGTGCTGCTGAGCACGAAGACTTCGGTAGAGGAGATCAACCAGGCCTTCATCGAAGCCAGCGAGAGCGAAGAGCTCGAGGGCATTCTCGGCGTGAGCCACGATCCATTGGTCAGCACCGACTTCATCGGTACCACCTACAGCAGTGTGGTCGATTTACCGCTCACGATGAGCATGGGCGACGATTTCTTCAAGATTGTGGCCTGGTACGACAACGAATGGGGCTATTCGGTGCGAGTTGCCGATCTGACCGCGTTGGTGGTAGACCGCTTCGAGTAGAGTGTTCACACGGTGACACAACATGGCAGGGACTGCGCGATTGCCAGTCCCTGCCGTTTATGTTAGTTCAAATCTGAAGAATACAATGCGCGTCACGCGATTCAAGGCATACCCGTTCGCCGCATCCCTTGCATGGCAATGAGTAGGGGCGGGTTCTAAACCCGCCCCTGCAGAACCCGCCCCTACAGAACCCGCCCCCACGCACCCCTACCTGCCTATCCATATCATGTAGGTTACAGCCACGGTGCGGAGGAGACGAATCGTCACGATTCACCGCATATCCAGTAACAGGTTGTCAGGCACCGGGTCACTCAAGATTTGATACTATTGCCACTGTTGCAGGCGCACGACCAGATCGCGGCCAAAACGACGCAGTTGATCTTGCTGTCGCTCAAGGATGACGTAAGCCAGGAGCATCAACATCCCCAACGTACCTAACAAGAGCCACTGGTTGAGCATCCTCGCTGCATTGGCAACCATCCAGAGTACACCAATCACAAAACCGGTCACGCCGCCAATAAACGGTGCCCGTAAACGGGCAAGGGTACCGTAGGTTGCGACCAGCAGCGACTCCAGACCAAACAACATAATGTAGTTAATATTGCTCACCGATCCGGCAGCCTGGATGAAGGTTGCGCCGAGCAGTAAACAGACGGCTGCACCATCCACCAGTCGTGCCACCTGAATCTGGCGCTGAAATCGCCGAATACCGGCTGCCAGCCCGAAGAGGTAGACCCCTACCGGCACAACGTACAGTTGCAGCTCACGCAATTCCCACACCAAAAACTGACCGAGACTGGCTGCAACGAACAGGGTACCGGCCAGGTAGGCGTACAAACTGTTCCGTTCACGCAGCGTAGCCGTCACGAGTAAAACACCACCGTTCACCAGCGCCACAACACTGGTTCGCAGATCGGTCAGGGCCAGCAACCCTACAAATCCAGCCGCAGCCAGCGGAATCCAGAGTGAAGGTTGTTGCCAGATGGCCGTACTGCGTAACCGTG
Organism: Chloroflexus sp.; assembly: GCF_034432675.1. GTDB lineage: Bacteria > Chloroflexota > Chloroflexia > Chloroflexales > Chloroflexaceae > Chloroflexus. Next base: position 3,643 of record NZ_DAOUBI010000083.1, on the reverse strand, counting down.
ACGCTATCCAGCCCACTAGTAACAATGGGACAAGCAAAAGCACAAACCAGGCTGCCTGCCATGCGAGGGTGAGCGGTGTTAGCGATAGTGCAGTGAGGAGACTCCCCACCAGTGCTATCAGATTGAGACCAGCAACAAGGCGGCTCTGCTCAAGCCAGGCGACGATGCCGATAGTTATCGCGACCAGCAGCAGCGGCAGACTAAGCTGACCAATGACACCATCGAACAGAAATGCCAGTGCTACTAGCATGACCGTGCTACTGATGACATAACTATCTGCAGTGATGTGGTTAACTGGGGCATCTGAGAATTGGCGACGGACAACCGCGCTATTCAGCATGATAAAGCTCGCCGTAACCAGCAGACTCCAACCGGTTACCGTGCTGTTTTCGGCGCTCAACCAGTGAATAGTGCTGCCCAGGGCAATCAAAAGCTGAATCTGCGTCAGACTCGTTAATCGCCAGCGCCGATACACAAATGCGCCGATTGTAATCATCACGGCTGAACCGGCAGCCGTCAGGGCCAGGTTCGGCAACAGTGAGGCGGGTAAGGGCAGGAAGATAAAGGCGTTCAGCTCGAAGATTGCCGGTAACGGTGCCAGTAATGCGACGCTAAGCGCAGATTGGGCATACGGTCGATCAAACGGCGACCAGCCACGCAGTACGAGTGTGATCAAGCCATAACCGACGGCAAGGGCGAGTAATAGCACCGACAGCGTGTGCCAGCTCCCGTTCCAGGTGATCAGATTGCTGGTTATCGCCATTGCCCATGCGCCGGCCAGAAGCAACGCGATGGGATAGCCGAAGCGCCAGTTACGATATATCACACTCAGGACGGCAATAGTTGCGCTCCCGATGAGGGCGGCATACACTGCGGCGTGGGTTGGGCTGAGAAATGCACTCAGAAAGAGGATGGAACCAATACTACCCAGCACTCCTGCCCAGACCAGCGCTGACGGTGCCCAATAATTGTATCGAACAGCGTATTTGTTGAGAACACTTCCACCGATACTCAGACCACCTGCGAACAGTACACTCGCCAACAGATAGTGATCGGTATTCGCCAGCCATCCGACGCGATCCAGCATCACGTCACTCAACACCAGCCCGGTGGTAATCGTCATAAACGCCCAGACATGCTCACGGTTGATGATAGCCCGCCAGCCGTAGAGGGCGGTCGCGACTGCGAGCGTGGGCAGACGCAGATCGGAACTAAGCCAGCTACTCCATCCAGCGCCGACTGCTACCAGGAATGCGCCGCCATAGCACCAGATCGGCGGTGCATATGAGAGGAAACCTCTGATGGGAATGGCACTGACGATAAAAGCCACTGCACCGACAACCAGGATAATCAAAGCTCGCAGCTCCCAGGTTTCGACAAACGAACCAGGCCAAATTGCCAGCAAACCGAGCTGTACCGCCAGTAAACTACCACCCACCTCGTTGCGCCAGGGTTGAAGGAGCGTCAGCCGGCGAACCTCTAGTAGACCGATGATCAGAAGCGTAGCAGCAATCAGGATTGGATAGCTGCGCCGAATCGCAATCCAGTCGGTCGCACTCACAGCGGCGACAATGGCCAGAAAAAGGATCAGAGCCAGAAATGGTCTGGAGTATGCCGGATTGCGCCGTTCAGCAATTACTGCCAGCAGTGGGTAGAGTAGTGTCAAACCGGCGAAGCTCAGATTGATCCACATCAGTTCATCGTCGGCGTGAACCACACCCACCATTGCCGCCATGGGGATCAGGATTGCCGTTGCCCACAGCCAGAGCGGCTGCCTGTCGAGCCACGCCAACGCTACCGCGAAAGCAGCACTAAGCAGCGTCACGATGATCGTTGTAGTCGCCTCAGCCGGGATTGGATTGACCAGGAAGAAACCCATGCTCATCACAAGGGCCAGTGGTGGTACAGCGATTTTGATAATTCGCGGTCCCAGCGCCAGCCTTGCGCGGTGATGATCATCGAGGAGTCTGGTGGTAACGAGCGCAATTCCTGACAACATAAAAGACCAGATCGGTTGCCAGCTTGGCGGTATCGACCACCACCAGAAGCTACTGACCAACACTGCACAGGCAGCAGTACTGGCCGCCAGACTGTAGAAGAGTCGCTGGTTGCGCCATGCGCCAATCGTGTACACAAGGAAACTCAGCGTACTTGTGACCAGAAGCGCGAGAGAACCCTCAAGATTGAATAAACCGGGTCGCGTAAACGAAAACACCACCACCGGCACCATCAGCATCGCTACCGATTGCAAATTGCGACCTGCCGTAGTCAGGGTTGTCCTTTGCTGCATCCAATGGCCTGCCCCCCACAAACCACCGGTAAATGCGCTCAAAAATGCGACCTGAACGATGGCAGGGAAGCGGTTCCAGTTGAAGATCACCAGCACCAGGCTGGAGATCATCACCAGGAAGGTACCGATGATCAAAAGCGTGCGGCGGGCGCCCATCGAGAGCAAGGCAGCCAGAAGTGGCGGTACGGCTTGTACATCGTCCGGTTGGCGTTCTGCGGCAACCGGCGCCGCCGACGAGGTTGCGGGAAGACTTGACGAAGCAGCCTGCCCTTCATGCAATGGTTGGGCTTGTGTGCCGGGAGTGAGTGGCGTTACTGTAGCGGGGCTTACCACCCCATACTCATAAGCGAGAGGCGGTTGCGTCGGTTTAACCGGTGGTGCTGCGCTGTCCGGTTGCGTGACAACATTCTGAGGCGCTGTCGGTACAGGGGCCGGCGCAGACATACCCGGCGATGGTGCTGACTGGACTTCTGGTGTGGCTACTGCGGTGTCACCAGGTTGCGAGCGTAACAAGGCAAGCAGGTGTTCAGCAGTTGCGCGATCAATCTGGCGTGATTGCTGCCAGAAGCGAACCAGGTCGGCAAACTGACGACGCAGATCGCCACGACGAGCTGTTGCCTGTCCGATCACAAAACCAATCACCCCGACAAAGAAGATAATCGGAATCAGACAAACCAGGATGACAAGAGCTTCCATAGACAGGCTACTCCGACGTTATCCCGAACAATGGTATTTTGGCTAATCATAGCAGCTTCTGATGAACAATTCAGTAAAAATTTTGCGCCTTTTTTCATTTCCGGCAGCGACGAATGATAGCCGTGCCAGCGGGAGCCATCCAACGTCGCTTCCCTCCCCTAGCGGGTGTATGTTGGTATGGACTGGGAGCGTGCGCCTCCGGCGCACCGGCCTCGCCCACCTGCACCAACCCACGCCAGCGGGAGCCCTTCGGCGTTGCTGGTTCCCGCCCCCAACGGGCTATGCATTACCCATAACTGGTATCAACCACGTGCGTATCAGCGGGTATGATCGCTATGGGTGTTGTTTTGAGCGACTGACCCGGCGGCAGTACGCCGCTCCAGCCGTGGTATTACGTGCTGCATAGGTTGCCTTACACGCGCATCATGTGCGTGTCGCGCAGTTTGGAGTGCGGCAGCCATGCTGCCGCGCCAGCCGCGCTCACGATCCGGCACGTGGCATACTGTTCCCCATCCTGGTCACGGGGGTGCTGGATGTGCTTGTTTCGATCATCGAGTCGGTCAGGCATGCTTGCGATCCCTGCGCGTAGACGTGTTGTTGCAATAAGTTTGTGCCTGCGCATCAGCGGCCACGGCCAGCCCCTGCCGGCGGTGGCGA
>NZ_DAOUBI010000082.1:0-12176 GCF_034432675.1 Chloroflexus sp. | reverse complement strand
GTGAGCCGATCCGCAACGGATTGGTCTATACTATCCATCGGTACGTGCGTCTCGATTGATCCGATCGTTGCAACAAAGCACTTACAGAATATTATTCAGGAGAGGTAGTTGATCTGTTTTATCAAGATTGATGTAAATTGCTCCCTCTCATGTTCAACGCAGTCGGTGAGTGAGAGCCTTGCCTCAAGGTATGCAACCCCGTAGGGCTAATCGAACCGGGTAGTGGTTTCTCTCCCGTGTCTGATGCTGCCTCCGCACGGGTCTGTGGCTTGCCAGAGATCGCCTTAGCCCGACCGGGCAGCAGATTGAACGTCTCCTGGTGCTATGTGGTAGCACGGGGTCGTCTCTCTCGTGTTGACGAGGCCGCTGGTTGTGAGACGGGCTTGTTTGCAGTTGACCAGGCCGGTCGTGTAGCAATGTAGGGTTTCAACATAAACCTCAGATCATACCTCTCCTGAACAAGTCATCCTGAATGCTTACCCCAGGCCCAGAAGCTGGGCCAATTCCCGGTTGTCTGGTTCAACCAACACACTCCCATCGGTAAATACGAGTGTCGGAATGCTTTGCCGGCCACCGTTGAGTTGCGCCATCGTACTGGCGGCTGCCGGGTTTTGCTCGATGTCGATCCATGTGTATTGTACGCCATGCTGATCGAGAAAGCGCTTTGTGCGACGACAATCACCGCACCACATTGCGCCGTAGATAGTCACGAGTGGTTGTGTCATTGTAGTGCTCCTTCGTTCAAACTGCCTGGCAAGGGCCGGCCCGGCCACGCTACCGGGCTGACCCTCTGTGCTCCAATAGATGGGATCACTGCTGTTAAAGATATATCCTGGAGCAGAAAAGAACAGTGATCACAATTACAGTTTGTAACAGTTCAGGCAAGTCTTGGGGATCGAGAAATGCATCTGCCGTCGAACCTGGTATCGTACCGGATAGGCGAAGAGAGCTGTTGTGGCGGGTGTTCTCGCGTAGTTTGTAAGTTGTCTCACAGTCAGCGATCATTCCGTCGACTAATATGATATAACGTTGACAACGAAACAAACAATCGCCAGGAGTGTTTTCATGATTGAACATTTTGACGCTATCGTTATTGGTGCCGGTCAGGCTGGTGGGCCACTGGCCGGCGCGTTTGCACGATCCGGACGCCGTACCGCGTTGATTGAAGCAGTGCATGTGGGTGGAACGTGCATCAATGAAGGGTGTACACCAACCAAAACAATGGTTGCGAGTGCTCGTGCAGCCTATCTTGTCCGGCGGGCGGCTGACTTTGGTGTGCAAATCGGTGCGGTGAGCGTTGATTTCAGCTTTATCCGTCAGCGAAAAGATGATATTGTGACTGCCTGGCGTACCGGCAGTGAACGTCACCTCCAAGCTGATGGCGTTGAATTACTCATGGGATTTGCGCAGTTCGTCGATCCGCAAACGGTAGTTGTGGCGTGTAATAATGGCGAAACCCGCTATCTGCAAGTGTCAACCATTGTTATCAATACCGGTGCCCGTCCTCGTATACCTGATTTGCCTGGTCTTGAGCATGTGCCGTTCCTTGACTCAACCTCAATCATGGAGCTTGAACGTTTACCGGAACACCTGGTAATCCTTGGCGGTGGCTATATCGGGCTGGAGTTCGGGCAGATGTTTCGCCGGTTTGGAAGTCAGGTGACAATTGTTCAGCGCGGTGAAAGGCTGTTAACTCGTGAGGATGCTGATGTTGCCGAAGCAGTAGCAACTATTCTGCGCGAAGATGGGATTACTCTCTTGTTGAATAGTTCGGCCCGGCAAGTAGAGCGTACAGAAGAGAATGGGATTCGGCTGACGGTGGAGACACCTGATGGTGAACGAGTGATCGATGGTTCCCATCTGCTGGTTGCGGTGGGAAGAATGCCGAATAGTGATCGGTTGAATCTGGCTGCTGCGGATGTGACAACTGATCGGCAAGGGTATATCATCGTTGATGATCGCCTCGCTACCAACGTTCCCGGTATCTATGCGGTGGGAGATGTTGTCGGCGTACCGGCTTTCACGCACGTCTCCTACGACGATTACCGTATCTTGAAGGCAAATCTTTTGGAGGGTGCTAATCGTACCAGGCGTAATCGGCTCGTTCCCTATACCGTCTTTATCGATCCACAATTGGGTAGAGTGGGACTGAGTGAGGAAGTTGCCCGCGCTGAAGGTCGTGATATTACCGTATTTACCCTGCCGATGAGTTCGGTTGCGCGTGCTATTACGACGGGCGAAACCCGTGGCTTCATGAAGGCGGTTGTTGATGCTCACACCGACCAGATTCTTGGCTTCGCCATGCTTGGGGTTGATGGGGGCGAGATTATGAGTGCGGTGCAGTTGGCAATGCAGGGTGGATTGACGGCAACGGATCTGCATAATAGTATTTTTGCTCACCCAACTCTCGCCGAGTCGTTAAACAATCTCTTTGCTCGCTAGAAGCGGCGATGCAGGTTGCTGTCTGTTGCGCAGGAATGAGCACGTTGTTGAAAGGTCTCTCTTCAACAACCGTCATATCGCCGCATCTCTGGCGTATGGCGGTCTGCTGCTGTGCTTAATAGCCAGACACACCTGCTTCACGCTCTATTCTGGTGCTGTTTCGGATTGAACATTCAGTACCCGGCAAACTCGATCTAGCAATCAGATGATTACCACAGCGACATCACATGCGATATCGCTGCGGCTCATCTTACCTCCCCACCTGCTGCCGCTTTTGATCAATCCGTTGTTCGGCGGCGAGACGTTCCAGGTCGTATTCATTGTGATCAACAAAGCGCATTCCAGCCGCCAGGAAGGGATGGACGGCGCTGATCTCGCGAAACATGAGCTGTGCGATCTGGCGGTAGCTGGGGTGGCCTTGCCGGGCGCTGCGGAGTTCGATCAGGTGGTAGGCTTCACGCAGGTTGAGTTTGATCCGCCAGCGCACCCGAAAGGCAAACGGAACCGCATACTGCGCTTCGTTGGGGAGCGTCGCCTCAAGTGCCATGACTAGGTCAGCAGCCTGGTCAAGTGCGGACCGGTACCGGTCGGCAACTCCGATCTCCTCCAGTTCTGGTGGCGTGACGTAGCCATGACACACGGTGAAGCGCTGGCGTTCCTGGGTGAGGACGCGGTGCCGTTGCAGGTCGCGATATGCACCGATGTCGGCCAGGATGTCGAAGGTGTAGTACGGCTCCTCGAATGCCCGACCGGGACGATGGAAGCGGTTGGCCCGATCTCCGACGGCGGCGTTGATCAAGGCATGGCGATCCGCTTCTGGCATAGCTGCAACCAGCTCTTCAATAGCAGACAATGGCAGATCGAGGTGGGGGTAGAGGATTGCTGCGGCGAGTTTCCATTCGGCGCGCGGGTCGTAATCAACCAGCGTGACGGTCACTGGCGTGGTGGAATCGGCTTCGACCGGTATCTGGTGGGCCAGCACTGCCACCTGCTCCCGTGTCGTCGCAAGATAGTCGGCATACGCCTGCCCGCGCTCAGAGCGGGCACGCTTGACAAACGATGGAATGACCTGATCCAGTTCGGCCTGAATCATCTTGCTCAGTGCCTGCGCTTCGGCAAATGGTGAGGCAGTCAGCTTGATAATCAGATACTCAAAAGCTCGGCCATTGCCGAATAAGCCGACATTGGTTTTGGTTGCCATCGGCAACAGTCCGCGCAACAGATCAAGCGCTTTGGCCTGGATGGTATTGCGATACGCACGCGGGGTTGTTGCCTCGTCACGTGGGTACTGCTGCTGGAGCCACGTCTGAACAGGTTCCAGCAATTCACTGTAGGTCGTGAAGAGATGATCCATCACCGCGACATAGCGGTCGGCCAATGGCGATGCCATGATGGCCGGTTCGCGCAGGTAGGGATAACCGTCCGGTCCTTTGCGATCAAAGCGAACGTAGCGGGTTGATTTCTCAAGCGGTGAGATACCGAGCCGGCTATCTTCGAGCAGTTTGGCGGCGATGTTGCTCACCCCCTCACACGCCAGGTGTGCCCCGCCAAGTTCAGCCACCGAGTCGTCACCGTACCCGATGAGCACCCGGTCGTAGAATGCCTCCGCCTGACGGGTTGCGATCAGTTGTGCTGCCGGATTGTGATCCTGGGCTGATACCATAGCGGAAAAGCCAGACTCTGGTTCGTTGATAAATTCGTCGAGCAGGAGCCGCCGTAGACTTTTGCTACTGCGACTGTAGCGGGCAAAGAGGGCGCCTTTCACCACTTCCGGCAGATTGCGTAGACAGAAGATGGGGCGATCCACATTGGTCACAAATGGCTGAAGCAGCTCGATTTCCTGATCGGTAAACGTTTCGGGCTGTTGGGTCACCATGCGTTTTCCTCTGACACTCGGCGTGTCCATGTCGTTATGCCGGTGATTGCTGGCCGGTCATACAACATTGAACGAAGGTCAATGCCGGCATTGTACCATTTTCACCAGAGGCTGTTGACCTTGTTGCTATGGCATTTGAACAGGGTGCAGATCAGATGGCGGTATTGACTGTGCCTGCACTGACCAATGTCAGATAGACGCAGATGGCGTTCATGCTGCAACTGTTATAACAGTCGCTGCCGGGCATGGTTGCAGCTACTACAGTTGGTGGGAACTGTTCATAATCCTGGTTATTGGTATGTGTTACCATAGTAACATGTGCGGCGATTGTTCACGAGGAAGAGCATGACAACTGTTTACCTGATCCGTCATGGTGAAACCGATTGGAATATACAGGGGCGCTGGCAGGGACACGCTGATGTTCCGATCAATGAGATTGGTTATCAGCAGGCACGCTTGCTGGCGCGGCGGCTGGCCAATGAAGGTGTGACGTTTAGCGCTATTTACAGTAGTGATCTCGCCAGAGCGTATCAGACGGCGTGGGAGATAGGCGCAGCCTTGCGCGTCCCGGTGCAGCTCTTGCCGGCCCTGCGCGAAATTGATGTTGGGGCATGGAGCGGGTTAACGACGGCAGAGGTGCGTACTCGCTTTGCCGATCATTGGGAGCAGATAATCCAGGGCCACGACATCCCACGCGGTGGTGGAGAAACGGTGGCCGCAGTCCGGCAGCGAGTCGTTACAGCCGTTGAGGCAATGGTGGCGCAGCATCGTGGGCAGACACTGGCATTTGTGACGCACGGGGGCTGTATTCGGGTCTTGCTCGCTCACGCCGAAAATTTTGATGGTGTCGGCTTTGGTCACTACGATCATATTGGCAATACTTCCATCACTATCCTGGAAATCGGCTATAAGCATTGGCGGGTGAAGACGGTCAATGATATGAGCCATTTAGAGGCAGAGCACAAGACTGAACTGGTTTCGGCACCACCCGACGATGCTGAGTTACCCGATACAGCGCAATGAACGCGACACCCTCATGGCGTGAGCCGTATCTGGTGGTGACACCAGAAGGTGTGCAGGTCGTCTACACGGCTGCCGGATTGGCTAGCCGTAGTCTGGCAGCGGTCGTGGATTATGTCATCATCATAGCGTTGCTGGCGACCAGTCTGGTCATGGTCGCTATAAATGAAGGCACGAGTAGCGCTAACCAGGATGTGATCCTGGCCCTGCTGGCGACTCTGGTGTTTGTTGTGAATTGGGGGTACTTTGTCTTCTTTGAGTGGATCTGGAACGGTCAGACGCCGGGGAAGCGGTTACTACGGCTGCGCGTCTTGCGTGAGGGTGGGCGCCCGGTTGACATTTCTGCCATCGTGGTGCGGAATTTGATGCGGGCAATTGATTTTCTGCCTCTGCTTTATGGGATTGGTCTGGTAACGATGTTTGTTGATCGCTACCATCGGCGGTTAGGTGATCTAACCGCCGGCACGGTCGTTGTTCACGAAGCGATGCCATTGACGCTTGAGCAGGTGATGCAGCCGGTCGTCGTTCAGGTGCCACCGCGAGCCCCCGATGCCCCACCCACTCCGCTTGTACCGAATGTTGAACGATTGACTTCTGCCGACCTGGCACTGTTGCTTGAATTTTTACAGCGGCGCGATGAGTTGCAGACCGCGGCGCGGGGTGATCTGGCTGCTTGTCTGGCGGCTGTTCCCTAGCAGCGGCTGGCTTTGCCACCGGGTTCTGGCGATCCAGAACGTTTTATTGAACACGTGCTGCGCGAGTATCACGTTGCTCAAGCCGTGATCTCACGCCAGGACGGATGATCAGGAGTCCAGATTTCAAGATTGGGCAGGCGCCGAAACCACATCTCTTGGCGGCGGATGAATGCATGCGTGTCGAAGCGCAGCCGCTCGATACAGGTCGGTAGATCGGCTTCACCGGTGAAATATGGTCGAAACTGAATGTAACCGAGACTCGACATTGCCGGGAGTGACCAGTCGTAGCCACGGTTCAGCAGATCGGCAACTTCCTCGACCAGACCGGCAGCGATCATCCGTTCAATCCGCGCATCGGCACGGGCATACAATTCGGTGCGTGGCCGATGGAGCCAGATGGTGCGTGGGCGAAAAGGAGGCTCTTTTCGCTCTTGCAGACGCGAAATTGGTTCGCCGCTGACGAGATATACTTCTAGCGCTCGTACTACACGCCGAACATTCGTAGGGGGAATGCGTGATGCTGCCACCGGATCGACGGCAGCCAGCTGTGCGTGGAGCACTGCCGGACCCTCACGAGCGGCAATGAGTTCAAGTTCGGCACGCAGGTCAGGTTGTGGCGCCACACGTGGTACCTGCCAGCCTTCCAGGAAAGCTGCCAGATACTGACCAGTACCGCCAACCAGAAGTGGGATGCGTCCCCGGGCACGAATGTCGGCGACTGCTGCCGTGGCCAGATCGCAAAACTCGGCCAGTGAAAACGGTTGATCGGGATTGCGAATGTCGATCAGGTGGTGCGGCGCCTGGGCCTGCTCTTCAGGCGACGGCTTGGCCGTACCGATGTCCATCCAGCGGTAGATTTGCCGTGAGTCGGCAGACACAATCTCGCCGTTGATACGTCTGGCCCAGGCGATAGCCAACGCTGTCTTGCCGACAGCGGTCGGTCCGACGATGGCAATAAGCTCTTCCAAGCGTGTTCCTCATCTAACGGATATGTATTTCACCTCAACATCATATCATACAGGTATAACGCAATGCGTTATTTATGTTCACCTCCATTTCATTCTCATGCTACAATACCTGTGTAGCACCATATAAGCGTGATTGCAATGGAACGCATTTGCTGGTGATGGGTTTCGTGGATCGAACATCCGCGTGTTGAAGAGAGCTGTTAGAGGACACAATGAACGATCAACCGGTATGTCAGGACATCCCGACAACTATCACCACCCGTGATGGGCGCACATTGCGCGTGCGAAGCCTTGCTGCCAGCGATGCAGTGCTCCTCGAGCGTATGTTTTATCGCCTCTCCCCTGAGACGATCTACCGCCGCTTCTTCATTGCCGCCGAGCATGCTTCTCCAGAACTGGTGCACAAATCAGCAAAGCGACTGGCAGCGATCAATCCTCACCGTGAAGCAGCACTGGTTGCGCTTGCTGATGAGCAAGGGTCAGAAGAGGCAATTGCCGTGGCCCGTTTTGCCCGTCTACCGCACAACCCGAAGGTTGCAGAAGCATCCATTCTGGTACGTGACGATTATCAAGGCACAGGGGTCGGGCGTAAGTTGTTAGCATTACTTCTGTCCGAAGCGCGGGCCGCCGGGCTTGAACGCCTGATCTTTTTAACCCATGCCGATAATACCCCTATGATCCGGTTGGCGATGGGATTAGGTTTGCCCTTTCAGGGCCGGCATGCTGATGGCCTGTACGAAATCCATGTGCTGCTAGAGCCGCAAAGTGCCACAACGTTTGAGTTTGTCAGGAATGAATAGGGGAGTGCTATGGCTGTCAAACCTGGCTGGAGTCTATTACCGATGGCGCTGGCTGGCGCTTTCAGTTTGTTGGGAGGTGTCACGGCTTATTACGTTAGCCTTCGCGTCAGTCCGTCGCCGCGTCGAACCTACCTTGATAGCTATACCTTTACCCCGTGGGAGCTTGAGGTTCCTTACGAAACCGTTGAATTTCGCAGTAGTGATGGCTTGCGTCTGGTTGGTTGGTGGTTGCCGCGTCCAGAGACAAACGCCGTGATCGTTGGTAGTCATGGCCACGCTGGACGCAAAGATGAGTTACTCGGTATTGGTAGCTATTGCTGGCGGGCCGGTTATAATGTCTTACTGTTCGACTATCGAGGGCGCGGTGAGTCTGATGCTTGGCCGAAAACGCTCGTTAGCCGTGAAGTTGATGATCTCCTGGCCGCACTCAAGTATGTGCGACAGCGAATGCCAGATGCAGCGATTGGTGTTATCGGGTATTCAATGGGTGCCGCAGTAGGTATTCTGGCGACGGCACGCGATCAATCGGTGAGAGCGCTGGTTGCCGACAGTTCGTTTACCACCGGTGATGATGTGGTTGCCGATGCGGTCGAAAGGGTGCTGCGCGTTCCGCTCCGCCCGCTGGTACATCTGGCCGACACCATTGTTGCCTGGCGCCATGGCTATCGTTTTAGCCAGGCCCGTCCGATTGATGCAATCGGACAGATCGCTCCCCGTCCAGTCTTCCTGATCCACGGTGTTGATGATTCACTTGTCCCCGTCTGCCATGTTCGTCAGTTGTATGCAGCAGCTCGTGAACCGCGGTTGGTGTGGGAAGTACCTGGGGCCAATCACTGTGGTGGTTATTTTGTTGATCGGCCCGGCTATTGTCGGCGCGTGGTTGAGTTCTTCGACCAGTATCTGCGCAGTGTTGAGGCGTAGTTCCCATGCGATTTGATATTTTGACCCTCTTTCCGGCCATGTTTCAGGGGCCGTTAACTGAGAGTATTCTCAAGCGTGCCCAACAGGCTGGACGGATTGAGATTCACTTGCACGATATTCGACAATGGACGACGGATCGCCATCGGACAGCTGATGATACGCCGTATGGTGGTGGTGCCGGTATGGTGATGAAGGTGGAGCCGGTGGCGGCGGCGATTCGGGCAGTGCGGGCTGCTGATGATCGGCCTGGGGTGACCATTTTGCTAACCCCTGACGGTGAACTGCTCACGCAACAAATTGTACGTGAACTGGCTACCTTGCCGCGGTTGCTCCTGGTGTGTGGGCACTATGAAGGGATCGATGAACGATTACGCGAGACGCTGATTGACCGTGAGCTGAGTATTGGTGATTATGTGCTTACCGGTGGTGAGCTGGCGGCAATGGTGGTGGTTGATGCTGTGGCCCGGTTGGTGCCCGGTGTGATCGATGGCGAGTCGATAGTCGAAGAGAGCCACAGTGATTTTTTGCTCGAATATCCGCACTATACGCGCCCGGCAGTGTGGGAGGGGCGGGCAGTGCCACCCGTGCTTCTGTCCGGTCACCACGGTGAAATTGCCCGCTGGCGACGGGCCGAACGATTACGGCGCACGCTGGCCCGCCGCCCGGATCTGCTGGCGCGGGCGGCGGCTGCCGGTGTGCTGACCAAAGCCGATCTGGCACTGCTGGCCGAGTTGGGCTGGCGTCCTGAAGCCTCTGATGGTGCGTAGCCCTGGACGTGCCACGACCGTCTGCACGATGTAGGGTATGTTGCTTCTCCGCAACAGGGTTCAGTGCATAGGGAAGGGCAGGACGAATGCCTGCCCTTTCTGCTGGTGCGGGGCACTGCCGTTGTGCAGTATCGCCGATTCCGATCACCAGCCCTCTCAGCAGATCACGATGGCAGGATTTCGGTGCGGTATTCGCGCCAGAGGCGTCGTAATTCATTAGCTGGATCACGCCAGAAGCGATCTGGATCAATCGGGAACGCCGGCAATCTCGCCGTTGCGGGCATCTGGCGAATCGCCTCGCGGAGTGCTTCCCATCCTGCCTTTTCCCGACCGTCTGCCGTCCACAGGCCCCAGGTGCGTGCTATCCAACTGCGGTCGAATGGGGGAATGTTCCACTGTGATTCAGGTGGGTCAACCATCCCAGCCAGCCAGACCGCGGCTGCCCCAGCGCACGCCAGGGTTGTGAGAGATTCTTGCAACGCACTTGCCGCAGCCTCTTCGTCGGCAAGGAATGTGTGGGCCGGTTGAGCAAACACCTGATCGGCCTGCCAGCCGAACAGGTTCGTGCGCGGTGCCATCGGCCAACCTAGATCGGCAATCACGACCTGCGCAGCCGCTGTATCGTTCACTTCCTCGGCGAGAAGGCCGGCGACAACGGCATGCAGAAAGCAGGCAGCCGCGCCGCGAGCCGGTGGACCGTCACCAAGGGGTGGCCACGGCCCGACACTGACCACAACCGCACCACCGGCCATCGCAATATCGTAAGGCCGCAGGCTCACCCTGCTACTGAGGGCTGTGGCATCGATATGCCCAAATAACCGCTCAGCGCCGTAAGAGCGGGCCTGTTCGGCCAGATCGGCCCACCACGCCGCCATATCACGATGGTCTGTCGGTGGCCGTACACGCTCGAAACCGGCAGCCAGCAGCCAACCACTGATTGCTGGATGGTCGGCAAAATTACCGATCACCTCGCGCAACAAGTAGCGTTGGGCAGCCCGCATGTCTGGATCGGTGTAGAGATCACGCACCGGCTCCTGACGGTAAAAGGAATTATCAAGAATTGTGAGGGTGGGTGTGCTCAACAAAGCACTTACCGCCTGCGTTGAGAGTGCCTGTGCCGGTATCCCCAATGCCCAATCGGGTAAATGCAGGGTTGGTCCCAAGGTAGCGCTCATGAGTGAGACGACAACCTGCATGTGATTCGCCTGTGCCAGATCAAGCCCGCGGTGGAAGCCATTGAGGGCTGCGACCGAGATGCGCTGCGTTCCCGGTTGTACCTCGGCCCAACGCAGGTCGAAGCGAACCTGCCGCAACCCAACGTCGTGCGCACGCTGTAAGAATTCACGCAATGCGCCATGATCGTAGCTCGACCAGCTTGCAGGTAGTGCTTGGGGTTGGGCCGGCATAGGTGGCCAAATCGTTATTCCGATGTCCATAGGCATTCACGATACTTCCATCATACAGGCCATAACATAATTGTCACGTGTAACAGGATTATCTGCTATGATGATGCGCATTGTCTACCCTGCCCATCTGGTAAGGGCAGGTACAGATGAGTATATAGTATAACAATGTCGCACCAGATTGAAATCGTCGTACCGACCGGGCTGGAAGAACTGGCGCGTGCGGAAGCACTGCGCACAACCGGCTTACGTCTTGAACCGCTGACCGAACGTGGTGTCATTAGAGCGACGATGCATGGTTCGTTACAGGCACTGTTCGATCTGCGATCTGTCATATCAGTCTTCGTTGTTCGTCGGTTTGCAATACCCCGTCCGCGGGCACTACTCGGTGATGAGCATTTTCGGGCAGTGGTCGCGATGCTTGAGATGGTGCGTCGCCTGCATCCGGTAGGGACATTTCAGACCCTCTTTCTCAGCGCGGCTGGTGCCGATAGCAGTGTTCTGCAACGATTTAAGCAGATGATCGGCGAACGGCTTGGTCTGGCGATTGGTACGGAAGACGGCGACATGCTGCTCCGGTTACGGCCGAGCCGGGATCGGAGTGGTTGGGATGTACTGGTCCGTCTCACGCCACGCCCTTTAGCGACACGCTCGTGGCGGGTGTGTAATCGCGAAGGGGCGCTGAATGGGCCGGTTGCACACGCAATGGCAGTGCTGAGTAAGCCACATGCCGGGGATCGGGTGTTGAATGTTGGATGTGGCTCGGGTACGCTGCTGATCGAGCGTTTACTCATCACAACGGCGGCGCGAGCAATTGGCTGTGATACCGATCCGACGGCACTGGCCTGCGCCTGGCGTAATCTAGGAGCTGCGGGTTTGAGTAAGCGGGTAGAGCTGTACGATTGGGATGCCTGTCAGTTGCCGCTTCCCTCGGCGAGCATTGACGTAGTGCTCGCCGATCTGCCGTTTGGTCATCTGGTTGGCTCGCACACCACCAATCTCACCCTCTACCCTACACTGCTGGCCGAAGCGGCGCGTGTGACTCGTCCGGGCGGAAGAGCCGTGCTGATCAGCCACGAAGTGCGGTTGATGGAACGTTCGCTGGCTATGCTCCCGCAATGGCGTGTTGAGCAACAACTGCGCATCGATCTGGGTGGGCTTTACCCGCGAATCTTCGTGTTACGGCGTACCGGGTAATATCGAATCTAGTTTGCTTTGTTGCAACGATCGGATCAATCGAGACGCACGTACCGATGGATAGTATAGACCAATCCGTTGCGGATC
>NZ_DAOUBI010000081.1:0-29236 GCF_034432675.1 Chloroflexus sp. | reverse complement strand
AGAGGCGATACGCGCAACGTTGCCACAACGGCTTGCTCGCGGGTGCATAAGTCATTGTTACCACATTTAATCAATAGGTTGCAACAGAGCAAATGAGATTACTTTTAGTAGATGTTCTTTGAAATAGGTCCTATTCTCTGTGCGCTCCGTGCCTCTGTGGTACAATAACCCACCAGCGTGCTAATGCAAAGAGGGATCATATGAGCCTGAAATTACCATCAGGGCCGCTCGTCGAAACCGACTGGCTGGCCGCCCATCTTGGGCATCCCAAACTCCGCATCGTTGACATGCGCGGTGCCGTTTTGCCTCCCTCTGCCCCTAAACCGCACTACTTTGCCCGCCACGACGACTATGCTGCCGGGCATATTCCCGGCGCTGTCTACATTGATTGGACACGTGATATTGTTGATCTTGACGATCCAACCCCTGTGCAGGTAGCACCACCCGCCAAAATCGCTGAAGAATTGGGAAAGCGCGGTATCGGCGACGATTGTGTAGTGGTTGCCTACGACGACTGGTATTCGATGTTTGCCGGGCGTCTGATGTGGGTGCTACGCTATTACGGGTTTGAGCAGGTGCGTGTGCTGAATGGTGGTATGGTCAAGTGGGTTGCCGAGGGCCGACCGCTGACGACGGAGGTACCAGACTATCCGCCGGCTATCTTTACCCCACGCCCCCAGCCACACCTGCGCAAGACCGCCGACCAGGTGCTGCAAGCCCTGGGTAGCGATCTGCTCTTGATTGATGCCCGTCATGAACGGGAGTATCAAGGCTTCGAGTCGCGTGCCGCTCGCGGCGGCCACATTCCCGGTGCACGTAATGTCTTTTATCAGAGCCTGGTCAGCGGGTCGCATCAAACCTACCTCTCGCCCGATCAACTCCGCGAACGCTTTCTTGCCGCCGGAATTGATCCTGACGCCACGACTGATCGTGAGGTCGTCGCCTACTGCAACGGCGGCGTTTCGGCGACACCCACAGCCATTGCTTTTGAATTGGTGAGTGGTCGCCGGGTCGCGATCTACGATGGTTCGTGGAATGAGTGGGGGAACGATCCAACCAAACCGCTTGAACGAGAGGAAGCGTCGTCGGGCGAGTAGTCAGTAGGGGCGGGTTCAGAACCCGCCCCTACTGTAGGCGGGTTTAGAACCCACCCCTACGATCTGTCCTTCTTTTCTAAGCACAAGACGTGATCTACGTTAATATCTGGCGGGGCGGGTTTAGAACCCACCCCTACGATCTATCCTTCTTTTCTAAGCACAAGACGTGATCTACGTTAATATCTGGCGAGTCGGGTTTAGAACCCACCCCTACTATACCCTGGCACCGCATCTGATGCGGATGCGCGGATTCAACACTCTCACCCTATGGCGACCACCATGCAGGCTAGCGACGGCGCAGCGGCAGCGGTTCAGTATGGGAATGGATAGCCAAACCGGCATCACCCCATCACCAAACCTACACCCGCTCCAGCACGCTCAAAATCAGATTGGGAAAGATACCCAACACCAGGACGCCGATTACCGCAATCGTCAGTGCGGCCCCAATCCCGCGTGGTATAGACACCGGAGCCTCATCACGTGCCGGCTCGATAAACATTGCTTTCAGCAGCCGGAGGTAGTAGTAGAGGCTTACAATTGTCATCACGACCGCAATCACGACCAGCCAGGTCGCACCGCTCTGCCAGCCGGCCATGAAGATGTAAAACTTGGCGAAAAAGCCGCCTAACGGTGGAATCCCGGCCAACGAGAGAATGCAGACGGTGAAGAGGAGGGCCAGCGGTAAGTTGCGGCGCGCGAGTCCGCGCAGATGATCGAGATCATTGCCACCGGTCTGCTGCCCAATCAACGCCAGCGCACCGAACGCTCCCAGATTGGTCAGGCTATAGATGATCAGGTAGTACAGCAGTGCAACCAGTCCCTGTTCACGGTCAGACGGTTGCGCAGCGGCCCAAGCCAGCAAGCCTAACAGCACAAATCCGGCGTGCGCGATGCTCGAATAGGCCAGCAGGCGCTTGACATTTGTCTGCGGGAGAGCGGCTAGGTTTCCGATCACAACCGTCAGCAGGGCCAGCACCGCCAGCACGGCTGTCCACCCCCCGGCCTCATCGTTTAGGGTTGGTGCGCCTGCCATCGCCGGGAATGTCTCTGTGAGTAACCGGAAGAGCAGGATGAAACCGGCGGCCTTCGAGGCGGTTGAAATGAAAGCGGTGATGGGTGTCGGTGATCCTTCATACACATCAGGCGACCAGCCGTGGAACGGAACTACTGCCAGCTTGTAGCCCATGCCGGCCACGATGAAGAGCATCGCCAGAGTGAGCAGACCGCCGCTCGATCCGGTAAACGCACCAATCCGATCAAAGCGGGTGAGGTCGTTGAAGTTGGTTGCTCCACCTACCCCATTGAGCGCGGCGCCAAAGGCCAGACTCATGCCGTACAGCAGGATTGCCGACGAGATTGCACCGAAGAGAAAGTATTTCAGCCCCGCTTCTGCCGAACGGGAATCGTTGCGGAAGTAACCGGCCAACAGGTAGAGCGGGATTGAGGTGAGTTCAATCGCCAGATACGCCAGTAACAGCTCATTGGCACCGACCATCAGACACATACCAAGGGTGGTAAAGATGATCAGCGCGTAAAACTCTCCCGGATGGGCGTTTGGCCGAATGTCGAGGCAGAGCAAACTGGTGACCAGGGCGGCACCGATGATCAGCAAACGGGCAATCATCGTGAGATGATCGGTGGCAAAGACGCCGATAATCGGATCACCACCCGGCCCGCCACTCTGCAAGTTGCGAATGATGTTGGTAAAGAAGTTGACCGGAGCTGTTTCAGGCAACTGATACAGGTAGCCGCTTTGCAGCAGCGCCACTACCAGTACCATCCCCAATCCAATGGCAGTCAGCGAGGCCGATGATTTTACACGCTCAAGTTGTGCCTCCGGCGTGCGGCCCCACCGCTCCAGAATATCCGATCCCAGTACCAGCAGCGCCAGCACCAGTAGCAAAATTTCAGGTAACAGGCGCGGGATGTCGGTCAGTTGAAACATACGACCCTCTTCGTCTCTCCCAATCAGCGCATCGCCACCATCACTTCACCGAGACGCGCTACTAAAGGTCGCACGCCGGTATCAATCAACTCTGTCATCCACGCCGGATACAGGCCCAACCCTACCAGCACCAGTGCCAGGATCAGTGCCCCGCTGTACTCTTGCCAGGTGAGTTTGGGGAGATGCAAGAATTCGGGGTTCTTGACTTCGTCGTAGAACACGGCCCAGACTGCCCGCAGAATATAGGCACCGGTGATCGGGATGCTCAACGCCGCAATCACCGCGACCAGCGGGTAGCGTTCCCAGACACCGATGAAGATATTGAACTCGGCCCAAAAGCCGGCCAGTCCCGGCATGCCCATTGACGAGAGACCACCCAGAATGAACATCGCAGCCGCAAAGGGCATCACCCGGCCCAGGCCACCTAATTCAGGCAACTGCCGAGTATGGGTTCGGTCGTAGATCATGCGCCCGACCACGGCAAAGAAGAGCGCCGTCATAATGCCGTGCGCAAACATTTGTAAGACTGCGCCCATCACTGCTATCTGTGTGCCGGCAGCCAACCCCATCACAACCAGACCCATGTGGCTCACCGATGAATAGCCGATGATAAACTTCGCGTCGCGCTGAACCATCGCAATACTGGCACCGTACACCACATTGAGGATGGTCAGGATCACGACGATTGGCAGCCAATCGCGTGCACCAATTGGCATCAACCACATGGCTGCCCGCAAACATCCGTAAGCGCCCAGTTTCATCAGTACACCGGCGTGCAACATACTGACTGCCGTCGGTGCCGCCACGTGTCCGGTTGGGCTCCAGGTGTGAAAGGGGAACATGCCGGCCAGTACTCCGAAGCCAACGAAGAGCGCGGGGAAGAGCAGGCGTTGCAGATCGCCGGCAATGAAGCCTTGTTCGGCCAGTACCAGCATATTGAAGGTGCGCAGGCCACTGCCGAAATAGAGACCGATCATGCCGATAATCACCAGCGCACTGCCCGCCATCAGGAACAGGGTCAGCTTCATCGCCCCGTACTCTTTGCGCGTGCTCCCCCAGATGCCGATCAGCAGGTACATCGGCAGCACTGCCAGCTCGTAGAACACGAAGAAGAGGAAGAGGTCGAGCGCACTAAACACTCCATAGACGCCGGTCGTCAGCAGTAACAACCAGACCCAATATTCTTTGGTGCGCTCTTCAATATTCCAGCTCATCAGGGCGCCGGTGAAGATCACGATACCGTTGAGGAGTAGCATCGGCAGGTTGATGCCGTCCGCTCCCAACAGATAACTGATCCCAAGCTGCGGTATCCAGTCGAGATACTCGACAAACTGAAAACCACCCCGCACCGGATCGTAAGCCAGAAAGACCAGGAGCGACAGGATAAGCGAGATGAGCGCAAACCCTGTCCCGACCCAACGCATCAGATCGGGGTAACGATCAGGAATAAAAGCAATAATGATGGCCGGCACCAGCATACTGAGCCAGATCAGGCTCAACCAGGGTATGTCGGCGGAAAGCGTTATCAACCCCATGCGGTCACCTTTGTGCAATTCATCCGCAGATGACAATCTTCGCGTCTAACTCAGGGCACGAACAAAAATAGCGACCAGTTGTCCGGCAGCGGCATTGCCCAGGCCAATCAGCGGGCCGGGATAGACACCAATCAGCAACGACAGCACCAGAATCGGCACGATGGCCCAGAATTCTTGTGGACGTAGATCGGGAATAGAACGCGGTGTGCCGGTTGCCGGCCCCAGAAAAATGCGCTGGAACATGAGCAACAGCGCCAGCGCAGTCACTACCAGCCCGATCACGGCCAGCGCCGTAAAGAAGGGTAACGTTGCCCACGCTCCACGGAAGATGAAGAATTCACCCACAAAGCCGGCCAGTCCAGGCAAACCCAGATTCGCGAAGAGCGCAATGCCCATCACGCCGGCAAACGTTGGCGCACCGGTGCGCAGTCCACCTAAACCACTGAGTTCCCAACGCCCGGTGCGCTCATACAACACCCCGGCCAGGTAGAAGAGCGCCCCTGTGCTAAGGCCATGGGCAACCATTTGCACCAGGGCACCGTTAATTGCACTGGCCCGCGCATCGATCCCGGCTTCGCCTGCCGCCGCTGCACCGGCAATTGCCAGCATTACATAGCCCATGTGGTTGATCGAGGTATACCCAATCAGGCGCTTGATGTCACCATTGACCTGACCAAGGGCGCCAAATGCACCGGCAACGACGCCAACGACGGCCAGTGCAGCCAGCACCGGAGCGAAGTATTGAGCGGCGTTGGGCGTGAAGGGCAGCAGGAGACGGAGCATACCATACGCCCCCATCTTGCTCATCACTGCCGAGAGCAGGATACTCGCCGCAGTTGGCCCTTCGGCGTAGGCGTCGGGGAGCCAGGTATGGAACGGCCAGACCGCCAGTTTGATCGCGAACGCTATGAAAATCGCCCACATTGCAATACTGCTGTAGAGCAAGGGATAGCGCCCGAGGGCATTGGTTACACCGATCTGCTCAAGATAGGCAAAGAGAATATCGCGCAAGGTGCCTTCGACACCGGCTACCGGCAATCCCTGCCCCAGCCGTCCCAGGGCAATCAGATCGAACGTAGGCATGCCGATCTGGCGCATCGCCAGATAGATCACCTGGAAGAGCAGGAGCATGCCCAACGAGCCGGCCATCGTGTAGACAAAAAACTTGAAAGCGGCATAGCGGCGTTGTTCGCGCCCCCAGCCCTGGATCAGGAAGAAGGCCGGTACGAGGCTGAATTCCCAGAAGATGAAGAAGAAGAAGAAATCGAGTGCGACAAAATAACCGAGCATTGCCGCTTCAAGTAAGAGCAGCAACGCCAGGTGCGCATGCAGCCGTTCACGTACACCCCAACTGGCAATCACGGCCAACGGCGTCATAACTGCCGTCAGGATCACGAGCGGCAGGCTCAGCCCATCCACGCCGAGAAAGTAATCAACCCGAATTGCCTGAATCCAGGGGACACGCTCAACCAATTGCACTGCACCCTGCCCGCTCGCCACAGCCAGCGGATCGAAACGTGCCCAGACCATGCCGGCCAGCAACAACGGCACACCTGTCCAGGCCAGCACCCCAGCTTTCACCGTCTGCTCATTGAACTTGAGCAGCCACGCCAACCCGATGAGCGCAATACCGGCCAATGGCGCCAGCACCAACAGGGTGAGCCACGGAATACCATCAGCAGCAGGAATAAGATACTCTGGCAGATTCATACGCTACCGTCCAACTACATACAGCCAGAACATCGCCAGTGCGAGCAAGCCACCAAAGACGTAGATCAGATAATCCTGTGCCTTGCCGGTTTGTAAACGGTGCGCCTGTCGGCCACTGCCCTGGGTGCCACTCGCCAAACCGTCTGGCCCATCGTTCAACAGCGTGTCATCGATGATGAAGTTTACTTTGCCCAAACCGAAGGTAAAGCGACCCATACCGTCAACCAGGCGATCAATGAGCTGGCGGTCAATCAACGACCAGGCCACGGCCAGGCTACGGGTCAGTCTGCCGAAGGTTGCGGCATACAATTCGTCGATGCGGTATTTGGCATGGAGAACTGCAAATAACGCCGGGAAGCGAGCTGCCAGCGGATCGGTGTCATCGGCAGAGGCAAAGGCGTGCCGATAGCCCAACCAGCCGGCGGCGATCCCGGCTATGGCAATCAGCAGTGAGAGACCGGCCACCAGCGGATCGAGCTTCGCTGCCTCTTGCCCCCACACATCGGCCAGCCAGTGACCGAAGGGGAGATCGAACGGTAGATTGAGTGCGCCGGCGGTCAGGGCAAAACTTGCCAGTATCACCAGCGGCGCGATCATTCGTGGGTCTTCATGCCAGTGCTCACCGTGGTCGTGGGCATGCTGATGGTCGTCGTGGTGATGATCGTGGTCAGATGCCGATGCCGGTGCATCGGGATTAACGAACACTACCGGCTGCGCACCACGGTACTCCCCGAAAAAGACCAGCCACCACTGGCGAGTCATATACACCGCAGTCAGAAATGCAGCCGCGCTGAGCGTCAGGTACACGGCCAGATTGTGCTTGAACGCATCGAGCAGAATCTCATCCTTGCTCCAAAAGCCGGCGAACGGCACGATCCCCGCCAGCGCCAGATAACCGGCTGTATATGTCCAGAACGTCCAGGGCAGGCGCGTGCGCAGGCCACCCATATTGCGAATGTCCTGGGCAGTCTGCTGAGCAGCATACTCGTCGTGATGGTGAATCTGCCGGATCGCAGGCTGTTGTTCCATGGCGTGAATGATCGAACCTGAACCGAGGAAGAGCAGCGCTTTGAAGAAGGCGTGGGTGATTAGATGGAACATCGCCGCTACCCATCCCCCTACACCGAGTGCGGCCACCATAAAGCCGAGTTGCGAGAGCGTGCTGTAGGCCAGAATGCGCTTGATGTCGAACTGGGCAATAGCGATGGTGGCGGCAAACAGAGCAGTAAAGGCACCAATAAAGGCCACCACGCCCAGTGCCGTCGGATCGGCAGTAAAGATCGGGAAAGTTCGTGCCACCAGGAACACACCTGCCGCTACCATCGTTGCAGCGTGAATGAGGGCGGACACTGGGGTCGGGCCTTCCATTGCGTCAGGCAACCAAACGTGGAGCGGGAATTGGGCCGATTTCCCCACCGTACCGCCAAACAGGAGCAGCGCAATTCCGGCAGCGTGACTTAAGCCCAGGGCACCGGTTTCGCTTGCCAATCGTTCCAGCAGTGGCGAAAAGAAGATACCACCTTCATCATTGCCAAACCCAATTCCACCGGCCTGGGCGTAGAGGTAGACAATACCCAGCAGCAGCAGCACATCCCCGATCCGGGTAGTGATAAAAGCCTTCACTGCTGCCCGCGCTGCACTGGGTCGCTCGTAGAGAAAGCCGATCAATAGGTATGAACAGAGACCCATGATCTCCCAGGCCATGAAGAAGAGCAGCAGATTATCGGCCATGCTCATCAGCAACATCGCCGCCGTAAAGAGAGCGATAAAGCTGAAGAAGCGGCTCTGCCGTGGGTGAGACGCCATATAGCCTATCGAAAAGAGGTGAATGCAGGTCGAGGCAATCGTGACCATCGCCAGCATTGCGGCAGCAGCGCCATCGATGTAGATACCCATCTGTAATGCGGTATCACCGGTTGGCGCCCACACGAACCGCTGCACGACATTCGGTTCGGGAAAGGTGAAGGCACCGTGTTCGCCGTGATGGCCGGCAAGTTGCACCAGTTGTCCGTCGTGCAGCGCCCATCCTCCGGCGACTGCGGCCAGAAGACCCAGGGCCAGAACCGTTGACCCCATCATCAGCCCGGTTGCCAGCCACGCACTTGCCAGCGCAGCCCGACGCAGCGGGGTCAGTGTAATGAGCGCACTGGCTAGTAACGGCAGCAATGGAATCAGCCACGCATATTGCAGAAAAAACGCCATAGTACGATTCCCGTCGTCTCAACTCGTACCACGAGTGTACGTGCCTGCCACCCAACTACAATTCTGTTCTGAATGTTCTGTGCGTATCAGAACCGGTTTGCTACTTCCTGAGAACCTGTGCTACCGGTGTCACTTATCCGCGCAGTTGATCCACTTCATCGGCGTTAACCGTCACATAATGGCGATAGACAGCAATCACCATCGCCAGGCCGACAGCGGCCTCGGCAGCCGCGACTGCAATGATGAAGATAGCAAAGGTCTGACCGGTGATATAGCGTGGCTCGAAGTAGCGCCAGAATGCGACCAGATTGATGTTGACGGCGTTTAACATCAATTCAACACCCATCAAGACACCGATCAGATTGCGGCGCGAGAGTGCCCCGAACAGGCCAATACAAAAGAGCGCAGCGGCTAACGTCAGGACTGCCGGTAATGGAACTGCATTTAGCATGATTACCTCTCACTGGTCGGTTGGATTGTCTGCACGACCGGCTCTTCTTCAACCGGCTCTGCCGATGGTGGTGATGCTTGCTCGCGCAAACGCTTCAATTCCAGCTCTTCGGCCAGGGTCAGCACCTTACGCCGCCGTGCCCGTTCTTCATAGGCAATGACAATCGCCCCGATCAGGGCCACGGTCAACAGGACACCAACCACTTGGAACTGGAGTAAAAACTCATTCACAAAACCGCGCCCTAGCTCAGCCGGACCGGCAATCGGTTCTTGGGTACCGATTGGCGGTGCCGGCGGCACATTCCACTGCTGGTTGATCAGGGTGGGTGCCATCACGGTGGCAAAAAGCAGGACCGCAATCGCCAGCACAACCGGCCAGCGTGTCGTGAGCTGGCGAATCCCTTCACCAGTAATCTGGTGGGTGAGCATAATCGCAAACAGGATCAGCACCGATACGGCGCCGACGTAGATCAAGACCTGTACCACGGCCAGAAATTCGGCTTCGAGCAGCATGTAGAGTGCGCCAACGCCAAAAAAACAGGCAATTAACCACAGTGCGGCGTGGATCACATTCCGCACCGAGACGACCATCGCTGCCGAAACCAGAATAAAGAGGGCTATCACCCCGAATACAATTTGGACAACGATTTCCATCACGCTTTCCTACTCCAGCACTTCACTATTTTCATTGCCGGATTCGCTGTTTTTACAGCGTGGCGCTCAATTCCTCTAGCTCTGCCCGTCGTCGTTCGGCCTGCGATGCAGCGTAGACCCGTGTCAGCCAGAGGTAGGCCCCCAGATTAATGGCAAGGGTTATCACAAAGGCCGCTAGCCAGCGCAGCACCGGTGACCAGCCCATTGTCAGCAACATCCCCTCTGCCGGTCCCCAGCGTGTGAAGGCAACCCACAACGCGGCACTGAACAGATTGACCAGTGTTAATGGAATGAGAAACTTCCAACCAAAATCCATCAATTGGTCGATCCGCAACCTTGGTAAGGCGCCACGGAGCCAGACCATCACGAAGAAAAAGATGTAGGTCTTGAGCAGGAAGTAGAAGACGCCCAGCATACCGGCTAGTACATTAAATAAGCCATTACCATTAGGATTGGTTGGTGTGATTGCCTGCGCGTAGAGCCAGTTCACACCCGGCCCCTTCCAGCCACCCAGAAAGATGATAGCCGTAATAGCACAGAGCAGGAAGTTCAACACGTATTGCGCTAGGTAGAACAGACCGAATTTCATACCGCTATACTCAGTCATATAGCCGGCAACAATCTCTGAGTCGGCTTCAGGAATGTCGAACGGAGTACGTTCGCCTTCGGCTAGCGCGGCGATGAAGAAGGCGACAAACGCGACAAAACCGACCGGGGTGAAGATAAACCAGCCCAGACCAAGGTCGGGAATACCGGGCAGATCACGATTGCTGATCAGCAGGCCAGACTGATAATTGATGATGTCGTTGATCGAGAGTGAGCCGACAATGATCACGATGGCGATCAGCGAGAGGACGGCCGGAATTTCGTATGAGACCATCTGGGCCACTGCCCGCATCGCTCCCAGCAACGAAAACTTGTTGTTACTGGCCCAACCGGCCATCATCAATCCAACCGCACTGATTGACGATACAGCAAAGAAAAAGAGCAGACCAGTCGGTAAATCAATCGGTGTCATACCCGGCCCCCAGGGTACAACCGCAAACATCAGGACTGTCGGCGCAACAACAACACACGGGGCAAGAAAATGGACGATCCGGTCAGCCGCCGCCGGTACTATGTCTTCTTTGGTGAACATCTTGACGCCATCAGCTATTGGCTGCCAGATGCCCTCTGGACCAACCCGGTTGGGGCCGATCCGATCTTGCATGCGGGCAATCACCCGCCGCTCATAGTAGGTGAAGAAGAGCATCTGTAACGGGGCAACAATCAGCACAATCGTCACAATAATGATGTGGCCGATCAGGTTGAGCAACCAATCGGGCCATCCCCAGCCAAAGGTACCGTTAATGAATCCCTGCAAGATGTCGTACATGAAGGTTCTCCGTCGGGTTATGCTTCCTCTCCCGAACCGTCACGCGCTTGTTCCTCAACCTGTTTTCGCTTCGCCGCATTGGCCGCTCGGATAGCTGCCAACCGTGCCGCTTTGTCGTCGGTGGGAGTCGCTGCCGCTGATGCACCGTCTGCAGAGGGAGGTCCATCACTGGCCTGGGCAGCATTTGCCGCCCGGATCGCCGCCAGTTTCGCCGCCTTCTCTTCAGGGGATAGTTTACGAGCCTCGGCGGAAGCTGCTGGTGTAGCCGCTTCCGGTGGTGAAGCAGGTGCCTGCACAGCCAGTTCCGCCCGCCGGGCAGCAATCCGCTCGGTCAGATGGGGGGCAATCCCGATCACGTCTGGCCGCCGGCGAATGTTACCCTGAAGCTTCTTCAATGCACCCTCGCGAACTTCGGCCCACATTGTGGGAGCGATCTTCTCGTAGTAACTGATGGGCCGGTTCAGTTGCGCTTTATGCACGGTCAGACCGCTGTGGTCGTCGGTCGATAACTCGAACTCGTGATCCATCTTGATCGCATCGAACGGACAGACTTCGGCGCAGAAACCACAGCTCATGCAGGCATCGTACTCGATGATAAACTCGGCTACCGCCGGTACCGGTTTACCGGTAGCCGGGTCCTTCGCCTGCGTCATATGAATCACTTGTGGCGGGCAAATGCGTTCACACTGAAAGCACGAGGTACAGAGTTCGTGACCAGTTTCGTCGTCGTAGAGGAGGATGGGCATGTTGCGGTAGGCTTCGGGGATGCGTGGTCGCTCTTCGGGATACTCAATGGTAAAGGTGCCGTGAATCTGCCGATAGCTGCGGTTTAGGCGGAACGACTCCTTCCAGTGCTTCCAGATCACTGCCATTCCGCGCAGCAGACCACTGCCCCGTCGGACACGGTTGTCATCACGCTGCACCTCAATCACGCGCCCACGTAGAATCTCTATCTCGAATGGTGGTGTTGTCATCGATCCACCTCTCCCATCACGATGTCGATACTGCCGAGAATGACTACAATATCGGCCACCTTGTATCCACGACACATATCGGCCAGGGGTGTTAGGTTGATAAACGACGGTGCCCGCACTTTGTAACGGTACGGTTTCCCACTCCCGTCGCTGACCAGATAGAAGCCCAATTCGCCTTTTGGCGACTCAATGCGGGCATACGCATCACCGACCGGTGGCCGGACATTCTGGCGGGCCTTGGGGTTGATATGCCCGCCCTTCGCATCTGGCAATTGCTCAAGCACCTGTTCAATAATCCGTTTGCTCTGGCGCATCTCTTCAATGCGTACCAGAAAACGGTCATACACATCGCCCACTTTACCGACGGGAATATCGAAATCAAAGCGGTCGTAAACACTGTACGGTTCGGCTTTGCGTACATCGTAGGGAATGCCCGAACCGCGCAACACCGGGCCGGTCACACCATACGAGAGTGCTACTTCACGGGGTAGGATACCGATACCGATTGCCCGTTGTAACAGAATCTCATTATCACGTAATAACCGCTCTAGCTCATCGATATAGGCCGGCAGTGCGATTAGCAACTCGCGCAAATTGGGAATGAATTCAGGGGGTAGATCGCGCACCACACCGCCGAAGCGAAAATAGTTGCACATCAAACGGGCGCCGCTTGCCATCTCGAACAGATCGAGAATCTTTTCACGCTCGCGCATCCCGAATGCCAATGGCGTCTGCCAGGCCCCCATATCGTTGATCATGAAACCAACCGCACTCGCATGATTGAGGATACGGGTTAGCTCGACCATCAGCACCCGGATATACTCTGCCCGTTCAGGCACCTCAATCCCGGCCAATCGCTCAACCGCCATCGCATAGGCGTGATTGTTGGCCATCGAATTAAAATAGTCGAGCCGGTCGGTATAGGGCATATTTTGCAGATACGAATTCGCTTCGGCAATCTGCTCGTGATTGCGGTGCAGATACCCGAACACCGGCTTAAGATCAACCACCGTCTCACCATCAACCGTCACCAGCATGCGGAAGACACCATGGGTTGATGGATGTTGTGGCCCAATATTGACTTGCAGCTCTTGCGTTTGGAGCATATCGACACCAGTTCTCTATAGGTATCGCTTCTACGAGCGAAGGTATGAACAATAGATTGATAATCAAGACTGTCTATTCATCACTGCCCAGATATTTGTCTCCCTGTCGAGGAAAATCTTTGCGCATGGGAAAACCTTCAAACTCGTCCCACATATAGATGCGCCGCAGGTATGGATGGCCGACAAATTCGATGCCAAACAGATCGAACGCCTCACGCTCATGAAAGTTAGCTGCCGGCCAGTATGGCGTGAGTGATGGCACGGAAGGCGCATCCCGTGGTACCCGTACCCGTAACACAATACCCGGACCGCCGGCCGGATGGTAGAACCGATAGACTAGCTCAAAACAGCCGGCGTGAAGGTAATCGACCACGGCAATATCGGACAGAAAGGTATAACCGAGCGTATCGCGCACAAAAAGGGCTGCCGCAACGAGATGATCGGGGTAAATAAACGGATCGGGTGGATGAAACAGACCGGGTTGGGGGCCGTGAGCAGGTGGTGGCGTGATCGCCAGGGGTTCCACCTCGATCAGGGCCTCCGGCAGCGCCGTGGCCAGTCGTGTCCGCAGATCGGTTGGTGTCAGTTCAGGCATCGTTCACCACACTCCGTTTCAAGTCGTCGGCTGCGATCTCAGGAGCGATCCCGCGCGCCTTGAGCGCATTCTCAAGCTCTACTTCAGGATCCATGATCGGGAACTGGCGTACCACTTCAGGATGCTCGATCTGCCCCGAACGGTGCTCGCCATGGCTCGGCGATGTATATGGGCTGAGCAACGGCAACCCACCAACCGGATCGACCAGCTTGCCGTCGATTTCCAATCCCTTCGCCCCAAAAGCTGGTACCGGAAAGTCGCCCGTCTGCGGCTTATCGCCACTCCCGTACCAGCGCACTCGCCCAAGCTTCTGCCGGTCAATCTGCTCTTGCAACGTCATCAGAGCGTGCAGGAGTGCTTCAGGGCGTGGGGGGCAGCCGGGTACATACACATCAACTGGAATCAACAAGTCGATACCACGCAGAACATTGTACCCATCACGGAAGGGGCCACCGGATGTTGCGCAGGCCCCCATCGAGATCACATACCGCGGTTCGGCCATCTGATTGTAGAGCCGCACCACCTGGGGGGCCATCTTCTTCGTCACCGTGCCGGCGACGATCATCAGATCGGCCTGCCGCGGCGACGCGCGAAATAGCTCGGCGCCAAACCGGGCAACGTCATAGCGACTCAACCCGAACGCCATCATCTCAATCGCACAACACGCCAGCCCAAATGCCATTGGCCAGATCGATGAACGACGCCCCCAGTTATAAAACCGGTTCACCGTCGTCAACAAGATACCCTGGCGTTCGAGTTCGAGCTGGGTTGGATCAATCTCAGCCATGGTTACACCCACTCTAGGGCGCCTTTACGCCACTCGTAGAGCAAACCGGCAAACAGCATCAGGAGGAAGATGGTCGCTGCAATCAGGCCGTAAAGACCCACTACATTAAATGCTACTGCCCACGGATACAAAAATATCACTTCGATATCGAAAATCACAAAGGCCAGTGCGTAGAGGTAGTATTGCACCTTGAATTGCACGTGAACATCACCTATCGCTTCCAGACCACACTCATACGTACTGGTCTTGAGCGGTGTTGGCCGTTTAGGACGCAGAAAGAAGGCTAAAACCAACGGTATCAACGGAAAGCTGATTGCAGCAACAAGGAAGATGCCTATCAACGCATAATTGGCCAGCATTGCCTATCCTCCGTGATGCAGTAACGTGTGAAGGTAATGAGAAGTATATCACAAATACGTCGCAATGCTCACAAGATGGACAGTACCCAGCGTGAACAATTGACAATCAAGCACGAAGATTTACGAACTCTTTCGCGGATGCTGGTGCAGATCAGGCCAGAACGCGCTTTGGCTATAACAGAGCGATTTGTCAGCAAATCTATACCAGATTCGCATTAAACTCATAACAAAAGGCTATGCACTTATCGTCGATGTGAGGAATGGTCTGCGCACTGACAGAACCGGTGTGCTTTTCACTCGCTGACAGGACAACTCATTGGCCTGTGCTGAACTGGTCAGCCTGAAACCCGCTCAGGCCACTCCCTGTTCCAGGCGTAGCTCGACCCGGCCAACGCGAATCGCGTCACCGGGATGCACTTCTGTCAGTCCGGCTACTTCAAAGCCGTTGAGAAAGGTTCCATTCGTGCTATTCAAGTCTTCAAGCAACCAGACTCCTCCCCGCTTTTCCAACCGGGCATGTTCGCTGGAGAGGAATGAGTCGTTGAGGACAATATCGCAATGCGGGCTACGGCCAATCACCGTCACCGGATTCAATGGAAAGACCTTGCCGACAGCGACTCCGCTCTGCCCAGAGCTGGTGACAACCAGTTGTCCGTAGGGACTGGCGAGCGTGGGGGCAGCCGATGTTTGGGCGAGATCGCGCCGGATTACCTGAACCACTTGCCAGAGAAAAAAGTAGAGGAGAAACACAACTGCCACGCGCAGCAAAAGCAGGATAATTCCAATCGAGATGCTGGCAATATCGAAAAACATGGATCAGCCCTCACGAAACGTCAGTTCCAGCCCACCCAGCGAAACCACGTCACCATCACGGAGTGCCCGTTCACTGATCCGTTCACCATTCACAAAGGTACCATTCGTACTCCCCAGGTCGGTCAGCCAGAAGCGACGCTGGCGATAACGCAGTTGGGCGTGTTTTCGTGAGACTCGCGTGTCTTCCAGAATAATATCGTTATCCAGGCCACGTCCGATAGTAACCGTTGTGGTGGCAATGGGCAGCGCCTGTGGTGCATTGCCGATCTGCAAGAGAAAAAAAGCACCTGATGACCGTCCGGGGGCGCGGTCGCTTTGCATAATCATTGTCATCGTCGGCTGATCGGATTGATTGTCGCGCATCTCGGCCTCGACCTGGATCGAACGCCGGGGGACGGCCGGATCTTCCGTGATTACCACCCGCGGATGATCGAGCATCGTGAAATTGCGTTCGGCGGCCAGCTCACTCAGGTAGGTTGCCAGTTCCTGCTCGATCTGCTGGCGTACCGGTTGAAAGATCGCGAAGTCTTGCGGATTCAAAAAGGCCCGGTAGCTGCTCGGCACAATCACGCGCTTGACACTAATTGTCTGGTTGCTCTCCATCGCCTTCTCTAACCGACGCGCAATCTCGACCGGCTGGATCGTACTGCGGAAGATACGCGCTACCGATCCTTCGACCATCTGCTCCATAAACTGTTCAAATCGGCGTAGGGCAGACATGGCATTCCCCCCATGGCAATTGGATCAACGGCCGCTGCCGGCAAACATCTACACATACTATACCGTCATTATCGGCGAAGCGTAGATGAGTGGCAAGTTGAATGGCGGAGACACATGGTTCCGACACCAGCTTGAAACCGCTATAGCCAGGCAGAGGTACAGGCCTGCCTGTCATTACAAGAGCGATCTACAGCTCGTGACTATCTGGTCTCACGGACAACCGAACCGCTCCGCGACCTTTGCAAGACAAAACATAACAACCTGCTTCAGGTATGTTGCGCCGGTGTTCGCACCGGCGCACCGAGGTACCGGGGTTCAAGCGTAGCCAGATCATCGTAATCACGCGCAAGATGGCGCTGCCAGGCCAGTTCGGCAAGATACGCCGGGCGCCGCAAGCGGGCTGCCGGTGCCGGCAACACAGCCCGCTCACCCAAACCGCGTTGCAGGGCGGCTATCGTCGTTGCATCGAGATCACCACAAAAGAGCGCACGCCCACTTACGTCGGCAAAGAGTTCAGCGAGCGTGAGATTACGATCAGGCGCCAGACGCTCAAGGCGATCCTGCGCCACAAACGGAGCCGTCGCATAACGATCACGCCCCAGCCGTATCAGTGGATAGACCGGCAATGGGGTCGGTGCGTACTGGTACGCCAACGCCTCAAGTGTTGCAATCCCAATCAATGGCAGATCGCCGGCCAGTGCCATCCCCTTCGCCAGACTCAACCCTACCCGCAGACCACTCCAGCTCCCCGGCCCCAATCCGACCGCCAGCACGGTCACGTCGGCTGGTGTTGCGCCGATGTAGCGCAGGATCGCATCGATTTGTGGCAAGAGTTGCGCAGTATGATTACGTCCCGACTCCCAGACGCTTTCGGCTAATGGACCGTGCGCATCATAGAGAGCAAGACCGGTCAGTGCGGTAGCGGTGTCGATAGCGAGCAACATTAGCCGAACGTCTCCTCCTTAAACCTGAGCAGTAGTTCACGGTAACGCATCCCACGGGGCGTCAGCCGTATCTGCCGCTTGGTCTCGCTCACATGGCTGAGCACGATGTGTAAATGTTCTGCCGGCATTGCTGACGCGGCTCGTTCGGGCCATTCAATCAAACAGATGCCTTCACTCAACCAGAGTTCATCAAGACCAATCGTGGTCAATTCGGTCACATCACGCACCCGGTAGAGATCGATGTGATAGATCGGTAGCCGTCCATGGGCAGTATCGGCCCGATATTCATTGATCAAGACAAAGGTTGGGCTGGTCACCAGGCCGTCGTAGCCGAGGCCACGAGCTATACCTTTAATGAGATGGGTTTTGCCGGCACCGAGTTGACCTGAAAGCAACACCGAATCACCGGCGTGCAGCAGGTGACCAAGGCGCACACCGATACGTTCAGTCTGGGTCGGACTATGACTGATAAAATCGAGATCATGCGGCGTTTGGGCCGCCGACAACAGTTGATCGGTCATAGCCCTATTGTACCATAGCCGGGCATGGAAAAATCGCGGGTATTTTGTGCCCTGATCGCTACGTCCCCACTCACCCTTGAGGATAGCGAGATATGTGCCGGTGATTACTGGAGATCAACGACCGGATTCAGGCCGGCAGTTGCAAAGCCACTTGCCGGAGGAATGTCTGTCGTGAGCGTAATCATCGCCTGACGCAGTTCCTGCGCAGTCCGTCGGGCTTCGTTACTAAATCCACCATCCACTGCAATCAACAAGCCGCGATCCAAACGGCGCAAAAACAGCATTTCGGCAAAGTCCTGCACATCGGCAGCAGTAATCAGCGCACGACGTTGGATGAGAACAGCGAACGGTTGTCCCGCCGGCTCTGCAAGCACCAGGAAACAACGTGTATCACGTAACTGCTCTGCGGCAATGATGTGGTAACCAAGCCGACGGGCGTGGGCGGCAGCATCACGAACTGTTACTTTCATACTTCAATCCTCCTCCATTGAGGGCCTGGCCTCGCGTACGAGCGACGGGGCAATACACTGATGGGGAAGATATTCTTTTTACAGTATACCACAATTTTGTTTTGCGTAGAACTGCTTGCATTCCTTAGCGACCCGATTCTGTGCCGCTGGCATTTGACAACAGGTGCCCTTTGCTACATAATCTCTATTGAAACAATGTTTCATTAAAGATGGAGGTAAGCATGCGATTCATACAACAGATGATCGTTTTCCTGATAGCAGCAATGTTTATAGCTGCCTGCGGGCAAACACCGGCAAGTCAACCCACTGCTGCACCGGCGGCGGACAATACCTCAGCGCAAGCACCGCTGGTCACGGCAAGTCAACCCACTGCTGCACCGGCGGCGGACGATACCTCAGCACAACCGCTGCTGGTCATAGCTAGCACCAGCATTGTGGCCGATATTGTGCGTCAGGTCGGTGGTGATCGAGTTCAAGTCCAGACAATTGTCCCAATTGGGGTCGATGCACACAGCTTTGAGCCGACACCCCAAGATTTGGTACGGGTGAGTGAAGCTCAAGTTATCTTTACGGTCGGTGCCGGCTATGAAGAGTTTATTGATCGTCTGATTGCAAGTTCAGGTACGCAAGCCGAAGTTGTCGATTTGTCGGCGAACCTTGCCCTACGTACATTGACCGAAGCGGAAGCTACCAATCATGCCCACGACGAAGAACACGCCGACGATCACGGGACAGAGGAAGCCGGTGCTACTAGTGACACCCATGCCGACGAGCATAGCGATACTCATGCCGACGAGCATGGTGATGAGCACAGTGATGAACATGCCCACGAACATGGGGCAGGATCGGTTGACTCCCATACCTGGACGGATCCGGCTAACGTGAAAGTCTGGACTGACCTGATCTATACCACTCTGAGCCGTCTTGATCCAGATCACGCTGAAACATACGCTACTCGTGCAACCGAGTATAAGCGTCAGCTCGATGATCTTGATCGCTGGATTGCCGATCAATTTGCCACTATCCCAGCAGAGCGGCGTTTAATTGTTTCTGACCACATTATCTTTGGCTATATGGCCGATAAGTACGGGTTGCGCCAGTTGGGGGCAATTATTCCTGGGGTAAGTTCGAGTGCCGCCCCCTCGGCCCAGGAACTGGCAGCATTGCAAGACATGATTGCCGACTATGGTGTGACTGCCATCTTTGTTGGTGATGTTGCGAATCAGCAGATCGCCGAGCAGGTCGCTCGCGATACCGGCGTGCGCATTATCACCGTGTTAACCGAGTCGCTGACCGATGCGAATGGGCCAGGTGCGACGTACCTCGATTACATGCGCTTTAATGTCCAGACAATTGTTGATGGGTTGCGCAGTTAATCTACGTTCTCGCGTACAATAGAGCAGCATCAGTGATGGTGGTCATCATCACTGATGCTGCACCGGTTTTTATGCCTGAAGGAAGGCGATTATGACAGCTTCATCAGTCATCGCACCGACAGTTGCCGATCCGGTAACGACGGTTCCAGCCTTAGACATTCGTCATCTCACCGTCCATTACCGGCAGAACGAGGCGCTACACGATGTCTCAGTGACCATCAATGTGGGTGAGCAAGTGGCAATTGTCGGGCCAAACGGTGCCGGTAAAAGTACCCTGCTGAAAGCTATCGCCGGCCTTCAACCGATTACCAGCGGTGAGATTCGCTATTTCGGTCACGAGCGAGTCGCGCCGAATGAGATTGCCTACGTGCCCCAGCGCTTGCAGATCGACTGGCGCTTTCCGGTCTCAGTCAGTGATGTTGTTTTAATGGGACGGGTCGGTCGTATTGGTCTATTCCGTCGCCCTTCCCGTCAGGACCGGCTGCTTGCCCAACGAGCGTTAGAACGGGTCGGGCTGGCAGCGTTTGCCAATCGCCAGATCGGTCAGTTGTCGGGAGGGCAGCAGCAACGGGTGTTTCTGGCCCGAGCGTTGGCGCAAGAAGCGCGCCTATTATTAATGGATGAACCACTGGTTGGGCTGGATATTCCCTCGCAAGACGAGATCTTTCGCACCCTGGCTACGCTACGTCAGGAAGGCGTCACTGTCTTGACGGCGCTGCACGATCTGCAACAGGCAGCGCGCTATTTTGATCGGGTGATGCTTCTCAATCGTAGCCTGATTGCGTGCGCACCGGCTCGCGCAGCCTTCACCGCTGCCCATCTGGTCGCTACCTATGGCGGGCATCTTCATCTCTTGCAGAGTGGTGATGGGCTGCTTACTGTCGCTGACAGTTGTTGTAATCCTGATCCGGATGGCGGTCTATGATCGATTTTTTTACTGCCCCCCTGGCCTACTCATTTATGCAACGCGGCTTGCTGGCGGCGCTGCTGGTCGGGGTTATCTGTGCGGTGGTTGGCGTCTATGTCGTGCTGCGCGGCATGGCCTTCTTGGGTGATGCGCTGGCGCATACGATGTTGCCCGGCATTGCAGTCGGCTATCTTCTGAACGGTGCTGATCGTGGTGCACTCTTCTGGTGGGCACTGGGCACAGCACTGGTCAGTTCATTCTCAATCGGGGCAATCAGTCGCGCCGCCCGCATCCGTGAGGATACCGCCATTGGTATCGTCTTCGCCGCGATGTTTGCCCTGGGAGTGGCCTTGATTTCAACGGTACGCAATTCGGCTGTTGATCTATCACATTTTCTCTTCGGTAATATTCTCGGCGTTAGCGAGTATGATCTCTGGCGCATTGCCGTGTTGGGCCTGATCGTCATCGCACTCATCATCCTCTTCTACAAGGAGTTGATGGTCGTTACGTTTGATCCGGTGCTGGCCACCACCCTGCGCTTGCCGGTTCGCTTCTTCGATCTGCTGTTGCTGGCGTTGCTGGCCGTGTCGATTGTGGTGGCAATTCAGACGGTTGGGGTGGCCTTAACCCTGGCGATTTTGGTCACACCACCGGCAACGGCTGCCTTCTTGACCCATCGCATGCACACGATGATGCTGGTAGCAGCATTACTGGCAGTCGTCGCCGGGGTTGTTGGTCTTTACGCCTCCTATTACTTTAGCATTGCTTCCGGCGCAGCTATTGTGCTTACCAGCACTGCCATCTTTGTACTGGTTTGGGCCGGTTCCCGCCTGTCTCACCGGACAGCCTGATCCTGTAGTACAATTGTTGCAGTACAGGCATGAATGCCTGCCATAGTTCGCTCTGCCGGGGTGCCGGCGGAGGTGAGGCAACAATGACGGGTCGGCTATTACTAGTTTTCAGTGTCTTGGTGATGCTGTTTACCACACCGGTTGTCCAGGCGCAGCCGCCGGCAGGTGCGCGATTGGCGCTCAACCGCTGTGGCGCAGGTGATACCGTGCAGTACACGCTGGCGGTTGCCGGTGCAGTTATCCCTGATGTGCTGATTCCCAGCGGGATTGAGACACCCAGTTACACTGAGGCTTTTGCCGCACTGCGTCCATTCCTGACGGCTGCCGATTTGGCTATGGCGACGCTGGCCGGGCCACTGGCCGGCGAGGCATTACCTGCTCTGGCTCCTGCGTTAGCCGAGAGTAATCTGCTCTTACTGGGAACTGCTCAGCCGCGCTTGCTCGCTCTTGGCCCGACTGGTGTTGATGCTACCCTGCAAAATCTAAGCCGCTACGGCATTTTTCAACACGGTGTAGTGTCAGGTGGCGAGACCCATCCCCCCTTTCTCAAGGTGACGGTACCCCATCCGGCTTCACCGCTGACCCTTGGTTTTCTCAGTGCAAGCTGGGGTTTGGAAGGAAATGCCGATCCTCGCAATCAAATTCATCTACTTGCCAATACTGCCGGCGTTTTGCCCAATATCAGTGCTGCAATTGAACAGGCCCGACAGGAGACCGATCTGGTTGTTGTGATGGCAGCCTGGGGCCAACCCACCGACCCTGATCCGCCCCAGGCCCGGATCAATGCTGCCCGTAATCTGATTGCTGCCGGTGCCGATCTGGTGATTGGGAGTATCCCCGGCGAGATCGCAACGGTCGATTGGGTGCGCACTGCGAATCGCGAAGGGCTGGTCATATTCTCCGCCGGCGATCTGATCGGTACCGCTACCACCCCGGCTGCCCTCATGTACATCGGTGTGACCCGCGATGAAGACGGGGCAGCCCGTGTCAGTGGTCTTCGTTATCTGCCGATCACGCCTGGTAACGGTGCCCAGGGGCCGACGCCGTTACCAACAGTCCCGCGTGAGTTTGCCCTGCTGATGGGTGATCCCGGTCAATTGCACGCTGTGCCACCCGTACCGCCAACCGGCAAGATCGAAGTTTGTCCGGCACTGGTGTTACCGGAAGCACCGCAAACCCCGATTACCGGCGACTTTGCCCGCTTTTATCAGACCTTTGGTGGGGAACAGGCCCGCTCTCTCATCGAGGGAATTGCGTTGCTCGGTCTTCCGTTAGGGCCGGTTACCCGCGAGCTGGCCGGTGATTGTCGTCAAGAGGTTGCCGTGTTGTACACTGAACGTCAGCGATTGGAGTTGCATCCGGGTAATGATTGGCCCAATCGGGTACTTGGCTCGCATGTTGGGGTCGTCGCCTTTCGGCTTGGTTATCCGGATCAGCCGGTAACACCGCGTACCGATCTGAGTGATCCGTCCGCTTTTGCTGATCCGCTGTTCCGCAGTTTCTATGAACGGTATGGTGGAATTAGTGTGTTTGGCTATCCGATCAGTGGCGCACTGACCGAACGTGACTCCAATACCGGACGTGATTTGATCGTGCAGTACTTTGAACGGGCCAGGTTTGAGCGTGATCCCATGGTGCCGCTCCCCTCCGATCCACTCTGGCAGGTGCGTTTGGGGTTGTTGGGGCGTGAAGTGGGTTCACAGGTATCTGCGGTGCTGTGTCCGACGGCTCCTGCGTCGGCGAGTGCTACTGCACTGGCAACCGCTACACCGGTCACATCACCGGTCACGGTGGTCGGCGCAGTGCAGAACAGCGGTGATGGATTTCCGTTGCTTCTCGGTGCAGTGATTGTCGTGTCATTGATATTGGTTGGACTGATTTTGTCGGCAATGTACGATCTATACCTTTTCAGCCAGCGCTACGTACAACCGGCGGCTCGTTCTACCCGGAGTGGTTATCGCATGGACACCGGTGCCCATTCATCAGCACGTGATGCCTGGCAGGAGTCACTGCGCGGTTTTTCACGTCGCGACAGTCAACCGGCACCACAAACTGAGACTACCAAACGTTCCTGGCTGGGCAAGATGTTCAAAGGTCGTGACCCCGGACAGTCCTCGATCCAGCGCCAGACGCCGGGATGGCGCCAGCCAACCCGCACCGCCTCGCGCAACACTCAGCCACCCCAAGACTTGCCAGAACCAGCGGTGGCTACCGGCCAGGCTGCTGACAACCGACCGCAAACACTACGTGCTTCGCTAACTCCAAATACTTCCCGTATGCCTGCTGCCTCGCCCCCATCGGCTATTGATCCGCTCAACGGCGACGAACTGGCTGAATGGTTCGATACTGCCGATGAGGCGTCGGTCACCGATCACCGCCAGGGTCGTCTGGATGGCTATATCGGCGATCAACCGGTCGAGTGGAATGATTTACCACCCGCCGAACGCGAGCGCTGGCTGGCGGAGCTTGGCCCACTGACCGATGATAACGCTGCCGATGTCCCGCCCGCTGAATGGTCACGCTGGCAAAATGATCTGGCAGGTACAATCTCGCCAATGGCGGCTGACCTGACAGCACCAACCACCCCGGACATACCATTTGAAGAAACAACACAGCAGTTCAGGTCAGATGCCGACTCTGGGGCTACCCTGGGACATCGTCCCGACGACGATGATTTACTGCGGAAACTGCTTGGCATATAATAGTGTCAGCCGGGCACAAAACCGTCTCCAGACGGTTGATTCGCAAACAGTTGAATGATATACTGCTCGCATCAACGAACGTCATATACCTGTCTGCGGAATTGCAGGTTGTTACTCAACATAGAGGAGAAGAGCGTATGCCCCAGACGCGACTGGTGATCGCCGACGATGAGTCCATCATCCGCATGAACCTCAAAGAGACTCTCGTCAGTCTTGGCTATCTGGTGGTTGGCGAAGCCGGTGACGGTGTGAGTGTGATCAATCTCGCCCGCGAGCTGCGCCCCGATCTGGTCTTGATGGATATCAAAATGCCGAAACTGGACGGCATTCAAGCTGCTCGCATCTTGACCGAAGAAAAGATTGCGCCGGTGCTGCTGCTCACGGCCTACTCTGACCGCGATCTGGTCGAGCGGGCCAAAGAAGCCGGTGTCGTGAACTATATTGTCAAGCCCTTCCGCGAAGCCGAACTGCTACCGGCGATTGAGATTGCCATTGCCCGCTATCAGGAGTTTCTGGAGATGGATCGCCAGGTTGCCGATCTGAAAGAGACACTTGAGACGCGCAAACTGGTCGAGCGGGCCAAGGGCATCTTGATGGACACCCAGGGCTTGAAAGAGGCCGAGGCCTTCCGCAAGATTCAGCAGCTCTCGATGAACACCCGCAAGTCGATGAAGGAGATTGCCCAGGCCATCCTTCTCGCCCACGAGATTTAAGGTGCCTCTGCGCAATAGGCACTCCCGTCTTGATTATGAGGTGCGGACGACGCAAAGTGGCTATCAATTGCTACCACGGATAAGCCGCTTTGCGTCCTACCGTTGATCGGTGGCGGCTATCCTGGTACGCCGGCAGATAATCCATTCCACCTTTGGGCTGCAATGTCATCTCCTGAGCCGACATCATCGCCACTACCATCACCCTCGTCCCGCTGGCGACACTACGTCCGCCTGTTGGTACCGCATCTGCTGACTATTCTGATCAGCCTTGGCCTCTTCACCCTGCTGCAAACCTGGCTCCAGCCTGCACCAATCCCGGCTGAACCGCAGATTGCCACGGTCACGCCACCGCCGACTATCCCCCCCACCCCAATCCCTACCCCCCAACCGACCTTGCCACCGGTGCCGGTAGACGAGGGATTGATCCGGCTCTCCATCCTCGATCTTCAGGCCGAAAACGCCCGCTTACGAACTGCCACCCACCTGCTGCGCACTGCCATCACCCTCGACGAGGCGGTCAATGCCCTGCAGCGCAACGACATGGCCGAGGCAGATCGAGCATTGATGACCGCCCGACGGGCGCTGGATCGGGCTTACAACCTGAGCACCGAGCAGCAAAAAGGCCCCATCGACGCCATTCGCCTCCAGATAAGCCAGATTCGCGATGATCTCGACGTGCGGCCAGAGGGCGCCGACCGACGATTGTGGCAGGTACGCCGGCTGATTTTGACACTGGTGGATGAATAACATACGTCCCACGTCCATCCATTTGCCGCTCCAGGCCGTATAATACCAGTAGTACGTCTCTGCACAAGGCGAGGATGGCATCCGTTGAATTTAGTTGTCGGCTAACCGTGGTGGTTTTGCTGACGGCAACTCTCTCGATAACCACATTCGGCAAAGGACTGCTATGTATCGCGATCCCTCAATTCGCTCTTCCGAGATAACTCCAGAGTCGCTCTACCTGAGCCGACGGGCTTTGTTAGGTGGCATAGGCGCACTGGGTGCCGGCCTCGTGCTGAGTGCCTGTGGTCTGAATGTTCCCTCAGATCGTCCGGGGCAGGCAGTAGCACCCGACGATACCACCCCCCGCGACGAGCTTGGCGATCCGGCCAACAGCTTCGAGCAGATCACCAACTACAACAACTTCTACGAATTCACGACCGACAAAGAAGCGGTTGCACGCCGGGCCGCTGGCTTTGTGTCCCACCCCTGGACGGTAGAAGTGACAGGGATGGTGCACAAGCCACGGATCTTTGCTATCGAAGATATCCTCTCGATGTTCGACCAGGAAGAGCGCATTTATCGTCTACGCTGCGTCGAAGGGTGGTCAATGGTCATCCCATGGCAGGGTTTCCCGCTCCACAAACTGCTGACTATCGTCGAACCAACTGTACAGGCCCAGTTCGTTCGCTTCGAGACCCTCTACGACCCTGATCAGATGCCAGGGCAGCGTGACCGCTTCTTCCCATGGCCCTATGTTGAAGGACTACGCCTCGATGAGGCAATGCACGACTTAACGATCCTGAGCACCGGCCTCTACGGTCGTACCCTCTTGCCGCAAAATGGCGCCCCACTACGCCTGGTAGTTCCATGGAAATACGGCTTCAAAAGCATCAAATCCATCGTCAAAATTGAACTAACCGATACCATGCCGGTATCGTTGTGGATGGCAGTCGCACCGCATGAATACGGCTTCTACGCCAACGTCAATCCCGACGTTCCCCATCCACGCTGGTCGCAGGCCACCGAACGGCGCATCGGCGAGCCTGGCCGGCGCAAAACGTTGCTCTTCAACGGCTATGCCGAACAGGTTGCTGCCCTGTATGCCGGAATGGATCTGGCCCGTAATTACTAGAACTTATTTCATAAAAAGCTGCGCTGTCGTACTCCCAACCCGTCACACATGCGCATGAACACCTGCCAATCGCCAACAGACATCACGCGCCGAATAGGTTGCCTTGCCCGCTCGTCACGCGCGTGTCGCGAAGTTTGGCGTGCGGCAGCCATGCTGCCGCACCAGCCACGCTCACGATCCGGCGCGTGGGACACCGTTCCCCATCCCAGTCACGGGGATGCTAGATGTGTTCGTGACGATCATCGAGTCGGTCAGAAATGAATGAGCTACCTGCGCGTAAACGTGTTGTTGCACCAGATTCGTGTCTGTACACCAAACGGCTACAGCCAGCACCTCACGGCGATGGAGAGGATACCGGCACACGGGCTGGAAGCCCGCGCCACGGGGAGTGCTTGCAGCCCGGCCTAACGCAGCGTGCCATGTGGGTAATGCATAGGTGATCAATACCAAAGGTGTATTGTACCGCTCACCCTGCTGATGATGGCTACAACATACGATAATCATCTGGCCTATCAAGAATTGGTGAGCTACTATCGCCATCACCATGATCTGATAGTCGTCAGCCAGCTCCTCTTCATCATCATATGGTATGGTCAGATTGAAGGAACTGCGATATATTGAAATAGGCATCCAACCACGAACATTCACAGGTGTCGAAACCTACAAACCTATGTCTGTCAAACTAGCAGCACCACACATATTGCCTTTACTCCGCATCATTCCCCATATAATCGGCCTGCTCCCACTCGTATTACTCATCGGTGATGGGCTGGCTGATCGCCTAACCGTCAATCCGATCCAATACTTGACCCAACGTACCGGCTGGTTCGCCCTGATGCTCCTGCTGGCGACCCTGGCGTGCACCCCGCTGAACCGTTGGTTTGGCTGGAAGCAGGTCATGCGCTGGCGTCGTCCGCTCGGCCTCTACAGTTTTGGCTATGCCGGCCTGCACCTCGCCATCTTTGTAGCCCTAGATTACGGCTTCGATCTCAGCCTGATCCTGCAAACAATCAGCGAGAAGCGCTACATCATTGCCGGTTTACTGGCCTTTGCCCTCCTCTTGCCCCTTGCCATCACCTCGACCGGTGGCTGGCAACGGCGACTAAAACACTGGTGGCGCCGCCTGCACCGCCTGGTCTACCTGGCCGCAATCCTGGCCGTGATACACTACCTGTGGCTGAGCAAAGACCCCCGTCCGGCGTTAATTGCTGGCGGTCTGTTAGGAATTTTGCTGCTGAGCCGCCTTATTGGCAGACAAAGCTGGCAGCGTGTGGTACAATGGCGCCATGAGCGAATTAAAAGACAAATTAGTTCTCGTCGTTGATGACGAGCCGCGCATGATCACATTCATGCGCATGAATCTTGAACTGGAAGGCATGCGGGTGACAACCGCCACCAATGGCCGCGAAGCGGTTGAGAAGGTGCGCGAAGAGATGCCCGACATTGTCTTGCTCGACATTATGATGCCGGTGATGGACGGTTTTGAGGCGCTCCGGCGTATCCGCAGCTTCTCCCAGGTACCGGTGATCATTCTTACCGCCAAAGACGAAGAAGAAGATCGGGTGCGTGGTCTGGAACTTGGGGCGGATGACTATGTTGGCAAGCCCTTCAGCCAGCGCGAACTGGTAAGCCGTATTCGGGCAGTCCTGCGCCGCCATTACACCCAACCCCCCATCCCTCAAACCCTGGTGAAGGTTGATGACCGGTTAAGTATTGATTTTGCTCGCCGCGAAGTGTTGGTCGATGGCAAGCGCGTCAATTTGCGACCAACCGAATACCGCCTGCTTTACCATCTGGTTCAGAATGCCGGTTACGTGCTAACCCACGAGATGCTGCTGAGTAAGGTGTGGGGGCCAGAATACCGCGACGAGAGTCATTATCTGCGCTTGTACATCACCTATCTGCGCCAGAAGATCGAAGAAGA
This sequence comes from Chloroflexus sp., assembly GCF_034432675.1. Classification (GTDB taxonomy): domain Bacteria; phylum Chloroflexota; class Chloroflexia; order Chloroflexales; family Chloroflexaceae; genus Chloroflexus. The sequence goes on along the minus strand of NZ_DAOUBI010000081.1, from coordinate 648 downwards.
TCCATCCAATCCAAAGTATATTCTGACCGAACGCGGCGTTGGCTATCGCTTTGTCGATTTTCCTGGGGCGCGCCGCATCAATGCTACCGATGTACAGGTGTGACGTAGGCCTGTCTCATCCATCGACGTCCGTTCACAGTGCATTAGTCTCTCTCCCTCAATATTCTCCTACGAGAGCAAGATTGACTTCCGCCCCCTTCTTACCTATCTCCAGCGGGGGGAATTGTGGAGAGGCGCCCCCGCTGGGCGGAGGCATTCCCCCGCACTCAGCGGGGCTATGCATTACCCATAACGCGAATACTGCATTGCCCGCGTGCCGGAGCGGGTCAGGGGTGTGATGATGGGCGTGCTCCCCAGCCGGGAGCTGGGAGCGTGCGCCGGAGGTGCGCATGGTGCCGGTACCATTGCTGGAGGGAGGAGCCAGGCGCAAGCTCCCGCCCCTAGTGGCATTTACGGACGGCCAGGACAGATGATCGAACCCAACCTCTACCCTATCCAGAAAGCCCTGGATCAAACGTCTGCCCTCCCCTCTCCCACCCGGCTACGCTTACCCATACCTGCTGTCAACTATGCGCGTATCAGCAGGGATGATCGCTATGGGTGCTGTTGTGAGCGACTGGTTCGTTGGCAGAGTGCGCTCCAGCCGTG
>NZ_DAOUBI010000080.1:0-5495 GCF_034432675.1 Chloroflexus sp. | reverse complement strand
CCTGATGGTGTCTACGTGAGCCGATGAACCCGCCAAAGGGTGACGAGCTGGACGATATCCACTTCCTGGTCGCTGCACAGAATGTATTCAGCACCACAGCAGCGCGGTTCCATCCGGCTGGAGGCACCAATGGTTCGGCGCATGCTGCCGACACGCGTCTGCTGTCCCAGTGGCACGCGGATGGCAACGCCTGGTGAGCGGAGGAACCGCACGGTGTTCCGTTGACTACGGGCTTTTTGATGATCGATGACGCGACGCTGGACACGCCGTACCGCCGGTCCATCGCGTTGGTACGTCGCCATTGGTCGGGCAACCAGCATCGGGTGGTCGTGGGGCGCAACCGGATCCGCACGCGCTGGACCGATGGGGAAGCCCACCTGCCCGGTGCCGTGCGCATCTCCGACAACGCGCACGACGGATTGACCACGACCGATCACGTCCCGACGCTGGTGACGGCAGCGGCAGCATGGGGATGTCAGCCCCACCTGCTGGGCTTCGCTAGCTGGTCTGCCTGTATGGCGAATGTGACGCTGGTGCGCTTACTGACCTGGCAGTGGCTGACCCAGCTGAACGCCAATCGCTTGGTTGATCCCAATAGGTCGGGCAACCGGCCGATCCGTACCGTGCGGATTCCGCGCCATGGCGCCATCGTGCATCTGACGGGATACGGCTTCATCAAAGGGTTCACGATGGCTCTCCCAGCCGGCGGCATTGCAGACTGGGCCACCAGCGCCTTGGGGATGCGCATCGCCCAGGGTGCGGCGGACGCAGTTTCCCTGTGGTGCATCGTAGCGGAGCAGCGCGGCATCACGCAGTGCTGCGGCAGCGTGCGAGCCCAGCACCGCTCCGCTGGTGCCCAGCGGAATCATAGCGGTTTTGCTCGCTGTGCCGCCGTGCCGTTCTCCGTCTGGACATGCACCGCCTGCGTACCGGCCCATCGTGGTTTGCGGCCAAAACAGCCATTGTTCGGGAGGCGATACGGGCCTCCCTGGCCCAACCGCTCTCTACTCAGATCTCAACTGCGTAGCTCCTATTGCTAATGAGAGAGTATTCTATGCGTTCTTTCTGGGAAAAGAGACTTCGTCAGCACTTTGACCTTACTGGCGCCGGTCATGCCGGGTTGGGGCCTCGCTACAACGCCCAGTTGTACAAAGCTCGGCTGCAAGCATTAGAAAGAGGACTGATAAATAATGGGCGCACCTTGAAAGGTGCTCGCGTCTTGGAGGTAGGGTGCGGTACCGGTTTTTATACAGAATACTGTCTTCGCCAAGAAGTGCGCACATACGTGGGAGTGGATATAACTTCAATTAGTGTGGAAACTTTAGGGAAGCAGTATCCGAACTTCCGTTTTATTCAGGCGGACATTACGGAAGAGATAGCAGAAACGGTAGGCGGAGACTACGATGTTGTATTGGCAGCAGATGTGCTTTTCCACATTGTTAATGACAACGCTTTTGAGAGAGCGATCCAAAACCTGTGTTTTGCATTGTCGTCTGATGGCTTACTGATTATCGCCGATGTGTTTCCCGCGTGTACAACGCAAGTAGCACCACATGTTCGTCTGCGATCTCTGGATGAATTTACCTGCTTGCTAAACGAAAACCATACTCGCATCGTACACATAGAACCAATCTTTGCTATTTTGCAGCCCCCGCCTTTTATACCTTGTACTTCCTGGTCCTGGAAGGGGTATGCTTCGCTTTGGCGGGCGGTGCAACGATTACAATTGACTCGCTTAAGGGTGGTAGATCGTTTGTTACCACCTACGCTGGGCTGGTTGGATAAATGGCTCTTTTGTCCTTTGTTGGGACATCAGGCACCGAATAATAAATGGCTTCTGGCGATCAAAAGTTGATGTTGGGCAATTTACTAAAAGCGAACTTCGTTTACGCAGTTGGTAGTGTAGCAAACAGCGCTGCCCTATTTCTGCTTATACCTTATCTGGTCAACGCCTTGACGCCGGAAGAGTATGGAGCATGGTCAATCTTTGAAGTATCTATTTTGTTACTAAATATGCTAATGCTGGCAGGTTTAGAAGTGGGGTTAATGCGAGAATATTGGTTTCTGACCGACGATACAAGACAGGCCGAATTGACAGGAACTGTCGTATTAGCGGCAAGTTTATGGGGAGGTGTATTATTTATCAGCGGTGTGCTCCTTGTGAGCAGTGGTGTACACCTTCCACTTCCAGGCACCCCTTTTATCTTGATTGAAATACTCGCTATCGCCTGGGCAGAAGCGATACTTACTCTCTACTTGAGTCTATTCCGTATACGAGAACAGGCTACTACTTTTGTTACGCTATCAGTAAGCCGTATGATTGCATTTGTGGGCTTATCTGTTGGATTAGTACACCTTGGCTATGGGTTATTTGGGGCGCTGCTTGGGCGATTGCTAGCAACGCTTTTGGTGTTAGGCGGGGCTGTAGCGCTGGGATCCCGCTATATCACTTTGTGCTTGAATAAGGATTCTCTGAAACGGCTTATCCGCTATGGGCTGCCGTTATTTCCTACCAACCTGGCCTCATACATCCTGCTGGCTTCTGATCGCTACATTTTGCAGCACTTTTCTACCTTGGAAAATGTAGCGATTTACACCTTCGCATACAAAATCGCTACGACACTGGATGTTCTCATTACACGTCCTTTTGCACTGGATTGGGCGCCGCGGCGATTCAAGATCGCGACCCAAAACGACGCACTGCGTAAATACGAGCAGGCTCTGTTCTTCTACTTATGGATTGCGATTCTCTTCGGGCTCTGTGTTATTGTGCTGACGCCTCTCTTTTATAATTGGATAGCTCCGCGGGCGTATTGGTCAGGGATGAAACTAGTACCACTGATTTTGCTAGCCTATTTGATCTATGGCTTAAGTTATCCCCTAAATGTGGGAATTATGCTTAAAGACCGTACACAGTATTTGCCCATTATCGGCTGGATTGCTGCTGTAGCATGCTTAGGACTGAATGTTTGGTGGATACCTCGCTACGGTATGTGGGGTGCAGCTTGGGCAACGATTGTGGCGTATGGCATTTGGACAGGGGGAATTGCATGGGTTTCGTTGCAGCTCTATCCTATTAGATATTCACTGCAACGGGTAGGCATTACGCTAATAGCCGGTGCAACTGGCTACATTGGAATTCAAATATTGGGAGAGGTATTAGAATATCATAACACAATGATAGGCGTTTTGGGGTTAGTGTGGGTACTGGGAGTTGGGAGTATGAGCCTCCTTTTGCTGAGACGTAGCCTATGAAAGAGTCGGTAAGTCAAAAGGGTTTCCTAAAATACGATCCACGATCTCGTAAGTACAGCATCGATTGGAAAAGAACGATGTCAGTGGCAGTAGGGGAGTTATTGCTGGAGGAAATCCTGTCTGCGCACACCTATATGAAGGGGTACTTGCTCGACGTTGGCTGCGGAGAGAGACCTTACAGATTGGTGTATGAGGATCTAGTAGAAGCGAGTATTGGTACCGAAGTGCCTTGGTCGCTTCACGGGATAGCGGATGCAGATGTCATATGCTATGCTGAGAGACTCCCATTCCCTCCCGAAAGCTTTGATTTCATCCTGTGCACGGAAGTCCTGGAACACACGCAACAACCGTTCCAGGTGATGTACGAACTGAGCCGTGTCTTGAAGATGGGAGGCTATCTCTTTTTGTCAGTTCCGTTTATGTACCCCATTCATGAGGCTCCTAATGATCACTGGCGCTTTACAACACATGGATTAGCCCTCGCTTGCCGCTCTGCTGGGCTTCAACCACTCTACATTCGTTCCAAAGGCGGCCCCGGTTTGGCATTCTTAGCACTTTGGATCAACCTAACAGTTCGGGCTACAAATAGCGTTGGCAAAGTGTTGGGCCTAAGACGTCCTCTCTATGAATCTCTCTTGTTTCGTTGGTTCATAGCCCTTCCGCAATGGGCATATCTTTGGATGGTGAGAAAGGCGCGAACGATGAGATGGTCTGCCCCTGTTTTGCAGAGGCTCTCGGTGATTTTCCGCCGCAGCAATTGGCTTGATGAACTAAATTCGTGGATGACCGCAGGGTATGTTGTGTTGGCACAAAAGCCGGTTGAATAATAGGCTCTCTTGAGAAAGTAAGTTATGTCAAAGAAATCTCTCCGGCATAGCATTGAGTTTGCGTTCCATGTTTTGGCTTTTATCCTGTTATCTGGGGCTTTTGTCACTCTATGGCGAAATAAGACTTTGGGGAACATTGATCCCGTCGAAGGTGACCCAGTGCAGCGACTACTCTTAGGCCTGGCTTATATGGGGATCGGGCTGCTTGTCTTTCATCCCCGGCGTGCGGGGCAGCTGGGGCGTAAGGGTTGGTTGCTATGGGCGCTGGTGGGGTGGGCCCTACTTTCCACCCTCTGGTCTGCGGCGCCGGAGATCACCCTGCGCCGCAGCCTAGCAGCCGTGCTCGGCCTCCTGTATGGGCTGCTGCTTGCCGTGCGCTACCGTCCGGAAGAAGTACTGCGCATGCTCGGGACTGCTCTGGCCATCGTGGTGGTTGCCAGTCTCATCGCCGTGGTCATGGTTCCCGATTGGGCCATCATGGGGTTTCCTCACGAAGGCGCATGGCAGGGAGTCTTGTATCATAAAAATGCGCTGGGGAGATTATGCGCACTTGCTTTGGCAGTTTTCTGGGTGTTGGCCCGTGCCGAGCGTTCCTGCCGCTCCGTCTTTTGGCGAGTAGCCATGCTGATCGCCGGGATTCTGGTGCTCGGTTCTCGTTCTGCGACGGGGTTAATCCTGGCCCTGGCGTTGCCCGCTGGCTGGTGGCTGCTGCGAGCCTGGAGCCGATTACCGGGTCTGTTGCGCCCGGCGGCAGGATCGCTTGCAATGGCAGTATTCATTCCCGGCCTGCTGGTATTGCCCAATATTGTGGAAAGTGTATTGGAATTTTTAGGTAGAGATCTTACCCTTACAGGAAGGACCCCTCTCTGGCTGGCGAGTATCCCGCTGGCCCTGGAGCGGCCGTTGCTGGGCTATGGCTATGGCGCCTTCTGGCTGGGTGAAAGAGGCCCTTCGGCTGCTGTATGGGCGGTGACGTGGGACGCATCGCATGCTCATAACGGGTACCTGGATTTATGGCTGGAACTGGGGCTCATCGGGGCAGGCTTGGCATTTGTTTTAGTAGTCCTTACAATGGTCCGATATGCGAGCGCTGCCTTGCAATTCAAAGACATCCCCATCATCTCATTTGGCTTCTTGGTATCCTTACTTATCTTTGTTATAAATATGAGTGAAGCGATTCTTCTGGAAAGTGGGCTGGCTAAAGCCTTTTACTGGGTTCTGTTTGCGTATGTATATTTACTCACACTTCAAAAACCTGCCAGGATGAACGATAATGAGCCGTAATATCCTGATCTATAGAGATGTACCCATACCGATCTCAGAGACGTTTGTCTATAACCAGTGCTTCAAACTGAAGCGTTACTGGACCTATGTGCTTGGGGCTAAGTGGCCCAGAGGGGCGGCCATTCCGCT
>NZ_DAOUBI010000079.1:0-3174 GCF_034432675.1 Chloroflexus sp. | reverse complement strand
ACGGCAATGACCAGCCCCTGCCGGCGGTGGCGATGATGCCTACACGTGGATTAGAAGCCCGCGCTGCGGGGAGCGCGGGCAGCCTGTCATAACGCAGCGTGACATGTGGGTAATGCATAGCCCAGCAGGGGCGGGCAAGGGTGGGGTTGTGTCGTAGTATCACCCGTCACCCGCTGACTACCCATCACGCTGGTGCTGCCTCTGCACACAACTGTACGTGACGTGAACCAGTTTATGCGTCTGTGCCGAACTACCGGTGGCTCACTACCGACCCGCCTGGTAGTATTCTGGCATGAGCACAACAACCTGAACAATACATAGTGTCAGTTGCGATCTCATGTCAGACCTGCGTGATAACCATCTCCCCACTCCGGCTGAGTTGTTCAGACAGACAATCCCTGCCCCACGCGCCGCAACCGCGCCACAAATTCGCTCAGCAGCAGCGCAGTTGCTCCCCATACCTTGTACCCATTCAAGGCAAAAAAGGGTACCCGCATCGGCGTACCGTTGCGCTCCCAAATCTCCTCGCGCACCGTGGCCGGATCGAGAAGTGTCGCCAGGGGGACGGTGAAGACGTGTTCCACCTCTTCGGGATCGGGCTGCGGCTCGAATGAGGTTGGGTACAAGCCAACGATTGGCGTCAGATAGTTATTACTCGGCGGAATGTAGAACGTCGAGAGTTGACCGATCACAACAACCTGGGTTGGATTGATACCTATCTCTTCCTGAGCTTCGCGTAGCGCCGCTCCTACTACCCCATTGTCGGTTGGATCAATTCCACCTCCCGGTAACGACACCTCGCCGCGATGGGTGGTCACTCGGCTCGAACGGACTGTCAACGGAATGTGGAAGGTGTCGGCGTGGGTGATGAGTAAGAGCAGCCCCGCCGATGCGCGTGGGGTTACACCCGGCGGTGGCTGAAACGGACGTAGTGGTGTGCCGTCGAGCCGACGCAACACGAGTAGCTCGCTCGACGGTGGCGACGGGGCGGCCAGGGCCGCCTCGATCAACTCGATCTGTCTTCTCCAGCTCATAGCTGTCTCCAACCTCTATGTGTCTGTCTGATATTGTACTCTATTTACTGCGTACCACCTGCCGCGCAGGTACAGCTTGCCGTCTCTCCACTTCTCCGCTACAATCCAACTATCAACACCGATATTCCCAATAAGGAGGAGCGCGTGAACACCCTGCAAGAACAGCTTCAGGCCGACCATGAGTATCTCATCCACCCCCTCACCCACCCGACGGCGCACCAGAATCCGAAAATCTGGGTTGCCGGTCGTGGTTCGATAGTGATTGATGCCGAGGGGCGCGAGTATATTGACGGTCTGAGCGGACTGTGGAATGTCAATGTCGGCCATGGTCGGGCCGAGCTGGCCGAAGCGGCCTGCAACCAGATGAAGCAATTGGCCTACTACTCGGCTTACGTTGGCTCGACGAACCTGCCGGCAATTGAACTGGCGCGGAAACTCAGCGAACTCTTCTATCCGAGTATCAACCACTTCTTCTTCACATCGGGCGGCGCCGAGAGCACCGAAAGCTCGTTCAAGACCGCACGTTTCTACTGGAAGGCGGTCGGCAAGCCGGAGAAGGTCAAGTTCATTTCGCGCATGAAGGGCTATCATGGCGTCACCATAGCGGCGATGAGCGCTACCGGCCTGCCCGCGTACTGGCCGATGTTTGAGCCGCGTGTACCGGGGTTCATCCATATCGAGTCGCCGTACCCCTACCGCTTCGTCAATCCTACCCCGCACCTGAGCGATGGGGTGGCCGCAGCCAACCTGCTCGAAGAGGCGATTGTACGTGAAGGGCCGGACACGGTTGCAGCCTTTATCGCTGAACCGGTGCAGGGGGCCGGTGGCGTCATTCCCCCACAAGACGACTACTTCAAGCGCGTTCGCGAAATCTGCGACTACTACGATGTGCTCTTGATCAGCGATGAAGTCATCACCGGCTTTGGGCGTACCGGGCGCTGGTTTGGTCTGGAACACTACGGAATCGAGCCGGATATTGCCCAGTTCGCGAAGGGCATTACATCGGGCTACATTCCCCTCGGTGGCATCGGCGTGAGCGACCGCATCTACGAGGTTATCCAGTCGGTGCCACCCGAACAGCGCTGGATGCACGCCTTCACCTATTCAGGCCACCCGACCGCCTGTGCCGTAGCCCTGGCCAACATCGCCATCATTGAACGCGAGGAACTGGTGCAGCGGGCCGCCGAAGTTGGTGATTACATGCTGCGGCGACTGCAAGAGCTGTACGCCCTACCGCATGTCGGGAACGTCCGAGGTAAAGGTATGATGGCCGGAATTGAACTGGTCGCAGACACTGCAACCAAAGCGCCCTTCCCTGCCAGTGCCAACGTCGGCGTGCGCGTCCAAAAAGAGATGACTGCTCGCGGCCTCTTCACCCGTGTCGTGGGGGACACGATCTGCCTGGCGCCGCCGCTGGTCACCACCTACGAACAGATCGATCAGATCGTGCAGATCATCGCCGACGCGATTGAAGCCACGGTAGCTGCGGTTAAGGTGTGATGTCGGCAAGTTTCCCCTCACCTCTCCCGCTTTGGGCAAAGTTCAGGGGTGGGCAGACGCGGTACCAGATGTCCGTCGGTGAGGCGGTGAGCGTCGTAGGGGCGATGCATGCGTCGCTCCTACAGGCACGGTTGCAGCGTTTAGCTCTACCGGTACGTGCCCCCGATGCAGGGATTGCATGAGCGCAGACTGACAGCCTGTTCCACGTCCGAACACCAAATCCTGCGCAGCAACCTGCATCGTTCAGGTGTGATCCTCGTATCGAAGCGATACCAGGTATTCATTTGCGAGGTGCTGGTGAGGTCGGCGTCGTCGTAGGGGCGACGCATGCGTCGCCCCTACAGGCGCGGGTGCAGCGTTTATCCCGGATTGATATAACGCGATTTCTACCGCATCAGAAAACCGTGGCAGAGGTCTATAGTCTCCCTCTCCCACAATGCTTATGGTAGACGAAAAACATAAGCCAACTCAACGTCTACCGCATCAGAAAGCTCTGAATCAAACCTCTCATCTCCCCTCTACCGCGCCGCTATGCATTACCCACAACTGGTGTTAACCACGTGCGTATCATCGGGTATGATCGCTATGGGTGTTGTTTTGAGCGACTGACCCGATGGCAGTGCGTCGCTCCAGCCGTGCT
>NZ_DAOUBI010000078.1:0-17258 GCF_034432675.1 Chloroflexus sp. | reverse complement strand
AGATGCCCGCCGCTACGGACGGTACCGGGGCAGACGGACGGCGTGGGTCATGATGACCGCTGCGGGCGGTGATGGTCACACGGTTCGCACGGATGATCGCGTTCCCCCCGTTCGACGGGGCGGTAATCTGGTGCACCCTGACCGCAGCGCACGGGCTGATCTTGTCGCGCACGCCCGCCGGGATGGCGTGGTTGGGCAGCGTTGGCAGAGCGAAACGGTGCACTTGGTCATCAAGCGCACGTTTGGTGAACACGCTCCGTTCGCACAAACGCAGCCTGCAGCGGCGTGAGCCGATGAGCAACGGATTGGTTTCCACCATCCATCGGTACCTGCGTCTCAATGTATCCGATCGTTGCAACGAAGCAACGAGATACCGAAAGATCATGCGTGTACGTTTTAACAAAACATTTGTTCTAAAAATCCTTAACACACCCACAAACCCATGTGGGATAATGTGGGATAGTGTGGGATAATGTGTGATAACTGGTGTCAACCGATTCTGCCGATCAGGTATAATCTATTACGTGGTCATCAGTTTATCACGTATGAAATAAACTCTGTGAATACACCGTCTTCGACCTCTGTCGCCAACCTGCGCGCACTGGCCGATTTTGCCGAACGTGTGCGGGCAAATGTTGAACGGGTTATTATTGGCAAAACGGCAGCGATAGACTTACTGCTCATCGCGTTGATGTGTGGTGGGCACGTGTTGATTGAGGATGTCCCAGGGGTGGGCAAGACGATGCTGGCCCGCGCCCTGGCTCTATCGCTAGGATTGCGTTTTCAACGGGTTCAGTGTACTCCCGATCTGTTGCCCAATGACCTCACCGGTGTCAGTGTCTACCGCCCACAGAACGGGCAATTTGTCTTCCAGCCCGGCCCACTTTTCAGCCACGTGGTGCTGGTTGATGAGATCAATCGCGCAACACCGCGCACGCAGAGCGCCTTGCTCGAAGCGATGGGGGAAGGGCAGGTGAGTGTTGACGGTGTGACGCATCGTTTGCCAGAACCGTTTCTGGTCCTGGCTACCCAGAATCCGATTGAGTTTGAAGGTACGTTTCCCTTACCCGAAGCGCAGCTTGATCGCTTTCTGCTTCAGATTCAGCTCGGTTATCCCTCACCGGCTGATGAGTTGCAGATGTTGACGACGCTCACCAGCGATCATCCCATTACACAAGTGACGGCAGTGGTTGACGGGTCACAGATACCGGCATTGCAACGAATAGTCTACACCGTGCGCGTCGCACCGTCACTGCGTGAGTATCTGGTGCGGCTGGCGCAGCAGTTGCGTAGCCATCCCGATCTGGCGCTGGCGATGAGTCCACGGGCGACGCTGGCGCTGTTTCGTGCCGGGCAGGCCCGGGCAGCGCTGGCCGGACGCGATTATGTGTTGCCTGACGATTACAAGGCGCTGGCCGAGCCGGTGTTGAAGCATCGTCTGCTGGTGCGTCCGGCAGCCACAATCCGTGGCCGCACCAGTGCTGACGTTTTGGCCGAGGTGTTAGCCAGCGTGGAATTACCGCTAGAGTAGTGCTGTTTCGCCTGAAGAAGGAGCAACCACGATGGCAGTGTTGACGCTTACCCGTGATGGCCCAATTGCCACCCTTACGCTACAGCGACCAACCATTCACAATGCCTTCAACCCCGATGTGATCGCCGGAATTACTGAGGTCTGCACCGATCTACGCGATGATCCTGCTGTGCGAGTGCTGATCTTGCAGGGAGAGGGGCCATCATTCTGTGCCGGCGCCGATCTCAACTGGATGCAGGCCAGTCTCAACTATTCACGTGAAGAGAATCTGGCCGATGCTTCTCGCCTTGATGCGATGTTCACGGCCCTCGACACACTGCCGCAAGCGGTGGTTGCCAGGGTACACGGGGCAGCGCTCGGTGGTGGGGTGGGACTGGTCTGTTGCGCCGACTATGTGGTTGCGGCTGAAGAGGCCGTTTTTGGTTTGACCGAGGTGCGCCTGGGTCTGCTACCGGCGGTTATTGCCCGCTTTGTGACCGCGAAAATCGGCTTTGGGCATGCCCGTGCTCTGTTTGTGACCGGGCGTCGGATCAAGGCAGCGCAGGCGCTGGCGATTGGGCTGGTACACGAGGTAGTGCCGGCCGATCAACTCGATCAGGCTGTTGACCGTGTCGTGCGCGATTTGTTACAGGCCGGACCACGTGCGATAGCGATGAGTAAAGCGTTGTTGCAGGTGGTGCGCACCGGTTCACTCGATGAGGTGCGACGGCTGGCAATCGAAGCGATTGCCTCTGCTCGTACCGGTGCCGAGGGCCAGGCCGGGCTGCGGGCGTTTCTCAATCGTCAGTCACCACCGTGGGCACCAGAGCAGAAATAGACAGGCACCGGCCCTGGACTGAAGTTACGCTGGTACGGGAATGGAGCACCGGCTGATGCCTGTACTATGTGAACGATTGAACGAGTCAGTACCCGCGTTTGCCCCGCTCCTGCGGCCGCCGGATGAAAAGCCTGCCATTCGTCGGTGAGAGAGGGCTTGCGCGTCAAACATGCTCACAGTGACTGCTACGGTAGATAGTGAGATCCATCCTGCGATGGAGTATCTGGTGTGACGTATCCAATGAGCTTTGGTCGTAATCGCAACATCGCTTCTTGAAAAGGTGCTATCGTATGCCTGCATTCACTATTCGTCCCGCCATCGGCACCGATATACCTGATTTGGCCCGCTTGATCGTCGAATTGTATCACTCTGAATTGCCAGGTGCGCTCAGTGGCTGCCGGGCCGGACAAGAGCGGTTGTTAGCCTATACGCTGCATGCCAATGACGAAGCTGCCCTCACAAACAGGCTGGTGGTATGTGACGATCAGCAGCGGGTTATCGGTACCGGCATGCTGCAATTCCCCAACGAGCCGGCTTACGAGCGAGCGCCACAGGGAACGATTGCAGCAGCGGTGCGTGAGCTTGGGATCAGGCCAACCCTCAAACTGGCAAGTGTGGTGGTGCGTAGTCTGATAGGTGTGTATCATCATACCGATCCGCAGAGTGCCCTGATCCATTCGGTCGTGCTCACTGCTGTGGCCCGTGGTCAGGGGGCCGGGCAGACATTGATGGCAGCCCTCGAGGCGCAGATTAGATCACGTGGATTGACTCGATCCCGTTTGCAAGTGCTGGAGACCAATACTGCCGCCCAACGCTTCTATCGGCGGTGTGGGTATGATGAAATCTGGCGACTGGATGGCTGGCGTGCTCGCTTGGACTGGCCGAGCCTGGTGATGGAGAAGGTGCTGGCATAAATCACTGCTGAGTTGTCGGTATACATCCGGCCAGATCGTCATCAGGTTGTCGTCGCCGAACAAAACGTGATTGTAAACGGTCGCCCAATGGCTCCCGTTGGACAATAACTCTCGCAGAGCGGGCAAAAATTGCAGGCATCGGCATTGACAATCACTGCGTATCCATCACGGACTGCAACCGCGTGGGTTGGGCAGAGTGCCACGCAGAGACCACAGCCGTTGCAACGGTTGCGATCTATCTCTGGGAGTTGTGGCAAGTGGATTACAGAGCGAGTCGTGTTCATATCGTTCCTCCTATTCAGCATCTTCTGCAATCCACTATAATGAGAATAACGGTACGGTCGCAGTGACAATCGTCACAGTGCAGGTGGACATTGAACAACGAACGCATCGCTCAATTGCGCCGGGTGAGTTTTTGCACTCACCTCCCTGATACAGTATTGCAGGCACTGGCAGCCACGGCCTTCCCGCGCTCGTACCCCGCCGGTGCATTGATTGTCCTTGCCGGTGAGCCACCACAGGCAATGTACGCCGTGGTAGCGGGACGGGTCAAGCTAACCCGCATTGCGCCGAATGGCCGCGAACAGATCGTGAATGTCATGGGGCCGGGTCAGCACTTCAATGCAGTACCGATCTTCGATGAAGGGCCTTGCCCGGTGAATGTGGAAGCGATTACCGATGTTGATGTTCTGGAATTGCCGATCACGGCAATGCGGCAACTGGTGCATGAACACCCGGCGCTGGTGATGGCCCTGCTCCGGGAGTTTGCCACTCGCCTGCGCCACATGGTCAATCTGATCGATAACATTGCGCTACACAGCGTACAAGGCCGTCTGGCGCAGTTGCTGCTTAATCGGGCGATTGCTTCTGAAAAAGGCGAACTGGTGGCTCCGCTGACTCAGGCTGAAATGGCCGCTATGATCGGTACCGTGCGCGAGATGGTTAGTCGGACGCTGCACCAGTTTGAGATGCAGGGGATGATCCGTATCGAACGCGGCGCAATCGCGATTTGCGACCGCGCCGCGCTGGCCGCCTGTGCTGAGACCTAGATTCAGATTAGCCGCTTACACGCTGTAATGCCGCGATTGCCCCCCGACTGATCAGATCACTGTCGTTGACAATCGTGATGAACCGGAAGCCAAGCGCCGCCAGATCGACGGCCCATTCCGGGCTGGCGTAGATGCCGGCGACTAGGTGATGCCGTCGACAAACCTCAACCACCCGGCTGAGCGCTGCTCGGAAGGGTGGGGCTGCGAAATCCACCGGTACGGGAAGCCCTAAACTCAAGCTGAGATCAGCCGGCCCGACATAGAGGCCATCAATGCCCGGCACAGCAGCAATTGCCTCAAGCTGGTCAAGGGCGCCGGCCGTTTCGATCATCGGCATAATGAACGGTATGTGCGCCACCATAGCCGGTTCGGCTACCCCATACACAACGCCAACCCGCACCGGCCCATAACTCCGGATACCCTCTGGCGGAAAGCGACAGGCAGCAACCAGCGCCTGGGCATCGGCTGGGCCGGTAATCAACGGCGCAATAATCCCGGCAGCACCCCGATCCAGGGCACGCATAATCGCTGCCGGTTCGTTCCACGCTAGACGAACAAAGACCGGACACCGTCGGTCAATGGTATGCAGGATTTGCAATGCGGTTGGATCGTCGATCAAGCCGTGCTGCAGATCAATGGTGAGCGAGGGAAATCCGGCTGCGGCCAGTAATTCAGCGCTCCACGGGCTAGGAATGGTGAGCCACGCATTGTAGATCACAGCGTCGCTTGCCCAGCGTTGGCGAAGGTGATCAACCATAGCTTGTGTCTCCATACTATCAGCGAATATCTGCATGGTAGCACGGTTGGAGAGTGGGGAAAAGGGTCAGCGTAGGAGCAGAAGTTATCTTGTTAATCACTGACAGAATGATCGTGACGATCATACATAGCATCCCCGTGACCAGCAGGGTCAACGGCGTGCCACGCGCCTGATTGCGAGCACGACTGGCGCGTCAGTGTGGCTACTGCACTCCGCAAGCCGCGACACGTGCCCGACGAGCGGGCAAGGAAACCAACCCAGCGAGTGATAGCACCGTAGGCCGTCGCCAGCGCTGCTCGCTGCCATACCGATGTGCCGGGATCAGGATAGGCTGTCGTGGGTAATTGGTAAGCGTTCACGAGCCTGTGCGACCGTCTGGTAGCACGACCGCACAGCTTGATGAGATGCGTTCTCAACACATCACTGTAATACCCATTGAAAAAGAGGTTGTGACTTCTGTCACATTAACAACGAACACTCTTTGCTACGATTGGCTCAGTAAGGCTCAGGCTTAGACAGAAGGAGAAAACAAATGGTTCGCTCACTGATTATTGCAGTACTGGTAACCTTACTAGCCGGTTGTGCGGCTGCTCCTACTCCTATCGGTGTCCAGATGCCGGTCATGCCGACAGTTGCTCCAGCTATGGAAGTGACTAATGAGGTGATGTTGCCAGCCAATGCAGTTCCGGCGCCGGTTGGTTCCCGCCCGGCACAGACGGTAACCGTAGAGCTGACGACTCGTGAAGTGGTAGGTTATCTCGGTGATGGCAGTACCTATACGTTCTGGACGTTCAACGGCACGGTTCCTGGCCCAATGATCCGGGTACGGGTCGGTGATACCGTTGAACTCTCGCTCACCAATGCGCCTGACAGCCAGTTGCCGCACTCGATTGATCTACATGCAGTGACCGGCCCGGGTGGTGGGGCGGTGGCGACGCAGGTTGCTCCTGGTCAGACCAAGAGCTTCCGCTTCCAGGCACTTAACCCCGGTGTCTACGTGTACCACTGCGCAACGCCGCATATTCCGTCCCACATCGCCAATGGGATGTATGGGCTAATCGTCGTGGAACCTGAAGGTGGTCTGCCGCCGGTTGATCGCGAGTTCTACATTATGCAAGGTGATTTCTACACCCAACAAGCTCACGGCACCAAAGGCCATCTGGCCTTCAATCCGGTAGCGGTGAAGGACGAAAACCCGACCTATATCGTCTTCAACGGCCGGGCCGGTGGCTTAACAGGCGACAATGCGATGAAGGCACGGGTAGGTGAGACGGTACGGCTGTTTGTTGGCGTGGGTGGCCCGAACGTGAGCAGCAACTTCCACGTGATCGGTGAAATCTTCGACACCGTCTACGTCGAGGGTGGTAGCCTGCAGAACCATAATGTGCAGACAACGCTCATCCCGGCAGGTGGAGCGGTCATCATCGAGTTCAAAGTGGAAGTGCCGGGCACCTACATCCTGGTCGATCACGCCCTCAGCCGCTCGATTGACAAGGGTGCAATCGCCAAAATTGAGGTCAGTGGTGCCCCCAATCCAACAGTCTTCGACGCTCCAGAACTGAACACGGCCGGCCACTGAGATCAAGGTTCAGGTTCGTCGGTCACCGTCACCCCCAGCGCCCGCTCGATCCGGTCGAGACGGGCGCTGATCGTGCGTCGCCACGCCTCTTGTTCGACCAGATTGACGCGCGTGCGGTAAAGTATCTCTTCCTGTAACCGGCGTACACCCCCGACCCGGTCGGCCAGTAAGCCGATGAGAAAGATAATCAACGCCATTAAAACCAGGATACTCCCCACCAGCAAAGACTGATCATTGGTGGCCGAGAGCACACCCAGGCGCCGACCGATAAAGACGAACGCAGCCCATCCCAGCAACACAATACCTGGAGTCACGAAGAAGAGCGCAATGTAACTGAAGACTTTGAGGGGTTCGTAGGTCGTGTAGGTGCGGGCGATGATGGCGGCCTGCCGCTTGATAAAATTCCAGTTGCCGCGATGCAGGCGAGAGGGACGCTGCACAGGATTGGTCTTGATGGGAACCGCCACAATCGTGAGCCGGCGCTTACCGGCCTGGATCAGATTCTCAACCGTATACGAAAAATCGGAGGTTACAAAGGTGCGCAGCGCAGCTTCGCGTGACAGCGCCCGAAAACCCGACACGGTATCGGGCACATTTGTCTCGGATGCCCAGCGTACCACTGCGCTACCGATATGTTGTAACACCTTTTTCAGGGGAGAGAAATGCTCAATCTGATGCACCTGCCGGTCGCCAATCACAATGTCGGCCTTGCCGGCCAGGATCGGTGCAATCAGATAAGGAATTTCGCTCCCTGGATATTGATTGTCAGCATCGGTGTTGACAATAATATCGGCACCGAGACGCAACGCGGTATCGATACCGGTCTGGTATGCGGTTGCCAGCCCCTTGTTGGCAGTATGACGTACCACATGATCAGCACCGGCATTCAGGGCGACTGTAACCGTATCATCGGTACAGCCATCATCAATAATCAACACCTCAACCTGATCCACGCCGGGGATCTGCCGGGGAATAGCACGAATGACGTCGGCGATAGTATCACGTTCGTTGAGGGCCGGAATCTGCACTATCAGTTTCATGCCCGTCCTGCTTGCATATTGTCCGGTGTCGTAAGCCGGTGAGGGCTGCCACGCAGAGTGCCCCACCCTGCCTCGACGGGCAGCCCTGGTGGTTGCCCCTACCCTGGTTGAGAGGAACGCCACCAGGGTTGCCCCTGGCTTACCTCAACGGAGGAGAGCCTCATGAATTGTCCCTACTTGGCGCCGACCTCACCACGAATAAAGCGCTCGGTCAAATCGTGCGCTTCATAGTCGGTAAACTGGCGAGGCGGTGTCTTCATAAAATAGCTGCTGGGGCCGTAGAGTGCACCGGCAATCCCCCGGTCAAGGGCCAGTTTAGCACAGCGAATGGCGTCAATCACCACCCCCGCCGAGTTAGGCGAGTCCCACACCTCAAGCTTCAGCTCCAGATTGAGCGGCACGTCGCCGAAGGTGGTGCCTTCCATACGGATATAGCACCACTTGCGATCCCCCAGCCACGGCACATAGTCGCTCGGCCCGACGTGTACCTGTTCAGCCGGCAACTCGTACCCCAACTGTGAAGTGACGGCATTGGTCTTGCTGATCTTCTTGCTCTCCAGACGCTCACGTTCGAGCATGTTGAGAAAGTCGGTATTGCCGCCGAAATTCAACTGATAGGTACGGTCGAGACGAACGCCACGCTCCTTGAAGAGGGTTGTCAAAACGCGGTGCGTGATGGTTGCGCCGACTTGACTCTTGATGTCATCGCCGATAATTGGCAGCCCCTTCTCCTCGAAGCGGCGTCGCCAGTATTCCTGGCTGGCGATGAAGACTGGAATACAGTTGATAAATGCACAACCGGCATCGAGCACCTGCTCGACGTACCACTTGGTTGCCATCTCGCTGCCAACCGGCAGAAAATTGACGACAACATCCGTTTTTGTTTCGCGGAGAATACCCACAATATCGTCGGTATCGCGCTTCGATTTACGGATCACCGTACTGAGGTACTTACCGATCCCATCGTGGGTCATCCCACGTGATACCGGTACACCCAGCTTCGGTACATCGGCGAAGCGGTAGGTGTTGTTTGGTTCGGCGAAGATCGCCTCGGACAGATCACGATCAACCTTGGTATCGGCAATATCAAATGCCGCCGAGAACTCGATATCGCCAATGTGGTAGCCGCCCAGGTTGACGTGCATCAGACCAGGGATGTCATCGCCATCACGGGCATTGCGGTAGTAATGGACGCCCTGTACCAGTGAGGAGGCGCAATTGCCAACGCCAATAATCGCAACGCGGATCTTCTTGCTCACAGCGCTTCTTTCCTTTCAACACAGCTTTATGAGGCAGTAGCCGCAGCGTGGCGGCGTGGATCAACACGACATTGTACTCTTGTCGCGACACTTTGTAAAATGCCGCGTTGTGGTACGGTGCAGGTAAGGGGGGACCGGGCAGGAGTACGTGCAGCCTCTTCACAGGACGATGTGTTGTGCGATGCGCAGACGTTGCGCGAACGCTGCGATGGCACCCGGATTGCGCGAAACGACCGTGAAATCGTGCAATGGACGTGCATCTATACAGCGCACGGGCGTGCAGAAGCAACAAATCGGACGCGCCAGATGCCAGAGAGATACTATCCAGGCAATGTTACATCAAATCTGATACAGCCCATTGTAAGACACGCGATCTAACATGGAGCCTTTCTCTCGTATGACAATGTGAACGGGCAAATGCAGCGTCCGTAGGGTCGGGTTCGGAACCCGTCCCTACTGTACCTGGATGATGCACTGCTGGCACCGATAGGGGCACGGCATACCGTGCCCCTATCTACGCTAACAAGAACCCTTCAATGCCTCGCTAATGGTACACCTGAACGATGCACATTGTTGCGCAAGATGTGGCACGAAAGCCGTACCGGGTATCAGCGAGGCATCAAGCCACCCCGTTGACGATGAGCGGTCAGGAAGACCAGCGGCCCGCGCAGACAGCGCAACGAACGCTGAACGCCACGTGGTACCACCACTGCGATACCGGGGGCAAGCGCCACAGTCGTCTCATCGACCACCAGTTCGCCTTCTCCTTCGTAGATTGCCAGTAACACGTCAAGTTCCGCATTAACGTGAGGTGTAATCGTCGCTCCGGTCTTCAGGCGCATAAGATTCACATTCATCTGTTCACTGTTCACACTCCAGATCGCGCCATCGTGAGTCGCGGCTCGCATGACCGCTGCTACATCGATGACATGCTCTGCCGGCAATCCCATCACAATACTCCTTTCAGTCGCCAGATTCGGTACAATGCAATCAGACTGATCCCAATCCAGGCGATAACCATGAACAGCAGTTGTTGATTCGTTGCCTGTGCATCAGGGTAGTAGGGAATGAGTGACGGAGAGGGATCAACAACACCATCAATAGCATATGGTAACACGGTACGACCCTGCTGATCCTGACTAACCCATTGTGCACGCAACCGAAACCACCAATCTGCCACCACGTGTTGTTTCCAGTAGTTGCCTTCCCAGGCGACTGTTGGCGCCTGTATGTCGCGCATCAGTAGCTTCTGGTTGTGAATGAAATCGTTGTGATGCACGGTAATTACGGCATCACCCGTCGTAAGAATGAAGGTTGTCTCGTTGTCGGTAAATCGATTCTGGCGAATGTCTACAGTACCACTCCCGCCAATCGTGACGGCCCGTGGATTCTGGTGGAAGCGATTATCGGTGATCAGCAAACCGGTACTATTGTGAATCAGCAGAGCATCGGCATGTTGCGCTCGGAGCAGATTCTGGCGGATGGTCATCCGTGCACTGCTGGCCAGCTTTATTGCTGTCGTATTGTGTTCTAACGTATTCTGCTCAAACACAACGTCGCTGGCGGCAGGTAGGCATAGAGCTGCACTAAAGAAGGTTGCAGTGGCGCCCAGAACGGAAGGCGAACCGGCCAGGAGCGGGGTGACAAATGCTGTTTCAGTTGCCCGAATAACATTGCCCCGAATAACCCCACGCGGTGCATCATCAATCGCTATACCGGTCTGCACGGCAAGAATGGTGTTTAGCTCAATCCGTACTGCCGAGGCTTTCAGCACAGCAATCCCAATGCTGCGTTCTGGCAGCGTGCCATCAGGCCATCCGACAAGTGTGTTGTTTCTGACAATGGTGTAGGCTGCATCGCCATTCACACCGGCGCCATCACCAATCGTAATCCCGCGCATAAAGCGTTCAAAGCGATTGCTCTCAATAGTGACCGCATAAGCATGCACCAGAATCGCGACATCAACCGGTTGCATTCCTGTACGCTGGAAATTCAACCCTTGAACATGAACATTTGACGCAGTAATAGTCAGGGTTGTTCCGCTTCCACCACCATCGAGAACGGCACCGTGGCGACCACGCAGCGTCAATGGCCGGTCGATGACCCATTGGCCGATCTGAATACCGGGCAGTATCTCGATGATGGCACCGGCCGGCGCTGCGGCCAGCGCGTCGGTGAGCTGACTGTAATCTCCGCCTACACCTACGCGAATAATATGAACGACCCCGTTATCGTCAGCAGCTCCTACCGTTCGCGGTGCAGCGATGGCACGAACCGGAACAGCTATGATCCAGCATATGCAAAGCAAACTGACGAGTGTTTGCCACCAATGTCGTAATTTCATAGACCTGCTCTCATCACGCCTGTACTGCCTGTTTCTACAGTAGTGTTACAGGTAGGTTTTTGCTGTGAAAAAAGTCACAGCGAGCTTTGTCGCAGCATGCTATGCTGGGACACGAGGAAACTCGCTCGAACCACGTAGACAGCCTGACGGTAGTGCTGATAGAGACAGGGTTCACAGCAATGGGGAGATACGCCATGACCATATCAAGGTATGCTTTTGGGTTGCGAGTAGCATTCGCTGCCGGCGTCATGGTGATGCTGGTTAGCGCACTCTGGGCAGGCTTATTACGGATCGGCTGGGCTTTACCCTTCTCACCCATCGCGCTGGCTGCGCTCCATGGTCAGCTTTTCGTTGGCGGCATGCTCGGTACAGTCATTGGGCTGGAACGGGCGGTAGCGATTGGGCGCCCCTGGGCTTTTGCCGGGCCACTGTTGACCCTCAGCGGTGGATTGGGATTACTGCTGGGATTGCCGACTCCCCTCGCTACGTTGCTTATCAGTAGCGGCAGTTTTGGCCTGCTCATCATCTTTGCCACCCTGCTCAAGCGCCAACCGGCTCATTTCCTGATTACGATGGCGCTCGGTGGGCTGGCGTGGTTCGGCGGTAACCTGATCTGGCTTAGTGGCAAACCTTTAGCGCTGGCCTCACTCTGGTGGATCGGCTTTCTGACCCTGACCATCTTCGGTGAACGGCTGGAACTGGGCAGGCTGCGCCAGTTGCCGGTTCATGCGTTCTGGAGCTTTAGTCTGAGTGTCGGGTTGATCTGGTTGGGGCTGTTATGGTCATTGTTTGATTATGTCAATAGCTCGCGCATTGCCGGCCTCGGCTTACTGGGCAGTGGGTTGTGGTTATTAGCCTATGACATCGGACGCCGGACGATTCGCCGGCCTGGATTACCCCGCTTCAGCGCAACCTGTATGCTCTCAGGCAGTGCGTGGCTGGCAATTGGTGGCCTGCTGATGGTGGTGGTCGGCGGAGTCTATGGTGGCTTTCTTTACGATGCCATCCTGCACAGCGTCTTTGTCGGCTTTGTCTCTGCGATGATTTTTGGCCATGCTCCGATCATCATTCCCGCTCTGCTGAAGGTGCCGTTGCACTTTAGCAATTGGAGTTATCTGCCCCTGGGATTATTACACCTCTCACTGGTGCTACGTGTGTTCGGTGATCTGCTGATGGTGATCGAACTACGGCGCTGGGGTGGGATGTTGAATGCGGTGAGTATTGTGGTGTTTCTGCTGATCACGGCGGGGAGTGTACTCGTCGCCCGCCGGCAGCGGGTGGCGGTAGCGAATGACGAAACCGGGGTTCAGTATCGCGAGTCGCCAGGTCACTGAACGCTCACGAACCCACCATCCTTGCCCATGCGCTCATTCGGTTAGCGGTGTTTCGCAGGAGTCTCTTTGACGGCAGATCACAGCGAGACGCCTCACGCACCGGTGTGCGGATATGGTGGTGACAGTACGGCGAAGTCATCTTCGTTCTAACGATCATCCCCCCTTGCCGAACTGCCCGCTCTCCAGACGCTCACGAAAGGCATTCATCACCATCGTCCGTAGAAAGGATGTATCCAGATAGTGCAAGATAATCCTGGCCTTAACATCAGCAAAGATGTCAGAGTCTCGACAAAACAACAGTCTCCCCTCGGCAATAACCCGGTAGGCGAGCAGGGGATTACGTTCAAGCGCCACGTTTAGCACACATAGATCAACGGTTCGACCGAGCGCTGTCTCCAGGGAAGCAGCGAGTTTTCCTGTTTCCAGGAGTGACCAGGGACAGGTAACGTAGATACCAATATCTGCATCGCTCCAGGGGTGCGCTGTATTTCTCGCCAGCGAACCGAAGAGCATAGCAAAAACGATTGAGTCATGGGCTTCCGGCAGAGCATGCGCTTGTTCCAATTGTGTCATTGTTTCAGACTGTTCTATACTGAATAACCACTGTTCGCGAGAAGCGAACAGATTCTCCGCTTTGTAGATGCTCTAAACGTGTTTAGCACAACAACTGGCGATAGTTACCAGCGCTTTGCTCCATCGTTATCCGCCAATACCGGCGCATTCCCCAGGCATCTACGGTGTGTTCAGTATAGCGCTTCTCCCCAACGGTGGCAATTGCCATGCTAGAAGTCTGATCTGTCAGACGGTGCAGGTCTACGCCTGGTAGCGCGAAGTGGCCGGCTCACCGTAACCTATCCCACTCTAGTCACAGAGATGAACCGGTGCAGAAGTATTGCCTCCACCCTCGATGCAACATCGGGTTCTGACGACTGATAGATTACCCTGATCGCCTAACCACCGTCTGGGGTTGGTGTCGGCTCGACTTCCGGTGACGGTTCGGGAGAGGGTGATGTGGTCGGGGTGGGCGTCGGCTCTGGGATAATCACCACTGTCACGGTTGGTGCTTCACCCACGATGCTGACTCCATCAGGCAGCAGGGGTTGGACAGAGAACTGATAGGCACCAGGAGCAAGTCCGCTGACGTTAATGGTAGCTTCCAGCGGCATCGCCGCCAGGGCATTCAGTTGGGTACTGGTACCGGCGAAGGTTATCTCAACGACCTCTGGTGACACGGTGACAAGGAGACCATTTTCTAAACCGTCGATCACAATCTCGACCGGTAAGCGGACCTGAAATGGCAAGGTAATTGGCGTGATCTCAACCGTTACCCGCACAGCGTTCGACTCGCCCTGAGCCGGAGAAGTACCGGTCGGGATGATTAACGGTACAATGCGCACCACCGTCTCACGGGCGTTGGCGATATCGATAGCTTCTGTCTGCAACAGGTTGATCGCGTCAAGCGGGCCAGAACTACCGGTAAGGGTGATTAATGGCGGATCAACCTTGATATCGGTAACGGCAAATCCCGGCGCCGGTGAGCCGATGACAATCGGCGAAACCGGCACCAGCCGCAGACCAACGACCGGATTAATCGGGATCACGACAGTCACCGTTGCCGGTCGAACCTGCACCCCTTCAACCGACTGATTATTGTTGTCAACCGGCGTCAGGTTCAACGGTGCAACATACGATGCGCGAAGTTGCGCGATATTGGCCACAGTCCGCACCGCCGCCACCCGCACAACCCGACTTTGCGGACCACTCACCGTTACGGTGTCAATCAAATTACCGTTGTAGCGTATCTCTGGATCGCCGCGCTCGAAACTAAACGGTGGCGAACCGACGATTTCAAGACGAATGGGAACGGTCACAGTTTCTACCGGCTCGATACGTATACCAATTGTAGACGGTTCGATCCCTCCCGCCGGCACACTGAACGAGAGATTACTGCGCGTTGGTTGAACATTGATCGGCACCAGGTGATCACCGGGACCGAGATTACTCAGATCGGCCACAACCCGGATATCAACCGGACGTAACTCCGAGCGCTGTCGGCGATCAGTGCGGAGAGTGACGTCAACGAGCGGAAATGAGGTTGTCGGCAACCCATTCGCATCAACGATCACCATATCTTCAGCCAGGCCAACGATCTGGAGCGTGAGGTCCTCGAAACGGGCCGTCTCTTCAGGATTCTCGCTGAAAGAAACAAACAACCAGAGGGCAAAGCTCAGACCAAAGGCCAGGAACGCCCGCAACACAATTGAACGCACACCATTCATGCCGCCCTCTTCGCTTCTTTCTCAACCGGCACCTGCATCAGATCGGCCAGCATTGTCCGCAGCCGCGTCTCGGTTAAATAGCTCACCATGCGGCCATCACTGACGAGCGAGATAGCACCGGTCTCTTCTGAGACAACGACGGCCAGTGCATCAGTCTGCTCGGTAATTCCCTTGGCCGCACGGTGGCGCGTACCGTACCGTCGTGGCCCGGAAATATCTTCGCTAAGCGGTAGCACAACATTGGCAGCCAGAATCCGATTCCCGCGAATGATTACTGCCATATCGTGCAAGGGTGAGTTGGGAAAGAAAATATTGAGTAAAAGCGGCGTGGAAATACGCGAGTCGAGAATCACACCACGGTCGGCAAATTCCTGCAACTGGGTGCGACGTTCAATCACAATCAGCGCCCCAACCCCCTGCTGCGAGAGCTGGGCTGCTGCGCGACTGATCACCGTAATCGTCTCCAACAGCTCAGAGCGATTGGCACCACCAAACGGTCGCCCGAAGAGATCGCTCGACCGACCGAGGCTCTCTAGCGCCCGTCGCAACTCTGGCTGGAAAAGAACGGGAATAGCAACGATCAATGCCGGCGAGATGACATTCACGATCAACCAGGTGAGGAGCGTAAGCCGATCACTGGCGATAGCAGGCATCAGAAAAGCGATAGCCAGCAAAATACCAACCCCGCGCAGCAACTGGACAGCGCGCGTGCCGCGCACAATGCCCAACAGCCAGTAAAAGAAGGCTGTAACAATGAAAATGTCGATCAGCGCGAATGGTGAGGTAAGCGGATTTAACCGCGTCCAGAGACGCTCAAGCTCTATCATTGTTAACTCTGTGGCGGCGCCGACTTACGTTGCTCTAACATACGATTGGCGGCACTTAACATAGCTTCTACCCGTTCTGCTTCGATTCCCGGCATCTTCAGCATTCGCCGGCAGAGCTGGCTGGCCTGGCCGTATTCCTCACGTCGCATCAGCATATCGTAGAGCATGTAGTAGGCTTCCAGGTCTTGTTGATCAAGCCCAATGATCTGATGTAGTTCAGCGATAGCATTATCGTAATCGCGTTGTTGGGCAAAGATACGGGCAATCTGCTTCTTCTCGCTGATAGCCTCTTTTGTGCGACGGGCCAGCGTATGCATGAGGGCCAGCCATTGACGGGCATCAATGTCGTTCGGTGCGATCTGAACAATCCGATCATACATCTCCCGCGCCCGCTCGTGATCGCTGAGCATCCAGTAGGTCTGGGCAACTTCCTGCAACGAGGCGACCGCATCTTTTAGTTGACCGGCCCGCTTTTGTAATTCACTCACCCGTACCAGGCCGGTCAGTCCTTGATCGAGATAGCCACGGCGCAGTTGCATGCGAGCCAGGCGACTACCCATGCCGATATGATTCGGCGCCAGCCGTACCGCATATTCGAGCATTTCAATCGCCCGATCAAGCTGTTGCCGTTCCTCGTAATAGGTAGCCATTTCGTCAAGCTGCGCAAGCGCCTCGGCCAGTTTTCCCTGCCGGAAATAGACTTCTGCCAGTTTGGTGTAGATCGCACGATCGTAAGGCAACAATCGCTTCGCCTCTACCAGCGCCTGCTCAGCACCGACCAGATCGTCACTCACCGCATAAGCTTCGGCCATTCGTCGCACCAGATCGGCACGTGAGGGCGGGATTGCAAAAGGATGGCGTAACGTTGGATTGGGGGAAATCTGGTCGGCAACAGCCTGACCACGGCGGAGTTGTTCAAGCGCTTCTTCTGCCTTTCCAAGCGCAATATAACTATCGGCAGTTGCCTGATAAACCAGGGCCGGCGGGAGCATCGGATCGGGTTCACTCGCCAGTAAGGCTTGTACCTGATCCAGCTCCAGTAAGGCCATATTGTGTTGTTCGTGCTGTTGCTGAATAATTGCCAGCATGTAGTGCAGCAGAGCGCGATCCTCAATTAAGAAGGCCGCACGATACTCTGCCTGCACAGCGGCAAACTCGCCTGGCTGTTTTTTCAATTGGGCCAGCACCGTCGCCAGCGAGTCCCAAATAACAGCGGGTTGCTCACCCATCAACGCCAGCGTGATATTCAATCGCGCCAGTGCGACGGGGTCATCGGGAGAACCCAATTCCAGCGCCTGCCGAAACTCATCGAGGGCAGCTTCAAACCGTTCGAGTTTCAGCAGGGCCAGACCGTACTGTGCATGCACTTCCCGATGTTTTGGTGCCCATTGCAGCAAACGCCGAAACTCTTCCAGCGCTTTATTGGTCTGTCCAAGCCGAAAATAGGTATTTGCTACCTGAAGTAGTTGCTCAACCGCCTCGTCAATACGTCCGGTTTGTCTCAACAAGTCGGCCAGTTTCGAGCGCG
>NZ_DAOUBI010000077.1:0-12671 GCF_034432675.1 Chloroflexus sp. | reverse complement strand
CCAATCCAGCGCGTGATGGCACCGGAGATGGTTATTCGAGCGCGACAGTACAACTTTTTATGAAATAAGTTCTAGCCTGACCGCACAGCTTTATGAGATGTGTTTTATTGATAGATCTGTTGCCAGAATTGCAAATCAGGTGTGCTATCGAAAGCTGCCCATTCTGGAATGTACCGCCACGAGATAGCAAGAAACCTTTCCAATCGCTATGATGGCGATAGCGGCACGATCTGATGGAAGAGAGGTGATCTGCTATCACCATTAACAGTAGTCATGATACAATGCTTTCGACGGTAGTCATGATACAATACTTTAGAACTGTTAAAATATCCCAACAATAGTGCTGTCATAGTAATGACAGTAATGACAATGCAACACTAGGGCAGATTTTGGTCCTGGCAACGCAACTGGAACTCATGTTCCTTGTTTCTTTAAGCAACAACGTTGTATAATGATCAAAGTAGGAATAGGCTACCACCCGTAGGGCTAGAAAGCAGCTTGCCATGACGCAACGGCTGGCACAGATGGCAAAATTTGGGATCGGTTTGTGGATGGCCGGCGTAATGATCGCCACCTTCCTGATAGTTCCCCAATATGAGGGGTTGGGAGATGCCGGTCGCATTGTTATTGTCCACGTACCCACCGCCTGGGTTAGTGTGATTGCCTTTACAATCTCAGCCATCTTTAGTGGCCTCTACCTCTGGCGGCGTCGTGAGCGTGATGATCATATCGCGGTAGCAGCAGCCGAGGCAGGCCTTCTCTTCACGTTCCTGGCCACTATCACCGGCATGGTCTTCTCACAAGTAGCATGGGGGATTTTCTGGAATTGGGATCCCCGCCAAACATCGATCTTTGTCCTTCTTCTCATCTACGCGGCGCTCTTCGCCTTGCGCGCAGCTATTGACGATGCTGACCGGCGTCGTCAGCTCAGCGCTGTCTATTCACTCTTTGCATTTGTTACGATGCCGTTCCTCTTCTTTGTCGCGCCACGGATCGCCGATAGTACGTTGCATCCCAATTGTGCCTTTATTCAGGGCAGCAATTGTGACGGTGTTGTCCTGGAAGTGGGCAAGGTTGGGCTAATTGGTGATCAGAAGGTGCAGTTGCTCGGCCTTGAGCGGCAGGGTAATCTGCTGGTGGCGGAAGTGAAGGTGAGCACACCGGGTTTGCAAAGCGAAGCGATTCTCTACCCCAGTCTCGATCTAGTTGATGGTGGGATGGCTGCCCGGCCAGAGTTTCCTGGTTCGCGTTTCCAACTTGGCCTTGAAGAGTATAATGAGGCCACCGGTGCGGTGCGGTTAAACATGGAAGCCCCCGGCACCAACTTGCTAGAGAATCGCCGCACACTTTACGTCTTCATAGCGGCAAATCTGGGCTTTACCGCACTCTTTTTCTGGATGTTGCAGATACATTCACAGGTACTAAACTTACAATGGGCACTTGCCCAGCGGAGGGCCTAACCCATGGATAGCGCAGCAATTTATGTAGCGACAGCCGCTGTGTTGTTGGTCTGGATCACGATCTTTATCTATCTCTGGCGGATCGATGCTACTGCACGTGCGTTAAAACGTGAGTTGGAACGTGGGCAAGAGCGCTCGGAACCGTTACCACCGGTGGCTGAGGTGAGTCGGGTGCGTGAAACCGGTGTTCCTGACGAGCCGGTTGAGCGCCGTTGAAATATTTGGCGAGGAAGATATGGCTGTTGCAACTACTCCAGTGCGTCGTGGTGTCGCTATTAAGCTACTGCACGTTGTTGGTCTAGGAATTATTTTGCTGGCAGTTGTCTATGGCTTTTTTGGCTTCCAGGATGGCTTCCGTGCCTACACCACCAGTGTAGACGAGGCGATGAGCAGCACACGTAGTGTTCAGTTGGCCGGATTCCTAGGCAGTACCGGTGAGATGGACGAAAGGGGTCGGTTTACCTTTATGCTGCAAGATGAGAATGGGAAACTGATCAAAGTCATCTCGGATGATCCGCGACCGGCAAATTTTGAGCAGGCGATTAGCATTGTTGCTATTGGCCGCTACGATCCGACCGAGCAGGCATTCATGGCAGACGATCTGCTGGTGAAATGCCCGTCGAAGTATCAAGAAATGAACCAGGCCAAGCCATAAGCAAAGCAATGGCCGTAACATGGTCACTGCTGGTAAAAAAGTTTTCACCGTCTACTGGCTTTGACCGCTAGAAAGAGCTGCTATGCATCTCCTTGGCACGTTCCTTCTAATGGCCAGCCTGGGAATGACCCTACTGGCTGTTGTCAGTTATGGATTAGTTGTGCGCGGGCAGCGGGTAGCGCTGGGTTATGCCCGTTTCGGCGTCTATGCGGCGCTGGCCGGTGTGTTGATGTCGTGGACGCTGCTGATTACAGTGTTTCTTGCCCGCCGCTTTGATCTGGACTACGTCTACAACTATAGCTCCCGCGATCTGGAGTTCTTCTTCACGATTGCTGCAAGTTGGGCCGGTCAACCAGGCAGTTTTATGATCTGGTTGCTATGGGGGGCAATTGCCAGCTCGTTACTGGTGCGCCGCACCAAACATTTCGAGCCGTATGTGCTGATGGTTATTATGGCGATCCAGGCAGCGATCATTGGGTTTGTGCTGGTGCTCAATCCGTTCCAGCCTCTGGTCGATCCCAATACCGGCGTCGCAATCACTCCAGGTGACGGTCGCGGTCTAAATCCGCTCTTGCACAATTTCTGGATGATCATTCACCCACCAGTCTTGTTCGTTGGCTATGCGCTGTCCATGATACCCTTTGCGTTTGCGTTGGCGGCGTTGTGGCGTCGCGATTACGATACCTGGGTGAAACGGGCCTTGCCCTGGGTATTGTCGGCCTGGGCTTTTTTGGGGCTGGCGCTCTTGCTCGGTGGTTACTGGGCTTATGAGACGCTGGGCTGGGGTGGCTATTGGGGTTGGGATCCGGTCGAAAACTCGTCGCTGGTACCCTGGCTTATTCTGACTGCCCTGATCCACGGCATGCTCGTACAACGCACGCACGGTGGTTTGCGAAAGACTAACCTTGTGTTGGGTGTAGCAACGTACATCACGGTGTTCTACGCTACCTTTATGACCCGCAGTGGGGTCTATGCTAACTTCTCTGTACATTCATTTGTCGCCGAAGGGATTTTTGAGGGACTGGTTGGCTTTCAGATTTTCTTGCTAGCGGTTGCCATTGTCTCGTTGCTGGCCCGCTGGAACGATATTCCTGCCCGTCCACTCAGTGACAAATTCTTCTCGCGTGATAGTTTCTTCGTACTGGCGATTATTACCATTGTCATGACCGCGCTGGTCGTTGGTATCGGTACCTCGATGCCGGTCATTTCGGCTATTCCTGGGGTGGGGCATACGCTGCAAGAGTGGATGGGTCGTTATTTCGAGCTTGATGACGGCACTCTGATGAACCCGCAGGCGCAACCATTTGAAGATGGCCGTTTTTCACTTGCCCCGTCCTTCTACCAGCGCACAGTACCTCCGCTCGGTGTGGTAGCAATCGTGTTGCTGATCGTTGGGCCACTCCTTGGCTGGCGCGACGCTAATCTCAGCCACCTCCTGCGGGCATTGCGTTGGCCGGCAGTGTTCGCAGTGGTAGCGGCTGTCGTGGCCATGATTATCAATGTGCGCGATCTGCTCTCCCTGGCTTATGTTGCCGGTGGTGTCTTCGCATTTGGAACGAATCTGGTGATGATTATCCGTACCTTGCGTGGTGGCTGGTTGCGGATCGGCGGTTACCTCGCTCACCTCGGTTTTACAGTGATGGCGATTGGGATGGTTGCCTCTTCGGCCTACGCTACTCCCGATACCCGCCTGACACTATCCCCCGGTGAGTCGGCCCGATTGTTTGGCTATGAGTTTATCTTCAACGGCTATCAACTTGATGACCAGCAGCGTGGTGTGCTCGATCTCACGGTGAGTGATGGTTCTCGTGCTTTCTCGGCTCAACCCTACCTCTATTTCAATCAACGAATGGGCGCAACAATGCAGACGCCCTCAATCCATAGCTATCTCTGGCATGACCTTTATATTTCACCCGCAGGTTATGATCCCGAACGTGATCCTTCGCGACCGGTACTAGGTGTGGATCAAAGTACACAGATGGGGCCATACACATTGACCTTCCGCGGCTTTAATATCGACCGCGAGGCAATGATGCGTGGTGAAGCGAAGGTTGGTGCCCGTGTCGAAGTTACTTATGAAGGCCAGACCTTCGAGGTTGAGCCGCGGGTGGAAGTTGTCCCCAATCCGACCACGAATGAAGGTGAGTTGCAGTTCATTCCGGTCACCCTACCCGGTGGCCACATCCTGCGTCTGGCAGAGCTTGATCCGACTAATCGGATGGTGCTCCTCGAAGGTAGCGGCCCTGGTCTCGATGAATTGCCGGTGGTGCCGGCCAAGGCTGTCATTGCGGTGAGCGTCAAACCGCTGGTTGTGCTGGTCTGGACAGGTGTTATCATGATGGTGATCGGCGGCGCAATCGCACTAGTACGGCGCTACCTTGAAGGTAGTCTGGCGCTGGCTGGTGCTCGAGTACGATTGCCCAAGGCATTGCCAGAACTGGCGGCTCAACTGGGCTGGCGAGGAGCTGGAGATTAAACCTGTGAGGTCAGGATTAATGTGCTCAAAGCATCCGGGAACATGCTGGCCGAACGTGAACGGCAGTTTACAAGCTATCTGATGTGTTGTGGCGTGTAATGACTAATGAGTAAGGTATGGTCGCGATTGGCAGGTAGACCGAAGAGCCGCCAATCGCGATTGTTGTTGGAAAGCAATGGCTGACTACTACGAAATCCTACAAGTTCATCCAAAGGCGGATGCCGAAGC
This sequence comes from Chloroflexus sp., assembly GCF_034432675.1. Taxonomy (GTDB): domain Bacteria; phylum Chloroflexota; class Chloroflexia; order Chloroflexales; family Chloroflexaceae; genus Chloroflexus. The sequence continues at coordinate 7,852 of NZ_DAOUBI010000077.1, read as the reverse complement.
CATTCGTGCGGCCTACGAACGATTGCGTGAACGGTACGATCCTGCTCGTCTGGAAGGGGCGGCTGATGAGTTGATCGAACTGGCACGTCGCCGGCGTGACGAGATCGAGCGCGCGTATCAGGTGTTGGGTGATCCCTGGCGACGTGCCGAGTATGATCAACTGCTGAAAGAGCAAGTTAACCCTTCACTGCCGGTGCCGGAAGGGAAAGCAGATACGTCTCCGGTTGGCGAGATGGACGATGATCTGATCGATTTTCGCCCCTTACCGCCGGCCCGTCGTCAGGAGCGACCACCAGATTTTAATCCACAGCCATATCTTAGCCCGCGCTCACAACAACCTTCAGTGGCTCGTGGCCGAGTCGTGCAGCGTCAACAGCCGGTCTGGCTCTTGCCGTCCCTAGTTGTTGCGGCGACAACTTTTAGTATCGTGCTCGGCACATTAATCAGTACAACGCTGGTTGCACCACCACCTGCGGCACCAACAACAGTGGCAACGATTGTCCCTCCCACACCAACCCTGCGCGAAATTCTCGATCAGTTCGAGGGACAAGTGATTGCAGCTCAACAAGTCACAACCCAGGTGCCCGACAATCCGAATGCCTGGATTAACCTTGGTAATGCACTCTTTGACAGTGTGGTATTTGTACGTGAGCAACTGACGAATGGAAATGCCGAGGCGCAGCAAATATACCAGGAGCGACTTCCACGCTGGTTGGAGGCCGTTGATGCCTATCGCAAGGCTCTTGAACTGGAACCTAGTAACGATGTTATTCGCGCCGATATTGCTGCCAGTCTGTGCTACTACGGCCTTGATACCAACAATCCCCAGCGGGCAGCAGAAGGGCTGAGCGAGGCTGAGAAAGCACTCCAGGCAGCACCTCAAAATGCGCGTGTTTTGCTCTCGCATGGCATTTGTCTGGTTGCCGTCGATCCACCGCAAACCGAGCGCGCGATTCAACAGTGGCAGCTTGTCCTGTCCATTCCGGGCGTCGCTCCGGGATTGCAATTACAAGCTCAAATTTTAATTGACGAGTATGGTCAATAAACCATATAGCTTTTCAGGTAAGGTATGCTACAATGTCAACTATGAACAGACCAAATTACTATAGTCTGTTGGGGATAACTCCCGATGCCGATCAGGTTACGATTGATGCCGCTTATGCTGAACAACGACAGCGTTACGCACCGGAACGGCTTGTCGATCTCGATGATGAATTGCGGGCAGTTGCGCAAGAGCGGCTACAGACCATCGAGCGAGCGTACCACGTGTTACGTGATCCTGAACGTCGGCGTCAATATGACATCAGTCAGGGTCTGATACCATCTACAAGTCGGCCGGTACGTCGTGAGCTGAGCCGGCGTGAATGGCTAAGCGTGTTCACTTTTTCATTCATAGCTGTCGTTGTAGTCGCAGGTGTGTGGATATTCACGAATCGGGAGACACTTACCGGCCAGGCGATGGGTGAGGTTAATCGTCCAGCACCTAACTTTACAGCCCCTGAATTGCGTGGTGGTACGATAGAGCTGTCTCAATATCGGGGAAAAGTCGTCCTCCTGAATTTTTGGGGAACCTGGTGCGAACCGTGCAAGCGGGAGTTACCGGCTTTGCAGCAAGCGTATGAGCAGTTTTCTAACCAGGGCTTGATGGTCATCGGGGTGAACCTCACCGATGATGAGCTGGTAAATGGACAAACGATTGCCGATGTGGCTGCGTTTCTAGCGCAGTACGGTGTTACATACCCGATAGCACTTGATACCGAGGGTACGATTACCGAAGCGTATCGGGTCTTTCCTTTGCCCACCAGCTTCTTTATTACGCCTGATGGACAGATTCGCTACGTTCATATCGGTGAACTGACCCTCGATGACGTTACCGCTCGCTTTAGCGAATTGCGAGCAGCGGGTGGTGGTCAAACATCACAGTGATTGGTCGGTATTGCGGGTTGTAACCATGGAGAACCTGTATGGATCAATCAGAGACTATTCTGGTCGTTGAAGATGACAGTGGTTTGCAGGAATTGATCCGGGTCTGCCTTGAGCAGGAAGGGTATCGCGTTATCCAGACCATCAGTGGTCTGGAAGCAATTAAGATTATCCGTCAGCAACGACCTGACCTGGTCATTCTCGATATTATGCTGCCTGACCTCGATGGGTTGACGGTCTGTCAAAAGGTGCGTGAATTTGCCTCATTACCCATTTTGATGCTGACTGCCAGGACAATGCCCGAAGATACTATTACCGGACTTAATCAGGGTGCCGATGATTATGTGACCAAACCTTTCAATTACGACGAACTGCTGGCCCGGATTCGTGCTTTACTACGGCGAGTACCTGCAACCAGTCGCCCACTCATGGTTGGCAATAACCTGATAAGCATTGATCAGCGGAAACGAGAAGTACGTGTACGGGGTGAACTGGTTGATCTCACCCCGACCGAGTATCAATTGCTTCTGGTACTGGCTGAGCGTGCTGGTGAGGTTGTAACGCACGAACAATTGCTACGGGCCGTATGGGGTAGTGAGCCGATGCGCGATAACGATTATCTCAAGGTATATGTCTGGCATTTGCGGCGCAAGATTGAGATCGATCCACGCCAGCCCCAGCTTTTGTTAACCGAATGGGGAGTCGGGTATCGAATGGAACCCTGATTGACAGACAACGATGAACATGCTATACTTTAGTGTACTGATGAAATGCGGGAGTAACTCAGTTGGTAGAGTGTGTGCTTCCCAAGCACAATGTCGCGGGTTCGAGTCCCGTCTCCCGCTCCAGTTTCCCTGGTTGTAAAACCAGGGATTTTTATTTGAGGTCATGCGACCGTTAGACGCAGTATCAAATCTTGATCAATACCGCGTGCATCATCGTCGAGGTCATCAATACATTGGTCAGCCCGGCCCCTGCACGACGGTTTGCGATGTTGTCCACGATGCACCGGCAGTTTCCCGTGGGGTGGGCTTCCAGCCCAAACTCATGCATCTTCTGCACCAGGGTAGCGGACCGGCACAGGTACGTGCTACGTCCCATGTCTACCAATATGCACGGTGGATATGGACGCATGGCTTCCGCACACCAAACCATGTGCCACGGGCAACCCGGCCAGGAAAGTGTATCTACGCTGGCGAGTGATACCACAGCGTGTGCGGCAGAAACACCGCTCTTCTCCGTATCCGCGGTCGTCACCGGCATACACTTGGATGTGATATGATATTTATTCACGTTAACAGTCAGCGGTACCACCATCTGTGCAGTGATAAAATACCCGGCGTAACCGTATAGTCACGCCGGGTGTCGGGCCTCGTAGTGTTAGCGAATATTACCTTATTCCAAACCCAGATACGCCTTCTGCACCATCTCGTTATTACGCAAATTCGTTGCCGTATCCTCTAACACGAGTTCACCGCTCTGTAACACATAGCCGCGGTGGGCGATAGAGAGCGCTTGCAACGCATTTTGTTCTACGAGTAAGACCGTCGTGCCTTGCTGATTAATCGTCTGAATAATCTCGAAGATTTGCTCGACGAGCACTGGGGCCAGACCCATCGAAGGTTCGTCGAGAAGCAGGACCTGTGGTCGGGTCATCAGTGCCCGGCCAATCGCCAGCATTTGCTGCTCACCACCTGACAGGGTGCCACCTTTTTGACTGACTCGTTCGCGCAGACGGGGGAAGAGTGTCAATACCCGATCAAGATCGGCCTGGTATTCAGGGCTACGTGTGTTATAGAGAAACGCACCCATTTCCAGGTTTTCCAACACCGTAAGGCGCGGAAAAATTCGCCGTCCCTCTGGCGACTGTGCAATTCCCAATTTCACGATCTGGTGGGGTGGCAATGTGTCAATGCGTTGTCCTTTGAACGTAATCTGGCCCTGGCGCGGCTTCAGCAAGCCGGAAATGGTGCGCAGAGTAGTACTTTTACCAGCACCATTCGAGCCAATCAGGGTAACGATTTCCCCGGGATCAACCCGCATTGAGATGCCCTTCAGGGCATGAATTTTGCCATAATAGGTGTGAACATTCTGCAATTCCAGCAGCGCCATAACTTCCTCAATCCTAAGCTGTGGTTACTCACAAGACACGCTGCACTACACAGATCATATCTGTATGGTTTTTTCATGGACAACTACGCATCCTGTGCCACAGCTACCTGTGTAATCTGTATCAGGCTGCGTGACCGGCGGCAGCACCTTTACCGAGATACGCTTCAATGACGCGAGGATTGGTACGGATTGCCTGCACATCACCTTCGGCAATCTTGCTGCCATAGTCGAGTACCGAGATTCGCTCTGAAATAGACATCACCAACCGCATATCGTGCTCAATCAAGATCACGGTAATGCCGCGCTCATCACGCAAGCGACGGATCAGTTGAGTTGCTTCGGCCGTCTCGTGCGGATTCATACCAGCGGTCGGCTCATCGAGCAGGATAATTTTAGGATCGCCGGCCAGCGCACGGGCAATCTCAAGCCGACGCTGGTCGCCGTAGGGCAAATTTTTGGCCAGCTCGTCTCGTTTTTCGGCGATACCTACAAATTCGAGCAACTCAATCGCCTTGTTGCGAGCCTTTGCTTCTTCCCGCAACATATTGCGGGCACGGAAGATGATACTCCAGATTGAAGCCTGCAAATGAACGTGCATGCCGATGAGCACGTTCTCCAGGACAGTCATGTTATTGAAGAGGCGAATATTCTGGAAGGTTCGCCGCATTCCCAACGCAGCGATCTGATCCGATCGCCAGCCGGTAATGTCCTGGCCGGCAAATATCACGCGCCCCTTGTCTGGCTTGTAGATTCCGGTCAGCACATTAAAGAACGTTGTCTTACCGGCACCATTTGGGCCGATCACACTGACGATGCTCCCCGGTTCAACAGTGAAGGTTACATCGTTAACCGCCACCAGACCACCGAAGACTTTCGTAATATTAGAAGCCTCTAAAAGCGCCATGGCTATCTCCCCATATCGGCACCGGTTGGTGCCACCGACTTGTCGGCCTCAAACTCCTCTTCAGTCACTTCGACCTCGTGCTGCTCTTCGCGCCGGCGCTCGTCAGGCCACAATCCTTCAGGACGGAAGATCATCATAACCACCAGCAACAGCCCAAAGAAGAGTCGCTGATACTGAGTAGGATCGAACTGGCGCGGGATGGGTAAACCGGCAGCCTGGGCTTCGCGGATCACAGCAGCCGTGCGGGGCAAGATCTGCAAATCGAGCATCGTTACAATGATTGCACCGAGCATTGCCCCAGGAATGGAACCCATACCACCGAGGATAACCATTACCAGGATATTGATGGAGCGCAGCAAGTCAAAGGTTGGTGGATTGATAAAAAGCTGCTTCGAGGCGAAGACCACCCCCATGACACCGGCAAACGATGCGCCAATCGCGAACGCCAGCAGTTTCATGCGTACCCGTGGGATACCCTGCGCAACTGCTGCTACCTCGTCTTCACGAATCGCTTCCCACGCCCGCCCAATCCGTGAATTCTTCAGGCGAGCTACGACGATCACGGTGAGCAACAGAATGATCAGAACCAGGTAGTAGAAGAAGAGCTGATACAGGCGATTATCGTCGGCAACAACACCAAGGTTTCGCACCAGATCAACCAGCACGAGCGGGGGCCGCTCGATGTCACGAATGCCTTGTGAGCCATTGGTCACATTTACCGGTCGATCCAGGTTGTTGGCGATAACTCGAATCACCTCGCCAAAACCCAGGGTTACAATAGCCAGATAATCACCGCGGAGACGCAACACCGGTAAACCAAGCAAGACACCGGTGATCAAACCGAGGATGAGGCCGATAATCAGAAACAGATAGAACATGATCGGATCGACCGGACTCCAGGCCGGATTAATCTCGCTGATCTGTGGGGTGCTAAAGATCGCCCAGGCATACGCACCCACCGCAAAGAACGCGACATAGCCGAGGTCAAGGAGGCCGGCAAAGCCGACGACAACGTTCAATCCCAGAGCCAGTGCCGTGAAGATACCGGCCTGAGTTGCGACATCAATGTAAAACGGGTTGAGGGTACCGAAGTACGGTAAAACGATACCAAGAGCAAACACCCCCAGTACCACCTTGAACCAACCGGCAACCCGCGAGCGATACGCTACCAGCATCGACAACATAAAGAGCACGAACACGATGTCGGTGCTCAATTCGGTGCGCGGATTGGTCAAGAGCAGGAAAGAGCAGACGAGCACGTAGAAAACCAGAAATGCGTATGCGGTTGGCCCACTGCTCAGAGAAGTCGTTACGCGCTGCCACAGGCTCTGCGGTGAAGTGCTCGTAGTCATACTGCTTACACCTTCTGTGTTGTCGCCTCACCGAGCAGACCGGAAGGCCGAAAAATTAATAGCAAGATCAGGATACTAAACGCGGCAATATCGGCATAAGCCGCACCTGAGAAATTACCGTTGGTAAAGATAGCGAGGTACGCCGCAACAAAAGCCTCAAGAAAACCGAGCACAATACCGCCGACCATTGCGCCGGTAATATTGCCGATACCACCTAACACAGCAGCAGTAAATGCTTTCAGACCGGGGATCAAACCCATATATGGATTCACGGTCCCAATGCGCAAACCAAACAATGCACCGGCAGCACCTCCAAGTGCTCCACCGATCAAGAAGGTAAGCGCAATGATCCGATTAACATCAATACCCATTAGACTCGCCGTTGGCATATCCTGAGCGGTGGCCCGGATCGCCTTGCCCAGTTTCGTGGCATTTACGACATAATTCAGAACGATCAGCATGAGGGTGGCCGCGACAATGAAGATCAAATCGCGCGGACTCAGAATAACCGATACACCCCGTTCGCCGATCTGCATTTCAAACAGGCGAATCGGCTGTCCGAAATCAGGAGTTTGGTAACGGGCATTAAAACCCAGGGGACTGTTGGTCATTACCAGGCGGGCAAGGTCTTGCAGGATGAGTGACATGCCGATAGCCGAGATCAACGGTACCAGCCGGGGCGCATTACGAAGCGGACGGTATGCAATCCGCTCGATGGTAACGGCGAGGGTGCCGCAAAAGGCCATGGCGATCAACACAACCAGCAACACGAAAACCAGCGGCGGTACACTTGCCAGCGTGCCAGAGCTTACCAGAATAAAACTCACAGTGGCACCAACGACGCCACCAATCATGAAGATTTCACCGTGGGCAAAATTGATGAATTCAAGCACGCCGTAGACCATCGTGTAGCCAAGGGCGATGGTGGCGAAGAGGAAGCCGCGAACCAGCCCATCAATGAGCACTTGCGGCAGAATGATTACCACCCGTTGCATGATGTCAGGCTGGGTGGGGGATAGTATTAGGGCAAGCAGAACAACGATCAGTGATAGTGCAGCGGCACTTCCGACGATGAAGGCCAGCAATTGCCCGATAGGGCCAAAGACAACCCCAAATACCTCACCGAGAGATCGGCGTGCAGTTGTGGGGGTAACCGTTGCATCGACAGCCATGAAAACTCCCGAATAAATGATTAGACAGGTGCGCGAGAAGTCAATTCTCGCGCACTGCAACGCGAACAACCTATTGCTTATTGCGGTGGCGCAATTTCAAGGCGGCTAATCAGTTCGTTCTGATTCCAATCAGCCGCGTTGACCTTCAGCACGAAATAGGTAGCGACAGTGGGATCGCCCTTGGTGTTGAAGTCATATGTACCGGTAATACCAGGGAAGGGTGGAAGGTCGCGGATGGCCTGCACAACCTGGGCGCGAGTTGGTTTACCACCGGCTGCAACTGCTGCGGAGAGAATACCGGCAGCGCAGATGTTGGTCGCATCATACGCCTGAGCTGAGAAGGCCGGCGCAGCATCGCCGAATGCGGCCTGGTAATCCTGTGCGTACTT